>CAYPUQ010000362.1:0-6508 GCA_964413655.1 uncultured Solibacteraceae bacterium | reverse complement strand
AGGCCGACGGACGCGGAACTGGAGATCCTGACGGTGTTGTGGAGCATTGGGCCGGCGACGGTGCGGGAGGTTCACGAGGTGGTCGGCCGGCGGCGGGCGGCGCAGTACAGCACCGTGTTGAAGTTCATGCAGATTATGGCAGAGAAGGGGTTGGTGCGCCGCGATGAGACGCAGCGTGCCCATATCTACGAGGCGGCGCGGCCGCGCGAGTGGACGCAGCGGCAACTGGCCGGGGATCTGCTCCAGCGGGCGTTTGGCGGCTCGGCCAAAGCGCTGATGCTGGGCGCGCTGTCGGCGCGGAAGGCGAGCAAAGGGGAACTCGCCGAACTGCGCAAACTGCTCGACGAGTACGGAAAGGGGAAGAAATGACTCCAATCGAGACTTGGATCGAATCGGCTTGGGCCGGGGCGATCGGCTGGACGCTGCTTCATTCCTTGTGGCAGGGAGCGATCGTCGCAGGGGCGCTCGCGGTAGTTCTGGCGGTGACCCGGCCGGCGCGCGCCCGCTATGTGGCGGCGTGTGCGGCGATGGTCCTCCTGGTGGCCGCATCCGGTCTCACATTGACCCGGACGATGCCGGAAGAGGCCTCGGTATTGAGGCCGGCCGCCGCAAGCGCCTTTGCGGCTTGGAGCGTCGAGGCCGGTTCAGACCGTTCAGGATTCGCGCCGAGCGGCTTGGCGGCCGCCGCGCCTTGGCTGGCGCTGTTCTGGATGGCGGGCGTCTGGATCTTTTACCTGCGGCATGCGGCCGGCTGGCTGTCGGTGCGCCGGCTGCGCGAGCGTGGGGTGTGTTCCGCGCCGGAGCGCTGGCAGCAGGAACTTGAGCGGCTGAGCGGCCAGTTGCGCGTTTCGCGGCCGGTCCGGCTGTTGGAGTCCAGCTTGGCGGATGCGCCGGTGGTGCTCGGCCATGTCCGGCCGGTGATCCTGATGCCACTCGGCCTGCTGGCCGGATTGCCGGCGGGGCACGTGGAGGCCATTCTATTGCACGAGTTGGCCCATATCCGCCGCCACGATTACCTGGTGAACCTGGTGCAGCGATTAGTAGAAGGGCTGTTCTTTTATCATCCGGCGGCCTGGTGGATTTCGCGGGTGATTCGTGCCGAGCGCGAGAACTGTTGCGACGATATGGCCGTCGCCATCCGCGGCGACGCGCACGAGTATGCGATGGCGCTGGCCGCACTGGAAGAAACGCGCTGGCCCGGCCGCGAACCGGCTTTGGCCGCGACGGGAGGAAGTCTGGTGAAACGTATCCGGCGTTTGCTGTATCCGAAGGGGCCGATCAGCAGTTGGACGCCGCTGGCCATGGCTGCGATTCTCCTGGTGATGGCCGCGCTGGCGCTGGCCGCTTGGCAGGCGCCCCAACAGGGTTCCGCCGCGGCGCAGGCGGAAGGGCGCGCCGGGAACTCGCGCTACGGCAGGTGGCTGAATGAGGACGTGGTTTACATCATCGCGGATGAGGAGCGGGCCGCGTTCCGGAGACTCACGAGCGATGAAGAACGAGTGAAGTTCATCGAGCAGTTCTGGCAGCGGCGCGATCCAACTCCGGGCACGGCTCGAAACGAGACCAAGGAGGAACACTACCGCCGGATAGCCTATGCCAACGAGCGTTTCGGCGCCTCGGCCCAAGCAGGCTGGAAGACGGACCGCGGACGTATTTATATTGTGTATGGACCGCCGGATGAGATCGAAGAACACTGGAAGACGGCGCAGACGCCTTCCACGTTCCAAGTCTGGACATACCGGCGTTTGGAGGGCATTGGCGAACTCGTGTCGATGACGTTTGTGGACAGGACCGGTAAGGGGGACTACCGGCTCGCGCCGGGGAAGGCACGGTAAAATTCCCAGGCGCCGCCAGGATTGGCGACGCGGCACGCAAGGGTGCGTGCGGCACGTGTTTCCGGCAGCTGTGTAGAAATTATTTGGCTGATTGCGCCATATAGCTGCGCCATGGTTGCTGCGCTGGTCCTTTTGTTCGCGGCGTTTCAGGGGTGGGCCGCCGAGCCGCGGTGGCTGCACCTCCAGAGCCCGCACTTCGAGATGTACACCACCCACGGCGAACGCGCGGCGCGGCGGGGGATCACGCATTTCGAGCAGGTCCGGGCGTTCTTCACACACGTGCTGGACCTTCATCCGAAGGCCACGAAACCAGTCCGGCTGATCGTCTTCCGGGGTGAGAAAGAGTACCAGCCGTACCGCTTCAGCGAAAGCACGTTCGCGTATTACACGGCGGGGCCAGACCGAGACTACATCGTTATGCAGGATTTCGACGCCGAGCAGTTTCGCGTCGTGGTTCACGAATATCTCCACTTGCTGGTGAGTCACTCAGGCATGAAACTACCGCTATGGTTGAACGAAGGTTTCGCCGAAGTGTACTCGACCATCCGCCCGATGGGCGGCAGGGTGCAGATTGGCGCGCCCATTCAGGCATATTATTTCGTTCTGACGCAAGGGAAACTGCTGCCGCTCGAAACGCTGTTCGCCGTCGCGCACGATTCGCCGGAATACAACGAAAAGAACCGCGCCGGGTTGTTCTACGCCCAGAGTTGGGCGCTTACCCACATGCTGATGTTCGACCCGGACTACCGGATGAAGTCGCCGGCGCTGATCCCGGCGGCCGATGCCGGCCGGGACCCGAATGCGCTGTTCCTCGAGGTCTACGGCAAGGACACGGGGCAAGTCTTTAAAGACTTGCGAAGCTACATCCGCCAGAGCGCGTTCTACGCGGCCGACGTCGACTTCAAGTTTCCGAAGGCGGTGGAGAACATCGAAGTGCGCGCAGCGCCGGCGGTGGACGCCGGACTTGTGCGGGCCAACCTGTTGACGAGCCTCGGGCGGTTCGACGCGGCGCGGGATCTGTTGGCTCCGCTGGCGGCGGAAGACGCCGGGAACTGGCGGGTGGCCGAGGCTCAGGCGTACGCCGATCTTTACGCCGGACGGATGGACGCATCGATCGAGCATTTCGGGCGCGCGGCCAAACTTGGCGCCGGGAACGCAAAGACCTGGTTCGATTACGCGAGGCTGCTAGTGGACGCGGACCGGGGCGACGACGCGGTGGCCGCCCTAATGGAGGCCGTCCGGCTGGAGCCGGCCGAATACCGCGTCCGGATGTTTCTGGCGCACCTCTTGATCCGGCGGAAAGAGTACGGTTCCGCTTACGGCTATCTTTCGCAGGTGAAGAACGTCGAGCCGGACCAGGCGTTCGCGTTCTTTTCGAGCCTTGCTCTTTGTCAGCACGAGTTGAAGCGGCCCGACGAGGCGCGAAAGAGCCTGGAGCGGGCGATTGAGTTCGCCCAGTCGCCCGAGGAGCGGGAGCGTGCAACGCGGTTCCGTGAGTACCTGCAGCAGGTTGGAGACGCGGAGCGACGGCCATAATGGGCGGGCCAAGCCCACGAGACCATTGAGCGGGCCCTCAAGCGGCAAACGGCTGCCGCCCTCATCGGCCCGCGGCAGGTTGGCAAGACGACACTGGCCCTGGAGATCGGTAAGACAAGGAAGGCGCTGCACCTCGATCTGGAGTCGCGGAGCGACCGTGCGAAGCTCAACGAGCCGTCGCTGTTTCCGAAGGAATGCGAAGACCGCTGGTGATCCTCGACGAGATTCACCGCACACTGGAGTTGTTCCAGGTGTTGCGCGGCACGATACGGTTGTGGGTTCGCGGAGGCCTGCCGGACAGCTTTCTGGCGGCTTCGGATGTCCGGCAGTTTCACTATTGGCCCCGCATTCCGGCGGAAACGTTGGAGAGGCTCTGGACCATGTTGGCAGTCATAGGCTACATCGATCTGCTGGTGGACCTGCCGGTGGTGCGGAGCTGGAGCCCTATAACGAGTTGGCCGGTCCTCCGTGAAGCCGATGCGGTCCTTTACCGTCTACGCGGGAGGGGAGAGCTATCCGATCAGCGATGACGTCGAAGCGATCGGCCTGAGCGATCTGGCCTCGATCCTGGCGGCGCTGTGAACCGCCCAAGCGCCGGCCCAGGGCGCGGCCCCTCATCCAAGGCCGCGACGGCACACCCCTTGTCCATCATAGAGTTACGCCGTACAACGAGCCAAATTTTCAAACCCTGACCCCGTAGGATTCCCCCTCCAATCACCGATATGCCTGTTCACTGAAATCTGCTTGGATTAGTACAGATTGACGCCCATCCTGCTAAGAGACACTTGAAACGCGATATACTGTCGAATCTGTACACAGTTGTGCTGATTCTGGAGGCATAGAAAATTGAGCACCCAACCCATGGAACCCAAACCCATCCCGGCCGGAGGTCTGGTTCAGATTGGGTCGAACCCCGATCACGCTATTGAACAGATCATTCAGCAGCGTCTCGCCGAGGAACGGGAACGTCTGGAGCGCGAGGCCGGGCTCCAGAAAAAAGAAGTCCATCAATTCAAGAAGCCAGTCGAGAAACCCTTTACCAAGCAGCAGCGCGGCCACACCACCCTGCTGTTCGGGGGCTTGACCTGGAAGCACGAGAAACTTCTCCACGCCGCGTTCGAAGGGCTCGGCTATATGGCCGAGGCGATCCCCACTCCCGACGTATCGGCGTTTCAGACCGGCAAGGAGTTCGGAAACAACGGCCAGTGCAACCCCACCTATTTCACGGTCGGCAACCTGGTTCAGTACCTTCAGCACCTGGAAGAGCAGGGTCTGTCCAAACAGGAGATCATCGACCGCTACGTGTTCCTGACGGCCGGCGCCTGCGGCCCATGCCGGTTCGGCATGTACGAGGCCGAGTACCGGCTGGCGCTACGGAACTCCGGGTTCGACGGATTCCGGGTGATTCTGTTCCAGCAGGCCGGCGGCCTATCGCAGTCCGATTGCGAAGCCGGGCTGGAGATGAACCTCGACTTCTTCCTGGGCATCCTGAATGCGCTGAACTGCGGCGACGTGTTGAACGAGGTCGGCTACGCGATCCGGCCCTTCGAGGTGAACGCGGGCGAGACCGACGAAACGCTGGACCGGATCATGGACTACATGCACGAGGTCTTCCGGCGAAAGCAACCCTGGCGCGTGGACGATAAACTTGGCGGGTTCCTGGGCGGCTTCAAGGACACGGCGGAGTACATCGGCAAGTTCGTCAATCAGCTCTCGGGCGACGATTTCACGGCTTCGCTCCACCAATGCCGCGACATGTTCGATCAGGTGGAAGTGGACCGGTTGCGCGTGAAGCCGATCGTGAAGATCACCGGTGAATTCTGGGCGCAGACCACCGAGGGCGACGGCAATTTCAACATGTTCACCTTCCTGGAGCGCGAGGGCGCTCAAGTGCTGGTGGAGCCGGTCGGCACGTGGATCACTTACATGATCCACCAGGTGGTGCAGAAGTACCGCGACATGAAGGGCCTGGAAGAGGGAGCGATCCTGCCGCCCATCTGGCGGCTCGGCAAGCGGGCCAAGATCGAGTGGACGTATCGCAACCGGCTGGCCAAACTCAGACTGGCGGAAGGGATTTTCAAGCGCGAGTACCACCGGCTGGTGGAGGCGCTCGGCGGCATCGGCCATCATTTGGCCGACCAGTACGAGATGCAGCGGATCGGCCACCCGTTCTACAACTCCCGGGCAGGCGGCGGCGAAGGCCACCTGGAGGTCGCCAAGAACATTTACTATTCGAACAAGGACCTGGCGCACATGGTGCTGAGCGTGAAGCCGTTCGGCTGCATGCCTTCCACGCAGTCCGACGGCGCGCAGGCGGCGGTGGTCTCGCAGTTCCGCGAGATTATCTACTTGCCCATCGAGACGTCGGGCGAAGGGGAAGTGAACGCCCACTCCCGCGTGCAGATGGCGCTCGGCGAAGCGAAGAACAAAGCCAAACGCGAATTCCAGGAAACGCTCGACAAGACCGGCTTGACCCTGGACGACTGCCGCCGCTTCGTCGAGGAGCATCCGGAAATGAAACGGCCGATGTACAAGACGCCCCACTACAAGGGTGTGGTGGGCATGGCCGCGAACTTCGCGCTGCACATCGCCGAGCGAGCGAAGGCTGAAGGCTGGCAGCCCGAATCGAAGGTTCTGGTGGCCGTTCACTGATAGCGGCCGCCTTTAACATCCTGATTTCCCGTAGACTGGACTAGAGCTAATTTGCCCATGAGCCGTCAACTCTCCATTGGTCTCGACGTAGGATCCACCACTGTCAAGGCCGTCGTCGTGGACGTGGCCACCGACCAGATTCTCTGGCGGGACTACCAGCGCCACGACACCAAGCAGCCGGAAAAAGTGCTGGAGTTCCTCCACCGCTTCGAATCGGAGATCGAGGGCTTCCAACCATCGGACTGCCGCATTTTCGTGACCGGTTCGGGCGGCTCCGGCGTGGGCCGGCACATCGGCGCGAAGTTCGTGCAGGAAGTGAACGCCGTATCGCTCGCGGTCGAGAAACTGTATCCGGCCTGCGGTTCGGTGATCGAGTTGGGCGGCCAGGACGCCAAGATCATCATCTTTAAGGAAGACCCCGAGACGGGCCGGAAGAAGAAGATCCCGTCGATGAACGACAAGTGCGCCGGCGGCACCGGCGCGGT
>CAYPUQ010000361.1:0-6512 GCA_964413655.1 uncultured Solibacteraceae bacterium | reverse complement strand
TCGCGCGACATGCTTACCCCGCTCCCTGACGCAGGATCCGGCGGATCTGGCCGCCATACTTTTCGACCGTGCTGAGGCCGATTCCGGGGATGGCCAGGAGTTCGCCGTCGGAGGCAGGTTGGGCGGCGGCGAGGGCGCGGAGGGCGCGGTCGCTGAAGATCTTGAAGGCGGGGATGCCGCGCTTTTTGGCTTCTTCGAGGCGCCAGGCACGGAGGGCGGCTTCAGCGGTGGGATCGGGCTCATTCACGGCAGGCGCGGCTGCGGTCTTGCCGCGCCGGGCGGGCGCCTTGCGATCCTTCTTCCCCCGGCGTGGGGCAGCGGCGGGCGGCTCGATGGCCGCGCGCAGAGTCAAAGCGGCCAGGGCGTCCTCCTGGACGGTCCAGCCTTCCCGGGTCAAGCCCACCTTACGATATGGAATCGACCGGCCATCTTTCTCAAACACGGCGTCCGTCAACCGGACAAACCCAGCGCGCGCGATCGCGCCGAGGAGTTCCTCGAAGGCGTCGCGGTCTAAGAGGCCGTTCGGATAGATCTGCGCGTGCAGCCGGCCGGTGGACGTTTCCCGTCCCGCGCGCAGCGCGGCAATTATATCCATGGCAGCCTCCCGTTCGTACTCCGACACCGGCCGGAACTGTTGGGTGTCGCACTGACCCGGTGCGCAGAAATCGCAAATCCCGCACGGGCGCAAGCCATCGGAGAGATCGCCGAAGTGCCGCACGAGCGCAGACATGCGGCACTGGTCGGTCTGAGCGAAACGGATCATCTGTTCGAGCTGGGCGAGCTTCTGCTCGACCTGCACTCCGTAGGACTCGATCCACTGTCCCTCGCCGCGCGTGACATTTTCGGCGTAGTCGATCAGCGCGCCGCCGTGAATCCAGAGCTTTTCGAGCGCCTTGTCGAAGGTGTCCGGGTCCATCGGCGCCTGCTGGCGCAACTCCTCTTTAGACCGCGGCTCCGGCGTGAGCCGTCTGAAGATCATATCGAGCACACCGGGCGGCGGGTAGTCGCGTTCGAAGAAGAAGTCGTGTGTGCGGCGGTCGGCGTAGGAGTGCATGAGGACCGCACGGCTCGGCTTGCCGTCGCGGCCGGCACGGCCAATCTCCTGGTAGTACGCTTCGAGACTCGAAGGCAAGGCGGTGTGTATGACGGTACGGATGTCGGGTTTGTCGACGCCCATGCCGAAGGCGATCGTCGCCACCATTACCTCCAACTTGCCGGCCAGGAACTCTTCCTGCACCCGCTGGCGATGCTTGGCATCGAGACCGGCGTGATAGGCCGCGGCGGGGAAATGCTGCTCGAAATCGGCGGCGAGGGCACCGGTCTGTTTCCGGGTAGGAGCGTATACGATTGCGGGCCGACGGGCGGGATCGAGGAGAAGGTCACCGGCCATTTCGCCACGATTCGCCGGAGGAACTTCAACGATCTCGACCGCGATGTTCTCGCGCCGGAATCCGTGGATGAATCGCTCCGGCTTCTTTAGCGCCAACTGGGCGCAGATATCGTTTTGCACGAGGGGCGTCGCGGTGGCCGTCAGCGCGAGGACCGGAGCGGGGCGCAGCGTGGGCAGATACTGGCCCAGCTTCCGGTAGTCGGGCCGGAAGTCGTGGCCCCATTGCGAGATACAGTGCGCCTCATCGATGACTATGAGCGACGGCTTTCGCTTGGCTAGCATTTCCGGGAACCCGGCAACCCGAAGCCGCTCGGGGGCTATGAACAGGAACTGGAGTTTGCCGTTGAGGTAGTCGAAACAGGCCTCCCGCGAAGCCGCGCGATCGCGTCCGGAGTGGACTCGCTCCACCGCCAGCCCCCACTGCTTCAGCCGGGCGACCTGATCTTCCATCAGTGCGATCAATGGACTAACGACCAAAGTGATTCCGCCGAGCGCGACGCCGGGCAACTGGTAGCAGAGGGATTTTCCCGACCCAGTCGGCATGACGAGCAGCGCATCGCGGCCCGCGACGACGGCCCGGCATACAGCCTCCTGGTTTGGCCGGAACGTGGCGAAGCCGAAGACACGATGCAACAGGTCCGTGAGCGACTCGGCTGCGGCGGGTCCGCCCGCGGCTGTGACATGGGCGGCTAACGGTTCGACTGGGGCTGGTGCGGGCGCCGGCGGTGGAGCAGCGGGACGGGGAGTTTGGCCAACTTTGCCCACGACTTCGCGTACGTAATCTTCGATGCCCTCCAGAAACGGGTCGAGTTGCGCGGCGCCACGCTCGATCCGTTTCAGGTACGCCTCCCATTGCCCCGTCATTGCGGGACTCTTCACCTCCGGGTGGACCACCTCGATGAGGCGGATACCTTTGTCCGTCGCCTCCAGGCTTTTCCCATTGCGCACGATATAGCCGCGCTTCAGGAGGACCTCGATGATGGCCGCCCGGGTGGCGGGCGTGCCGAGACCGGACTCCTTCATCGCGTCCGACAGTTCTTTCTCGTCGAGCGTCTTGCCGGCTGTCTCCATCGCCGTCAATAACGTGCCTTCGGTAAATCGCTTCGGCGGACGGGTCCTCTTGCTCACGGCTTCCACGTCCGATACTTCCTGGCGCTGCCCTTCCCGCAGATCCGGTGGAAGGACCTGCCCGACGTCAGCATCGCCTTCGGCCTTGCCGCTCTTCTTTTTCCGCTCGACCTGCACGTCGAGCACTTTCCATCCCACTTGTTGGATGGCCGTTCCGGAAGTATGATACCGGTCCACAATGTCGCCGCTAGTGATGGCCGTGATCACGGTGGTGACCGACCACACGTGATCGTCGTGCCATGCGCTCAGCAGGCGCCGGCAGACGAAATCGTAGATCTTACGCTCGTCGGCGGAGAGATCGGCCTTGGCGGGCGAGGATGGGACCGGGATGATCGCGTGGTGGTCGGTGACCTTCGCGTCGTCCACAAAGCGCCGTCCCAGCGGCCGTTCGCCAGTGCCCTCGGCCAGGTACTCGCGATACGGTGCTTCAATCGCCTTGACCACGCGCGGCAATGTGGCCGCTACGTCGCGCGAAAGATGGCGGCTGTCTGTGCGCGGATAACTGATCAGTTTGTGCTTTTCGTACAGTGCCTGCGCGAGTTCGAGCGTCTTCTGCGCGGTGAAGCCGAACAAGCGGTTGGCATGGCGCTGGAGTTCGGTCAGATCGTAAAGCAGCGGTGGCGGCATGCGCTGCGTTTCGGATTTGATCGACTCGATGGCCGCCGATCCGGTGCGCGCCCGCTCCACGATGCGGGTGGCTTCCTCGCCATCGGCGGGCAGGCGCATTGACGCGCGCAGCGACTCCTTGTCGACGGCACGCTCTTCATCACGGGGGCGGAACCACGTGCCCTGGTACTCCGCCGTGTTCCGGAACGTCGCGACGACTTCGATGTAGTCCTCGGGCACGAAATTCCGGATTGCCAGTTCGCGCTCGACGAGCATCGCCAGCGTGGGCGTCTGCACGCGTCCTACAGACAACTCTTCGCGGTAGGCGAGCGAGTAGGCGCGGGACAGGTTCATGCCCACCAGCCAATCGGCCCGGCTCCGGCCGCGCGCGGCGCCGGCCAGCGGATCGTAGTCCGCACCCGGGCGCAGCGCCTCAAATCCATGGCGGATAGCTTCCGGAGTCAGCGAAGAAATCCAAAGCCGGTCGAAAGGCTTGTCGCACGAAGCCGCTTCGTAGATGTAGCGAAAAATCAGTTCACCTTCGCGGCCGGCGTCCGTGGCGCAGACGACGCGCGCCACGCGCGGCGAGGTGAGGATCTTGCGGACTGTCTCGAACTGGTCCTTGGTCTTTTCGTAGACCACAAGCGGCCAGTGCGAGGGTAGGATGGGAAGCAGGTCGCGGCGCCACTGCTTCCATTCCGGGTTGATCTCGTGCGGCTGCGCAAGGGCGACCAGGTGCCCGATGGCCCAGGTGACGACGTAGCCGTTGCCGTGCAGGAACCCGTCGTCTCTCGTCGTGGCGCCGAGGACGCGAGCGATGTCGCGGGCGACGGAGGGCTTCTCGGCCAGCACGGCGGTGGTACCGGATTCGGGGGCGGCCGCGGCCATCGTGAACCTCCAGTTTATTCGGTCCGCAAGCCGAATGTGCGTATAATGGGGGCACGTTGAGTGCGATGATTCAATTCACAGTCAACGGGCAAGCGCGCAGCGTTACGACGGACCCTGAACGGCCGCTGCTGGATGTCCTGCGGGAAGAGTTCGGGCTGACCGGAACGAAGTACGGTTGTGGCGAAGGCCAATGCCGGGCCTGCACGGTTTTGTTGAATGGCAAGCCGGTGACATCCTGCCTGGTTCCCGTTCGCGCGGCGGCCGGCGCGATGATCGTCACGATCGAGGGACTGGCGGCGAACGGAAAGCTGCACGCGGTTCAACAGGCTTTCATCGACGCGGGCGCCATGCAATGCGGCTATTGCGTGCCGGGCATGGTGCTGACCACGGCGGTACTGCTCGAACGTACGCCGAAGCCCAGCGAAGCGCAGATCGTCGAAGCTCTAAACGGGAACCTCTGCCGCTGTTGCGGCTACCCGGCGATTCTGGCGGCGGTGCGCCGTGCCGCCGGCCAAACGGAAGGAGTAAGCAGTGGCGGACGCGATTGAGCGGCGGGAGAACTTCGAACCCGAGCGCTACGAACTGCGCGAGCCGCCCGCGTACGTCTTCGAACTGAACCGCCGCGAGTTCGCCGGCGTCGCCGGAGCGGGCCTGCTGATCTCGGTTGGACTGGCGAAGGCGCAGCGCGGAGGAGGCGGCGGCGCGAGCCCCCTGGAGTCGCGCCTGCATATCGGCGAGGATGGCGCGGTGACCATCTTCACCGGCAAGGTGGAGATCGGGCAGGGCGCGCGGGTCGAATTGGCGATGGCCGCCGCTGAAGAAATGCGTATTCCGGTGGAACGCGTGAAGATGGTAATGGCCGATACGGACCTGGTTCCGAACGACGGCATCACGGCCGGCAGCCGCTCGACGCCATCGACGGTTCCGGCCGTGCGGCAAGCCGGCGCGGCGGCGCGCGAGTTATTGATCGGCACGGCGGCAAGGCAGTGGAGCGTTGGCCGCGAAGGGTTGCAGGTGCGGGACGGGGTCGTGACCAAACCGGGCGGAGGCGAGAAGTTCGACTACGCCGCGCTGGCGAAGTCCACCGAACTGGTGAGCGCGTACAAGCAGCCGCCCGCCGGTGCGGCATTGACTCCGCCGCCCGAGTGGCGCGTGCTCGGCAACTCGCATCACCGGCTGGACGGCCGGGCGATGGTGACGGGCGAGCACCGTTTCCCGTCCGACATTCGCCGCCCAGGCATGCTTTACGGTTCCGTGCTTCGCGCGCCATCCTATGGCGCCACGCTGGCGGATGCCGTAACAACGGACGCCGAGAAGATGCCCGGCGTCACGGTGGTACGCGAAGGCACCTTCGCCGGCTGCGTGGCGCCATCGTCATTCGAGGCGCGCAAGGCCGTTGCGGCCATCGCGGCGCAGTCGCGCTGGCAGACCTCGGACCACCCGCCGAGCGGGCGCCTGTTTTTCTATCTCAAGGAAAAGGCCGTCAAAGAAGGGCAGCGCGGGCCACGCATTCAGACGACTGGCTCGGTGGAGGAAGGGCTGTCGCGGGCGGCCAGGAAGGTCCGCGCGGCGTATGAGGTTCCCTACATCCAGCACGCGCCGATGGAGCCGCGCGCGGCGGTGGCCGAGTGGACGGACGGCAAACTGACGGTCTGGACGGGCACGCAGAATCCGTTCGGAGTGCGCGGACAACTGGCGCAGGCGTTTCACCTGCCCGAGGATAAGGTGCGCGTCATCATGCCCGACGCGGGCGGCGGCTTCGGCGGCAAGCACACCGGCGAGGTTGCGATCGAGGCGGCGCGGCTGGCGCGAGAAGCCGGGCGTCCTGTCTCGCTGCGGTGGACGCGCGCCGAAGAGTTCATGTGGGCCTACTTTCGTCCCGCGGGGCTGTTCGAAATCGAAGCCGGGTTGGACGCCAACGGCCTGATCACCGCGTGGGACTTTGCCAACTACAACGCGGGCACGGCGGCCATTGCCACGCCGTACCGGATCGCGAATACGCGAACGCGGTTTTTCTATTGCGACTCACCGCTGCGCGAGGGGTCGTACCGGGGAATCGCGGCTACGGCGAACAATTTTGCCCGTGAATGTTTCATGGACGAACTGGCGGGCGCGCGGGGCGCCGATCCGTTGGAGTTCCGGCTGGCCAATCTCGAGAACGCGCGGCTGCGCGACGTTTTGCAGGCGGCGGCGAAACATTTCCGGTGGGAGGAACGGCGCAAGCAGCGGCGCGCCGGCCGCGGCGTGGGGCTGGCTTGCGGCACGGAGAAGGGGTCGTACGTAGCGGTTTGCGCCGAGGTGCAGGCGCGGCGCGAAGGCGGCCCGCCGCGGATCCTCGACCTGTGCATGGCCTACGAATGCGGCGGCATTTTGAACCCGGCCAATTTGAGTGCGCAGTTGGAAGGGTGCCTCATTCAGGGCTTGGGCGGCGCGCTGACGGAAGCCATCGAGTTCGAGAACGGCAAGCTGAAGAACGGGAGTTTCAAAGAGTATCCCGTTC
>CAYPUQ010000360.1:0-6515 GCA_964413655.1 uncultured Solibacteraceae bacterium | reverse complement strand
GCAAGGCGGTCTACCAGACGCTTACCTGCACGCGCGGCTGCTCGCCCGGAACGATCTCGACTAACCGTCCGCCGTGTGTGATCGACAGACGGCCCGCCTCCACAACCAACTCGTTGTACGAACTGTTCGCTGGGGTCGCCATCACGCCGGCCGCGTCGATCTCGCGCAGCAGGGCCGGACGGTCGGCTTCCGGCACCGACTCGACGCGCAGGATAGTCTTGACGATGTACTCGATCGACCGATAGCCGTAGCCTACCGGGAGCAAGCCCGGCCCACCGACATCCACGTACTGGAAGTAATCCGTGCTGGGCTCGGAGAACACGGTGCCGCCCGGCGAATCCGGGCGTTTCGTGTAGCAATACTTCAGCCCGCGGTACTGATCCGAGTGCTCCAGCCACGCGCCGCGCTCGCCATCGCTGAAGTACATCGTGATGCCCTGGGTGTTCGACCCCGGCGCTTCGTCCGGAAAGCTCAGCGTGTTCTGCACGTTCAGGCACGCGCCGTTCTCCCAGGTAACGCGCGCGTCGGTCCACAGGTAGCCTTCGTTGCCGTTCGGATATTTGTCGACGATTCCATACACCGAGACCGCACGCGGCTGTAGTCCGGTGATAAAGTGCACCAGGTCGACGTAATGGCACCCGATGTAGGTGAACGCGTCCGAATGCTCGGTCGTACACCAGTTCTGAAAGTTCGAATGCCGGTAGTACCACTTCTCCATCAGCCGGGCGGTGCCGAGTTTGAACTCGCCGAACATGCCCTCGCGGTAGCGCCGCCGCGCCAGCAGGCTGCGGTCGTCGAATCGCTTGTGATACTCCACGCCGACGACCAGGTTGCGCGACCGGGCCGCCTCCTCAATCTCCTTGGCGTGGTCGTGCTTCAGCACCAAGGGCTTCACCGCCACCACATGCTGGTCGTTTTCCAGCGCGGTCATGATGGCGTCGTAGTGCAATTGATCGGGCAACGCCACCACGACGATGTTCCGCCTCGGCTGCCTGCTAAGCAGTTCCTTGTACAGGTGCGGATGCTTGACGTTCGGGTCGGAGTCGAGCGCCGGGTGCGCGCGGAACGAGTGTCCCGGAAAGGCGCGCTGAATCCCTTCGTTGGCCGCCAGCGATTGCAGCGTTCGCGCGTGCTGCGCGCAGACGTCAATTTCGCCGATCACACCGAGCCGCTGCAGTTGATAGAGCGAGGGCAAAATTTGATCGTGGGCGATCATGCCGCCGCCGACCATCAGAACCCGCGGGCCGCTCATCGGACAGCGGCCTCCTGGGCGGATCCGCAACGCGAAAGCGCTTCCACGAAGGCTTCTTCAAACGCGTCGAGACTCTCGCGCATCGCCTCTTCGGTAATCACCAGCGGCGGGCAAACCTTGATCGTGCCACCGCCGAATCCCACGGGCGAGAACATCAGCACGCCGTTCTCAAGGGTCGCGCTCACGGCTTCCCAGGCCAGGTCCGCGTCGGGATGCTTCGTTCCCGGCTTGACACACGCCACGCCGGCCACCAAGCCCTTGCCGTCCACCCAACCGATCTGCGGATAGCGGGTCTTCATCGCGTGAAAACGGTCCAGCATGATCCGGCCCATACGCTCCGCGTTCGCGCTCAGGTCTTCCTTGATAATCAGGTCGAGGTTCGCGAGCGCCGCCGCACAGCAGATCGGGTTGCCGGTGTGAGTCGAGGTCATGGAACCGGCCGGATGCAAATCCATCACGTCGGGCCGGCCGATGACGCACGAGATCGGCAGCGAACTCGAGATACCCTTGCCCCACGTTGTCAGATCGGGAACAATGCCGTAGTGTTCGAAGCCGGCCATCTTGCCAGTGCGGCCGAAACCGGCCTGCACTTCGTCACAAACAAGCAGGGCGCGGTGGCTGGTGCACCACTCGCGGAGTTTCTGCATATACTCCACCGGCGCGAACGACGCGCTGCCGCCCTGGTAGGTCTCCAGGATCACACCGGCCACATCGCCGGGCTCCACCCCCGCCTCCGACAGCGCGCGCAGGAACCCGTCGAACGACGCGTCCTCGGTGCGAAAGCCGTCGGGAAACGGCGCTTGGACGAAGCCGGGGTCCAGGTTGACGATCCACTCCTTAAGCGCGGGGATGCCGCCGGCCTGCTGCGAGCCGAGCGTCCGGCCATGAAACGCTTTGTCGTAGGAGACGATGACGTTCTTGGTGCGGCCGCCCACTTTCAGACCGTGCGTGCGGCACAGCTTGATGGCGCATTCCACCGCCTCCGAGCCGGTTGTCAACAAGAAAGTCTTCCTCAACGGTTCTGCGAACAGCGTGGAGAGCCGTTCGACGAGGCGCGCGCGGATCTCGTTCGGGAAGCAGTAGTTGGTCAGCAGCCCGTGGTTCGCCTGCTCGACGATCGCGTCCACAATCTCCTTGCGGCCGTGGCCGGCATTGGTGATCAGCACTCCGCTCGACCAGTCGATCCAGCAGTTCCCCCACTTGTCCCAAACCTGAAAGCCCTCGGCGCGATCCCATACCACCGGCGGTTGGCCGCGCATCGCGACCGGCTCGTACTCTTGAAGCTTCTCGAGAATCGGAATCGATTCCGGTACCGGCAGGCTCGTCACAATCCGCCGCAGACCGGTCTCGACGCGCGGCACGGCGCGTGGGGTCAAGGAATAGTCTCTAGCCATGAAGTTTTCATTCTAGCGTTTGACGTCGCGGATCTCCGACCAAAGGCGGTACGTGGCGAGGTTCTGCGTGGTAGTAGACCGCCAGTCTTCAATCGGCGGCGCTTTGAAGCGGCCGAAGAAGCCGTCCATGTCCTGGCGCAGCGACGCCAACTGCCGGCGGTGCGCCGGATCGCCGATCACGTTCCGCTTCTCGCCCGGATCGGCCTCCAGGTCGTAGAACTCACTCGGCCACTCTCGCGTGCGCTGCACAAGCTTGAGGTTCTCGGTGCGAATGCCGCGGACGTAGGCGTACTCGAAGTAGAGCCGGTTGCGCCAGCGCGGAGCGCGCCCCGCGAGGAACCCGGCGTAGCTGCGTCCCGCGCGCAACGGATCGGGGGGCGCAGGAACGTCGAGATAGTCCAGGATGGACGGGAGGTAGTCGTAAGACGAAATCATCGGCCGCAAGACCTGACTTTCGCGAATACGGCCGGGGTGATTCCAAATCATCGGCACGCGGATCGACTCCTCGAACATGTTGAAGGGGACGGTTCCGTTGCCCTTCCCCCAGAAGCCGTGATGACCGGCATTCCAGCCCTGATCGGCCGTGAACACGATGAGGGTGTTGTCGCGGACGCCCATCTTCTCCAGTTGCTCGACGACACGGCCCACGTTGGCATCCACGCCGGTCACGAGCGCGGAATAAGCGTGCATGCTTTCCGTATTAAGGTGGTTGCGGCCGAGATTGCTGTTCTGAAGCGGATTCAGGTCCTCACGGGGATAGCAGGAGAACGGCGAATTGCGGTAGGGCTCGCGATACTTCTCCGGCTGATAGTCGTACGGCGTGTGTGGCGCGTAGAACGGCACGTACAGGTAGAAGGGTTGGTCCTTGCCGCGCCGCTGTTCGAGGAACTCCAAAGCGCAATCGCCGACGAAATCCGTCTTATAGCCCGTTTCGGCGACGCGCTTGCCGTTTACGACGAACTCGGCGTCCCGATACCGCCCGCCGCCGCCCGGCGCCGTCGCCCAGTAGCCGAAGCCGGCCTGCGCCTGCTCGTCGCGGCCCATGTGCCACTTGCCGCTCATGCCCAGAGCGTATCCGCCTTTCGCCAGCGCCTCGGACCACGTCGGGTGTCCCTGCAACCAGAGCCTGCTGTTCTCGCCGAAACTGTCCACGGGCTGGAGCCAGTCCTGTACGCTGTGCGTCGAGGGCAGGCGGCCAGTCATATACGTCATCCGGCTCGGCGAGCAGACCGGCGTGCAGGCGAAGGCGCGGTCGAAGCGCGCGCCGCCCGCCGCCAACCTGTCGATGTGCGGGGTGTGCATCTCGCGGCAGCCGTAAGCGCCGAGCGCCCACGCGCCGTGATCGTCCGTCATGAACATCACGACGTTGGGGCGCTTGGGCGCCGATCGGGCCGCCGTATGCACGAACGGAGCGGCCAGCGCCGCGCGGAGCAGTGAGCGTCGCCTCATGCCGGGCATTGTATAGAATCAAGAAGCTCTGGTAACGGGGATGAGGGCCGGAACGGTGTGGTTCGGGATCGGTGTGCTTGTCACGCTCGTCGTGTCCCGATGGGCGCTCGCGCCGCGTTATCTCTATTACTTCGACAACATCAACTTCGCGCTGGCGCTCGACCGCTTCGATCCGTCGGCGCATCAGCCGCAACCGCCTGGCTACGCTCTCTTCGTCCTGCTGGCGCGGATAATTCACACCGTGTCGCCCGGTGCGCGCGAGACGTTTCTGATCGCCGGCCTGCTCGGTGCCGCCGCGGCGCTGGTGTTGCTGTGGTTACTGGCGCGCGCGATGTTCGTCCGGCGGGCGGCGGTGTTTGCCGTGCTGAGTCTGCTGCCGCTGCCGGCCTTTTGGGTCGGCGGGATCACGCACCAGGTGCGGATCTTTCTGGCGGCCGGCGCTCTCGGGGTTGCGCTGTGCTGCTGGCGGGCCGTTCAGCCCGGAACGCCGGCACGATGGTTCCCCGGCGCCGCTGCCGCGCTCGGCATCGCCGCCGGATTTCGTCCGGACGTCCTGATCTGCTTCGCTCCGCTCCTGGTCTATGCGGGATTGCGGCGCCGTGCCCGTTGGCGCGAGTGGCTGGGCGCCGGGACAGCCTTCGCGGCCGCGGTTGCGCTTTGGCTCCCTTATACCATCGCCGCTTCGGGCGGGCTGGCAAAGTACATCGAACTGATCCGGAGCTATTCGAGCGACGAGTTTCAGGGCTCCTCGGCGCTATTTGGAGCGGCGGCGCCTTCGGCTTGGCGAATGGCGCGCATGGCGTTCGTTTGGACCGGCCTCGGCGTGCTTGCCTGGATCTGGGCCGTACCGTCTGCCTGGAAGAACGGCGCCTATCGCGGCCGCGCAGACGCCTGGATCTTTCTGCTGGTGCTGTTCGCCCCGGCCTATCTGTTTCTGAGCGTCATCCACGTCGGCGATCCCGACCAGACGCTGATTGCCGCGCCCGCGTTGGTACTGCTAGCGGGATGGACTCTGGCCGGTTTCGCCACAACGGAACGGCGCACAGCGATCGCCGCCACCGCCGTGCTGCTTCTGAATTGTGCGGTGTTCCTGCGGCCGCCGCGAGGGATCGCATCCGCTTCGGGCTACCCGGCGGCCCGCAAGGTCGATGAGCAGACACACGCCGCTTTCGAGGCGGTTCGCCAGCTAACGGGCGAGCGGGCAACCGTGCTGGTCTCGTTCCGATCGCTGGTCACCTATCGCCACCTTTCGTATTACTTTCCCGAGATCCCGCTGCTTGTGCTGCGCGACGACCCGCGCGACGGCGGCCAACCGAAGCGCACGTGGCTGCTGCGGAATATGGCGGTGCAGAACGGGCCGGGCGAGAACCCAGGCGTTGTTGCAGTGCTGGGACCGGTCCGGCTGGTGTGGTTCCTTCCACCGGATCCGTCCTGGCGGCATCTGGTTCAGCCGCCCACCGAGCCGGGCGTGCATCCGCCAGTCCTGTATACCGATCTCGATCCCGGCGAGGAGGTCCGGTTCGGCGGGTATCGCATCGCGGCGGCCGGCCGTGGTACAGAATAGAGATCTGTCCATCAAGGAGACCTCGATGATTCGCAGCCGCCGCTTCCTGCCCCTGCTGTTTCTCGCCGCCTTGCCCGCGCTCGCGCAGAACAAACTGCCCGATACCGCCGCTTGGGCGGCCACGATGACCAATAGTTACATCGTGCAGCCTAACATCACCTACCTCACCGCCAATAACTTCGAGAACCGCGTGGATGTGTACCGGCCGCGGAACGCGGTATCGGCGACCCCGGTGCTGCTGTACATCCACGGCGGCGGATGGGTGGGCGGCAGCAAGGAGAGCGCCTTTCTCCAGACGATGCCGTACCTGGAAATGGGCTGGGCCGTCGTGAATGTCCAGTACCGGCTTGCGCGCATCTCGCTCGCCCCGGCGGCCGTCGAGGACTGCCGGTGCGCTTTGCGTTGGGTGATACGCAACGCGAAACAGTACAACTTCGACGTAGACCGCATCGTTGTCACCGGTCACTCAGCCGGCGGGCACTTGGCCCTCACGACGGGCATGCTGCCCGCCGATGCGGGCCTGGAACGTCAATGTCCCGGCACGGAGGAATTGAAGGTGGCGGCGATCGTCAACTGGTATGGCATCACCGACGTTGTGGATCTGCTCGACGGTCCCAACATGAAATCCTACGCCGTGACCTGGCTGAGCAGCATGACCAATCGCGAGGAGATCGCCCGGCGCGTCTCGCCGTTGAAGTATGTCCGCAAGGGCCTGCCGCCCATCCTGACCATTCACGGCGACGCCGACCCGACCGTGCCCTACAACCACGGGGCGCAACTCCATCAGGCGCTCGACAAAGCCGGTGTCCCGAACAAGCTGCACACCGTGAAGAACGGCAAGCACGGCGGCTTCACG
>CAYPUQ010000359.1:0-6527 GCA_964413655.1 uncultured Solibacteraceae bacterium | reverse complement strand
ATGCCTCGATGTTGATTCGCGCCATTTCCTCGTCGCTGATCCGGCTTGTGTTCGCTGAGCGAACCTCGGACCAAACAGGCTTCTCCCGATCGAGAAGCACTGCAAGGTAAGATCCCCACCGAAGGGTGAGGGCGGCAGCCGCAAGGCCCTCTCGGCCAGCCATGGAGCCTGAAGGACGCTTGGGCGGATCCGACTTTGTCCTCAGGTACGCCAAGACCTGATTGAACAGAGTAACCGACGGCGGGTGGATGAGCAGCACCGCGCCGTGTGGGCCGAGACATTCCTCGTAGGTCCCCGCGTCGGGCACGAGTTCGTCATTCACGCGCACGTGGAGGGTGTCCCGTACCATCCCTTCACAGTACCGCCCGCAGCACGCTGCCGTAAGCGCGCAGGGACGGCAGAATTGGCGGATATTCAGGATCGTGAGGAGAGTTCCCACTCGGTACGAGGTAACGACGGAAGCGCTCATAGACGAGCAGTTCGTCGCGCCGGGAGGCGCCGCAGTAGACGAACGTCGAACGACCCTATTCGCTTCGCACTCCATAAATGTCACTTTCAGAATTAAGTGGCGTACTTCCGTCAACATTGTTTGGCATGCTTGGCCTTCCTCGCTGACGGCAGCGTCCGGGCAAGAAGCCTGCTGACGGTGGCCGGATGGATCTTGAACAGCCGCGCGGCGTCGGCGGCAGTTTTGTCGCCCTTGGATACCATCTTGCGGATTTCAACCTGCTGCTGAGGCGTCAGCTTCGGACGGCGTCCGCCGATGCGTCCCTCTTCGCGGGCGGCATCCAATCCCGCCTTGGTCCGCTCTTTGAGCATCGCCCTTTCGAACTCGGCGAACGCCCCGACCATCTGCATCATCATTCGGCCTGCTGGTGTAGTCGTGTCGATAGCCTCGGTCAGACTGCGGAATCCCGCTCCGGCTTCGCCGAGCCTTTCCATGATTGTCAGTACGTCACGGAGTGAGCGAGAAAGCCGGTCGAGTTTCCAGACCACGAGCACATCACCCTTGCGAAGTTGGTCGAGTAGTCGATGGAGTTCGGGCCGGTCCCAGCGTCCGCCGGAAGCCTTCTCCTTATATATGCGCTCACACCCGGCTGACTTGAGCGCCGCCACTTGGACGGCGGTGTCCTGATCGTCGGTGGAGACTCTGGCGTAGCCGATCTGCATTGCTCAAATGTATCGCCAATCGAAGCGGTAACGCAATACCTTTTTGCAACGCAAGAAGCCCAGCAAATCAACTTTTGTCGGGTTGTTGCAAAACCGGACGTTTGCGCACCAGCAATATCACGGTGGCAGAACCGGTTCCGCTTCGAGAAACGCTGTGCAACTTGCGCGAGCCATGTGAGATCTGGGCCGACCACAGCATCGAAAACGTGAGGGATTCCCCTTGACAGACTAGGAGAAGCGGTCGTAGACTCCTAGTACGGCTAGGAGAACACTCACTATGGCGAAAGCCCCCGATCTGTTGCCGGGAACTCTAGACATGCTCATCCTGAAAGCAGTATCTTTGGCCCCTCTTCACGGCTATGGTGTCCTGCTCCGGATTCGCGACATCTCCGGCGGAGCGCTCGAGATCCCACAAGGGTCGTTGTATCCCGCTCTCTACCGGCTGGAACATCAAGCACTGATCGTTGCCGAGTGGGGTCAGAGCGACAACAACCGCCGCGCCAAGTACTACACCATCACCGCAGCCGGAAAGAAGCGCCTCAGCCAGGAAACCGCGGGCTGGAATCAGATGGCTGCGGCCATCGCGGCGATGCTAAACGCACGCCCTGAGGAGGTATAGCCGATGCTCGACTGGATCCGTTCGTGGTTTCGAGTCCTGATTCGCCGCGGCGAGTTCGAGCATGGAATGAGCGAGGAACTGCGATTTCATATCGACGAGTACGTCGCTGGACTCGTTCGTTCTGGCGTCTCCCCTTCCGAGGCGTCGCGTCGCGCCCGCCTTGAATTCGGCAGCATTGACGGCGTGAAGCAGGAATGTCGCCAAGCACGAGGTCTACAGCTCTTCGATGAACTGACCCGCAACCTGCGCCAGTCCGCACGGCTGTTGTTGAAAACGCCAGGATACGCTCTCGCCGCAATCGTTCCCCTCGCATTCTGCCTCGCCGCCAACATCGCCATCTTCGCGGTCGTCGACGGCATCGTACTCCGGCCGTTACCATTTCCCGATCCCGGTCGGCTGGTGTTGCTCTACAACAGCTATCCCAAGGCAGGGATCGAGCGCGGCTCGGCGTCACCCGCCAACTACTATGAGCGCCGCGGCCGTCTGGCCAGTGTGGCGAACCTCGCCGTCGTGCAGGCTGACATCGCCATTGTCGGCGAAACCGGATCTACCGAACTCGAAGACACTCTGCAGGTCTCAACCGATTTCTTCGACACCCTTGGCGTGCGTCCGGTGATGGGACGGACCTTTCGTGATGAGGAGTCGACCTATCAGACGGACCGTGTCGTCATTCTCAGTCACACCTACTGGACCCAACGTTTTCACGCGGACCCCCAGGCGATCGGTCGTCAGATCCGGATGGATGGAATCTCACGCACCATCGTCGGTGTCTTGCCGCCGGGCTTTCGCTATCTCTCTTCGCGTGCCGGCATCTATACGCCGTATGCTTCGGAACCCAGCGAGCGCGCAGTGGCGCGGCGCCACTCGGGCCGTGGTGGCGAAATCATCGCGCGCCTCAAGCCTGGAGTATCAATTGAAGTGGCGCAGGCCGAGGTCGATGCGCTCGATTCTTCGACGGCCCATGAATACCCGCAAGCAAGCATGATTGCCTCGGCTGGCTTCCGCACGAAGATGGTCCCTCTTCACGCCGACCATGTCGCGTCCGTGCGGCCCACGCTGCTCCTGCTCCAGGCTGGAGTCTTCGTTCTCCTGGTGATCGGCGGCGTGAACCTCGTCAACCTTCTGCTGATTCGCGCCAGTGCTCGCGCAAAGGAGCTGACGGTTCGACTGGCCCTGGGCGCGAGTCGGCTGCACGTGATCGGAGAAGTGATCACCGAGACCGCCGTGCTTACTACTTTGGCGGGCCTGCTCGGACTCGCCATCGGCGCGGCTGGAATCCGTTTGCTGCCCACCATTGGAGTCGACCGTCTTCCCATGGGCGCTCACATAGAATTCGACGTCCGCCTCGCTTTGTTGGCGTTGTTGGCGTCCCTTCTAACCGGTATTCTCGTTGGCCTTCCCGTCGCCTGGCTTAGCCTGCGGAGCCGTTTGAATCCAACCTTGCAATCGGAAGCCAGGGGCGGCACGACGGGCCGCGCGGCACAAGGCCTGCGTCACGGGTTTATCGTTGCGCAGGTGGCCATGGCGTTCGTGTTGCTGAGCGCCGCCGGGCTCCTGGGCTTGAGTCTGGAAAAAGTAGGGAGGGTCTCGCTGGGCCTGCCGGCCGATCATCTCCTCAGCGGACGAATCTCGCTGCCTTGGAAGATCTACGCCCAACCGTCGGAGCGGCTCGCCTTCGTTGAGAAATTGCAAGCCGAACTGACAGGCAAAGCCGGCGTGGGTGTGGTGGGATTCGCAACCAACCTCCCACTCAGCGGCAGAAAGAGCGAAAGCGGTGTCAGTATCGTGAACCGGCCGGCCTCGATTGGAGAACCCGGCAACGTGCCCAACCACTACAGCGTTGGCGGCGACTACTTCGCGGCCATGCGGATACCTTTGCGCGAAGGCCGCTGGCTAAACGCCGATGATTCCCGGCGGCCTGAACGCGTCTGTGTCGTCGACGAGACCTTCGCCAAACGCTTTTGGCCTTCGGGCGGTGCGCTCGGCCAGCAAGTTTACCAAGGCTTACGACTCCATAGTCCATCCGACGCCTTCACCATTGTTGGCGTCGTCGGCTCCGTCAAACAAACCGATCTCTCGCAGAGTAAGTCGCAGGGTGGTATCTATTTTCCCTTCGGCCACCGGGCCGAAAGCAGCTTCTATGTTGTATTGCGAACCGCTCAGGCGCCGGAAACGGTCAGTACCGTATTGCGGCAGAGCGTCCGTAGCATCGACGCCGACTTGCCGGTCTTTGATCTCCGTTCGATGGAAACCCGAGTCGCCGATAGCCTGGTGAGCCGTCGCGCACCGGCGCTGCTGGCGGGTCTCTTCGCTGCCGCCGCACTCGTTCTAGCGGCCGTCGGCACCTTTGGCGTGCTCAGCTACGCCGTCTCGCGACGCCGGCGTGAAATCGCGATTCGAATGGCTCTGGGAGCGCAGGCGGTCGCGATCAGGCGGCAGTTTGTTTGGCTGGGCTTGCGGCTGCTGCTAGGTGGAACGATTTTGGGTTTCTTGGGAGCCTGGCTGGCCGGGACTGCCATGAAAGGCCTCTTGTACGACGTGCCGCCATTGCACCCGTCCATCCTTGGCATTGCAGCGTTGGTGATGTTGGTGGCAACCCTGAGCGCCTGCCTTGTTCCGTCACACCGGGCTGCCCGAGTCTCCCCTGCCGAGGCTCTCTCGGAATAATGGGTCATAGCCACCCACGCCTTCGCTTCCAAGTGCTCACACGCTCGTCATTCGGGATAGAACCCACAAAACGGCATAGCGTAGAGCCTCTAGGCCTGCCCGATGACAAGATTCTCTCGCGCCGCCTCAACCACCTCCTTGGTCACGGCCGGTAGGGAGTTGATTTCGAGAATCCGTTCAACTTGCGTCAGGAGCCGATTCAGCAGACGGAAGTTGCCGCCGGTGATTCGGATGATCGAAGCGGCCGCGACCGGATCAATCGCGTCTCCCGGAAGTTTAACGCCGGGTGGCGTCCAGCGGCGTTCGAGCAGTTGACGAATCTCGCTCGCCGACAGTGGGCGGAACTCGTGAACGAAACCGATGCGCGAGTAGAATTGCGGATAGCGCGCCAAACGCTTCTCAAGGCCGGGCATGCCGATCAGAATCATGCCGATCCCGCCTTGATCAAAAATGCTCCGCGTCTGCTCAAGAGCGGCCATCTTGAGCCTGTCGGCTTCGTCGATGACCAACAGCGCGGTTGGATCGGGGACCAATCTTTCCAGTCCCCTCGTGCGATCCCGCTGCCTGAGGAAGGCGTCTTCAGCGTCCTCTGTCTCCTGGCTGCGATATCCATCTGGATTTTTGAGGCGGTCACGAAGGTCGTCGAGGATGCAAAGGAGCCTGCGCATTTCCGCGTTCTCCGCCTGACGCCGCACATCAATGGCAGCGCTATGGAGCCGGTCTCTGAGCTTCCCGATCTGCTTCTCAATAGCGCTCGGAGCGCCCACTACCGGGGCTGTGTAAAAAACAGTGGACGTGGCAGCGATCTCCTCAACTGCTGCCGTGCCGTGGTCATCCCAGTTGGCATAGTGTCTCGCCGATACGGTCTTGCCGACGCCGGGAGGGCCGTAGCAGAGGCCGATGTAGCGATAGCGTTTGCACGCATCGCAGAACTCTGCAAAGCGGCGGTGTTCGAGGGTTGCGACGATGGCGGCGCTCGGCGCGTCGTCACTCATTTTTGTATCGCTTGAGTCGGGAGCCAGTTGCTGGTTGCTTTGCGGACCTGTCTTTGGATCTGATTTCCTGTGGGGCATCTTCTTTCTCCGTGGTTCCTCCGCGCTTGAACTCGAGTAGAGTATTCACGGCGGTCTCGCGATCCCGGAGGACACCGCGCAGTTCCCGCCGCCGCCGATTCCGGGCGCGGAGAATTTCCCGGAGCGGAACGGTTTCACCCGCGAGTTCGGCGCAGACGGCGCGGCACAAAAACTTGTCTTCGTGGAAGACGCGAATCTCTGCCATATCCCTCGGATCGAATCGCAGTGTGACCGTTTCTCCGACGTACGCCGCCAACGTTGTTGAGATGTAGCGGAGGCTCTGGAAGTGAATCCCATCGGCCCGCACCTGGCGGGCTTTGGCCACCTGAATCAGCAGCAGATCCAGTTGTTCCAGGGAGTCCGGCATACGCGGCAGAAAGCCGTTGGCCTCCCAGCGCTCGATGGGCGGCGTTTTGGTTTCTGCATTCTCTCGGCGGTGGTACACGTCGAGAAGGAAGGCCCGGAACAACGTATCGAACTCCGCCAGCGTCAGCGTTGGCTTTCCACGCACCGCGCCACCAGCCGGAGCGTAGCCGTTCAACTCGCATAAGAACATTTCGTTGACGGTTGAGAAGAACCGTTCGATGCGGCCACGACCGCGTGGCTTTCCGGGAATTGAGAAGACGAGCCGGATCTTCAGGTCCGCGCTTACTTGTTCCAAATGATTGGATGTGAAGTCGCTGCCATTGTCGGTGTAGAGAATATCGGGGATTCCGCACACGACCCAGCGGGCGTCTTCTTTGCGCCAAATTGCCTGACGCAACGCCAAGGATGTGTGCAACGCGGAGGGGTCTTGGAAGGAGAGAAAATACCCCGCCACCGCCCGGCTGTGGTCGTCGATCATGCTACTGAGCCATGGCTTGGCGGGCTCGCCGTCCGGGCGGATCAACAGAATGTCGAGAGGAGTGTGATCGGCCTGCCAGATAGCATTGGGCCCGTCCGCCTCCGTTGAAAATCACCCCGCTGGGTTTGGCACGGGTTGACCAGAAGCCGGGGTT
>CAYPUQ010000358.1:0-6535 GCA_964413655.1 uncultured Solibacteraceae bacterium | reverse complement strand
CGCATGAAGGAGGACCTGCTTCCGTACACCAAGATCACCACGTCAGAGCTGCGGCAATTGCTCGCGCGCGAGTTCGGGCGCCAGGGATGTCCCGCCACGGACGTCCTGGCAGACCGGATCGCAACCGAGCAAGTCGAGTTGGACGGAACGTTCGTCCTGCACTCGAAGACCGCGGCCAAGAACGGGGGAGATTACGACTTCGACTTTGTCTGCGTGGTGGAAGGCGACCGCTTCCCGCGTTTCGTGGAGCATCGCTTCAACCACAAGGGCAACGGCGCAATCGAAAAGACCAAAGCGAGGAAGGCTCGGTCACCGTGGTGGAACCTGCCGCAGGTTGCCGTCGGGGCCATGGGGAATCAGATCGGTTCTATCACCGACCTGATGACGCAGTGCCTGGCGGCTGGCCGGGACGATTTCCACCGCGAGCTGGCCGAGCAGCTTCAACTTGCCTTGGACCAACTGAAACACGGCGTCACGCCTGACCAGGAGAAGATCCGCTCGATCCGGGAGCAGATCAAGCAGACTCCGGCGGCGCAGTGGCTACGGGCGAAGCGGGTCAAATCCGTCAGGGATTTTCCCGAACGCTTTGACAGTCCACCAAGCGACCGCATCGGGGGCATGTACAACCTGGTTCGCAAAGAGCTGACCGATTTCTTCTCGAACCGGATGCCGGTCGCGCAGTTCCGAGGCCTCGTCCAAGGGTACGAGTTCACCCACGCGATGGTCGACGAATGCCGGCGGCTCAACCGTGCCTGGGCGCTGACAATCCAGGCCGGTATCGAGAAGAAGAAACTGCTCAGCGGCAACGTGAAGCAGGCGGAGGAGGCGTTCGAGTCCGGCAAAGAGGACAAGGACCGCCGTTCGACGCTGCTGCATTCGCTCTGCCAGGCGCGGGCCGCCATGTCCGCCTACGACCAGCAGTGGCAGGAG
Source organism: uncultured Solibacteraceae bacterium (assembly GCA_964413655.1). Lineage (GTDB taxonomy): Bacteria > Acidobacteriota > Terriglobia > Bryobacterales > Bryobacteraceae > CAYPUQ01. Next base: position 5,605 of record CAYPUQ010000358.1, on the reverse strand, counting down.
GAGATCCGGTCGCTGATCTGGCTCGTGCGGACATGGGCCGGCCACAAAACCGACAACCGTATGGGGTGGCTGCAGGCGCTTTACACGATCGTCTGCGGCACCAAGAACGAACAATCGTCCGGGGCGCTGCCGTTCTATGCGTTTCCGAACGAGCTATTGAAAGCCGTCGTCGAGCGAACCGGCGGGCGACCAGTCCAACTGGCTGTTCCGAAGGTGAGCGAGGGGATGGTGGAAATCGACGAGGAAGGCCGTTGCTTCCTCGTTGAAACCGTGGCGGGCGAAGCCGGCCAAAGCTACACGAAGATGACGTTCCTGCTGGCGGTGACGCCGGACGGGAAAGTCGTTTACGACACGGGTCGCGTTCAGTGGGTCCACCCGTTCCCGTATGGATCGGGCACGGGCGAGATCCGCAACGGGAAGCTCGAAGTTCCCGGGACGCGGCAAGTGCCCCAGGTAGTCCAGCCGGTCAAGCCCAAGTAGACCCGCACCATGTCCAGGGTCCTCGCCACGAGCGGGGTCCCTGGACAAGGCGGGGATGAACGGGAGATTGGCGATGAGGCTGCTCATCCGCTGGACAGTTCTTTTCGGAATATCTTTGGCGGGCCTCCCGGCCCAGAAGCTCGAAACCCAGCCCCCCGATAACAAGAAGGTCATCCGCGTGGAGACCGCCGCCGACCATCTGACGGTAATCGAATTGGGCGACCCGGTGGCGATGGTGGCGGTCGGTAATCAGGGCGCGTTCACCGTCGAACGGCGGGCAAACAAGGTCTTCGTCAGGCCCGTCGAAGAGGGCGCCCAGACGAACCTTTTCGTCTGGACTGTCTCCGGGAGGTTCGCATACGAACTGGTTCCCGCGCCCAGTGTCGAGCAGATGCACTTCGTGATCGACCAGGCGCCGGCGCCGGTTGCCGTAACGAAAGCGCCTCCGCCGGAGGTGGAACCCGTCCGGGCCGCCACGTTGCCTCCGGAAATGCTGACGGATGCGACTCCGATCCTGCTCGCCGGTGATCGGCAGACGCAGGGCCGGGTCGAGATCACGCTGCGTGACCTGTACCGGGAGCACGACCGGCTCTATGTTCGTTACGCAATCATCAATCAGTCGTCCGAGGACTACCTGCCGGCGCGACCGGCGGCATGGAGGCTTTCTGGGGTGCGGTCGGCTCAATCGCTCGTGCCGCTCCGCGGACACCAACTGGGCGAACGGCTAACTCGCTCCCTCCGGGCGGCGGCCAGCCTGCAGCTCGATGTGCTGGACGCCAGCGAGTCCGCTCCATTGGTAGCCGGCGGGCAGCGTCTTGAATGGCTGGCTATTCATGCGCCGGAGGTGGGCACCGCCGCCGGCGCTGTGCTTCGTCTGGAATTCGCGGCGGACGCCAAGGGCCCGGTCGAAACCATGTTGGTCCTTCCGCCGGGCGGCGATGGCAAGGAGGTGGCGAATGCCCGACGGACAGGCGAATGAGACAGCGCCGCGCCAAGTGACGGTGACAGAGGTGCACGCGGAGTTCGAGAAGGTGCTGAGAGACCGCACACACATGGGCGTCAGGAACTTCCTGGGCGACGCTTGCCTGGAGCCGCGAAATCCGTTCCAGGCAACGCGGCGGCGGCCGAAGAAGTGGGTAGTGGCGGCTGCCGGCATCCTTCTCCTCGCACTCGTGATCGTGTACGGCTTTCAGGTCCGGTAGGGCGCGACAACTCATCGCCGTCCGCGCATTGCCAACGCAGCAATGGACAGCAATCCAAACATCAAGTACCGCCCCTCGCTGATCGAGGAGAATCCCGCACTTCTCGTTTGGTTGCTCCTGCTCGGCGCCTATCTGATCGTCGTCCTCATCGCGAAGTACGCGTGGTACATCACGGACAGACAGATCGTTGCGTTCACTCTCTGGCTGCTGCTGCTCGCGGTCTCTTTGTACTTAGGTGTTTTCCGGATCGCGCGCGCCAAAAAGATGCGCGAGGAGGCATGGCCGAATCAATTGCCGACGATCCCGACCCGCGGAGAACGGGAGATAGTAAAGCGCGCATGGATCGAGAAGTCGGTGATCCTCGGCTACGACGTCCATGGACAACCGTGGAAGTGGCCGGACCAGACGCGCGTCATGCAGGCCCTGGTGCTCGGTCAAACCGGCAGCGGGAAGACGACCCTCCTGCGCAACATCATCACGCAGGACCTGATGCGGGGCGTCACCGCCTCTGGGAAACGCCAGAAGGTTCCCATGGTGATCTTCGATGGCAAAGGCGACCTCGAGTTCTTCGAGTCGCTGGTGCCGTACATTCATCGTGCCGGGCGGCTCGACGATCTACGGCTGATGAATCCGTCAAGGCCGGATCTGTCCGTGCAGTACAACCCGTTCGCGTCCGACGATGACAACTACATGGCGCAGGTCTCCATGGTTTTCGGATCGTTCGACCTGCACGACGAGTTCTTCGCCAAGCACCAGTTGAATTACCTCGCCGACATCGTCCGCATCCTCCACTACACGGGAAAGCGGTTCAACTTCTACGACGTGATGGTCATGGCACTGGATCAGGGGGTAATCGAGCAACAGGTGGCCGAGGCCAGAGCGCGGATGAAACGGGACCCGACGGTGACCACCCAGCGCCGCCTCAACTTCGAGATGTCGGCCAAGAATCTCTTCCAGTCGTTCGCGGACCGCGATCGCGTGCCAAAGATCCAAGGTCTGCTCAACGAGTGCATGACGTTCCTGGACGACGAGCTGAGCGTCATCACCGGCCCCTATGACGACCTGCTGTCCATCAATGAAGTGATCGATCAGCAGCTCATTCTGTTTGTGAGCCTCAACATCAACAAGAACACGGCGCCGGTCCGGGCGTTGGGCAAGATGCTGCTTCAGAATCTGCAACTGGTGGTGGGGAAGCGTTACGAGTCCGAGTCGGAGCGCAAACGCCGGAACAAGCCGCTGTTCTCGGTCGTGATGGACGAATTTGCGCCGTTCGGGTACCGCAACTTCGCGCAGATCCTGAACACTGCCCGCGGCACTAACACCGCCTTTCTGTTCTCAATGCAGTCGCTGCCGCAGCTTCTCCAGGTCGGCAAAGGTTTCCTGCAGGACGTTTCGTCAGCGCCTGGCACCACGATGCTGCTCCAGACTCGCGACGAGGAGACGGCTCGGTATTTCAAACAGGCGTCGTCACAGGTGCCGGTCCAGAAGCGGACGCAGCAATTGTGGCGAAAGGATTTCCTGGGATTCGAGCGGTTCCAGAAAACAATGGGCGCGACCGAGCGCGAACAGCTCGAGTACCGGGCGCTCGATCACCACATCAAGAATCTCGGCAAGGGCAAGATGGAGATCCTGATGACGGACCCGGTGCGGGGCACGCTGCACGGCCGCTTGCACATTCGCCCGCCTGCCGATGTCCGGGTGCCGTGCTTTGAGCCGGTGATCTTTCCACGACTGCGATCTTCCCGCGCCGACAGCATGGGCGCAAACCTGCGGTTCAAGGATCAGAAGCTGGCAGCGACGATCACGCTGCGGCGGAGATGAAGGAGGAACGGTGACACGGAAGCTGCTTATCGGAACGATTATGATCTGCCAACTCGTGACCGGCCAGGAAACGCCGCCCCCCTCGAAGGGGCGCGGAGTGGGGCGGAAAGAAGCGACGGCTCCGGCATCGGGACGCGTTCGCCGTGTTCAGAGTGGCTCGGGAGTTGTGGCAGTCGACCCAGAACAACCGTACCGGCCGATTCCGATAAACAGCGCGCAGCCGCGGGAGACGATCTTCGAGTTCTACCTCAGGGCTCTCAACCCGCGCCAGATCCGGTGGGGTGAGGAGATCGATCGCCGGCTGGCAGTGCTCGCCGATCAGTCCGTGGGCAATCCGTACTTCCGCCTGTGTGCATTTCAGATGGCGCTGATTGTCTTCCTCCTGATGGTCTGCTGGCTTTGGTGGGACAAGATGCGGCAGATCAAATGGGTTGCCGCTGAGTGCCTCACCGACTCCATCAACGGCAAGCGGATCGCGGACAGCAAGGCTCTGGAGGCGATTGGCCGGTACAACCGCCACATCGAGATGTGCAACAGGGTCATCGAAAGCCAGGAATCCGGCATCGCGCCGGGCGACGGTACCGAAGAATGGCAGCAGCGGGTGCGAGACCTGCAAACGCAGTTGACCACAGAACGCGCGAAATCCGCGCAACTGGAGGCGGACCTGAGGGAGCGGGAGAAGCATCACACGCAGTTGGAGCGCCGGCTTCAGCAGCTCGAGCAGACGGTCCGTGACCGACAGGGCGTCGCGAACGCGGAGCTCGTCGCCAGGTTACAGCGCGCGGAAGCGGATCTCGCGAACCGAAAGACCGAGCGGAACTGACAGACATGGTGGTTTTCGTTCATTCACTCGGCAGTCTGTGGCAGGAAAAGATCCTTCCCGCCGGCGGCGCAAGGGTGTGGAACACAACCGGCATCCGCGACGGACCACAGATCAGGTCGTGCGCGAAGATTTTCGGACAGGTCAAGCTTGGCGCAAGGGCTCGTATGGAACTCTCCCGTTCCGGCGGGGTGACGGGAGCCGCGTGGAACGCGAGCGAGCTGGTCGAGGTCAATCGTGCCCGAAAGCTGGCGCTCCTGTGCCGCTCGTCGCGCGCCACGGCCGCCGACCTCTACATCGTCACCGTGACGGAGCGCCTGATCGGCGAGCTACAGATGGACAGTTGGGACCCTGCAAAGGCGGCGCTCATCTCGTTCTCAACGTGGCGGTCGAGGCAGGAAGTGATGCTCCTCATGCAACCGTTTGCGTGGCTTCAGGGTTCCACCGGGAGCGCGGTGCTTGTCGCGAACGGCGGCGGGTGTGAATGGAACGTCACGAGGTGGTGAAGGGATGCGGTACGTCGCGGGGCTGATCGAGATCTCGGAGCAGGCTGACTTGCCAATTCTCCGGCTTGCTCATCGCGCAGGGCACCTGACCATACGCCACCTGTACGAGTCCGTGTACCCCGGGTTCGGCGACAGTATGTGGAACAGTTTTCGCTGGCGGGTCCGGCGGCTCGTGCAGCATGAGTTCCTCGACGGCGCCAAAGTGGACGGAGTCGGCACGGTCCTGTCCCTGGGCAGGAACGGGGAGCTCTATCTACAGGGAAAAGAACCAACCATTGTCGAGCGCGTTTCTCGCACGAGGGCGGGCAACCGGCGGGATCAGATCTGGCACGACGTTGACGTGTTCGGGATTCAGATCGCGCTGCGGCGCGCCGGTGTGGTCTTGCTCTGGCAGTTTGAGACCGAGATTCGCGGCGAGAACGACTTCACCACGTTCGGCTACCGCAAAGACTATGACGCGATTGTAACGTTCGCCGTCAACGAGAGCACCGCCCGGGTCGCGCTGGAATACGAGAGAACCTGCAAGTCGACGCGCGAGTATGAGCGGATTTGTGCTGAGCTGAACCGCGAAACGAGGATTTCCCGGTTTCTGTACCTGGTGCGAAACCATCAGTTGCAGGACTTTCTTGTGCACGGGTTTCGCATGACGACGCACCGCTTGTACATCGGCCTTGCCCACGAGTTCTGCAACGACCCGCTGCAGACCAGCCTGATCGACGTTCGACTCGGTGTCACACGGCGTCTCGAAGACTGCGTAAGCGGCTCCGATTAGGCGC
>CAYPUQ010000357.1:0-6557 GCA_964413655.1 uncultured Solibacteraceae bacterium | reverse complement strand
ATCGAAACGTGGCTGTGAGCTTTCATCCACCCCCAAACACCCGGTGCAACTCACCTTTCCCCAAAACGGCTAAGCACCCGGCTTGTCAGGGTGGTTACGAGAAACTCGCCGGCTGCCCTGTTACCTTCAGCACCGATTGCCACAGTTCGCTGCTGGGCGTCAACCGCCGCTTGCCGCGCACCACCAGCGGAATCGGCACGTGGGTCATGACGCTGTACCAGGAACCGATGATGATTCCCGTTTTGCCGGCCATAGCGGCATGCACCGCGGCTCGCGCCAATTCGTCGCAATAGATCGAGTCGGTGGAGTTCGCCCGCGCGCTCCGGATGATGTAGCTCGGATCGAAATACTTCACGTCGGCCATCGATCCGGCCGCCTGGCAATGCGCCCTGATCCGCTCCTTCAAGAACAGACCGACATCCGCCAATTTGACGTTCCCCGACGCGTCGCGCTCGGTCGCGGCCTTGGCGATCAACTCCTGGCCCGCCCCTTCCGCCACCACCACAACGGCGTGTCCTTTTTCCGCCAGCCGGCGCTCGAGTGCCGGCAGAAACCCCCGCTCGCCTTCCAGGACGAACGGCGACTCCGGAATCAGGGTGAAGTTTACGTCCTGGTTCGCCACGGTCGCCCCCGCCGCGATGAATCCCGCCTCGCGCCCCATCAGTTTCACCAGCCCAATCCCGTTGATGTGCCCGCGGGCTTCGTTGTGGGCGCTGTCGATCACTTCCGCGGCCAGTTCCATCGCCGTCGCGAATCCGAATGTCCGCCAGACGTAGTGGATGTCGTTGTCGATCGTTTTCGGGACCCCTACCAGCGCCAGTTCGTAACCCTGGCGGCGAGCCTCTTCGATCAACGCTTGCGCGCCGCGCTGCGTGCCATCGCCGCCAATCGTGAACAACACGCTGACCCCGTGATGGCGCAGGAACTCCACCATCTCGGGCAGCCGGCCCGGCCCCCGCGATGTCCCCAGCATCGTGCCACCCTGCTGGTGGATTCGCGACACCACCTCCGGCGTCAGCAGTAGCGGCGCCATTCCGCTGTCCAGGTGCATCCCCCGGTAACCGTGCCGGATCCCCAACACGTGCTTCACGCCGTAGCCGTAGAACAACTGCATCACGATCGACCGAATTACGTTGTTCAACCCTGGACACAGTCCTCCGCACGTCACGAGCGCCGCCCGCACCCGGGCCGGGTCGAAGTAAATCCACTCGCGCGGTCCGGCTTTCTCGAACGACAGCCCCGGATCTTGCGCTTCGCCATTCACCAATTCGGCCCGCAGCGGCACACGCACGCCGTCATTGACGAAGTTCATCCCGCCGTTGGCCCCCATGGGCGACCGGACGCGCCGTTCTCCAAGTTGTCCGACTTCAAAATCGCGTGCTTCCATAGACTTTCATTCTGACAAAGGGCGTTCGCGCGGGTCCGCGCACGCCGGCCGGCGATATCCTGAATACGGTATGCTGCTGATCCGCGAACAGGACGTTCTCACACTGCTGCCGATGACCGAAGCCATTCGCCTGGTCCGGCAATCGTTTCTCGATCTAGCCGGCGGGGCGGCGCAAAACCAGCCGCGGCGCCGCCTAGCGATGCCATCCGGCGCGCTGCTTCACTCGATGGCGGGCGCATGGGGCGGCTACTTCGGCACGAAGGTCTATTCCACTCACCCGAAGCACGGCATGCACTTCCTGGTGATCCTGTACGAGACCGAAACCGGTGAACCGCTGGCCCTGTTCGAAGCCAACCACCTGGGCCAGATCCGTACCGGCGCCGCGAGCGGCGTGGCGACGGACGCCCTGGCGAAGCCCGGCCCGTCGGCGTTCGCGGTGATCGGCAGCGGGTTCCAGGCGAACACGCAGGTGGATGCTATCCTCGCCGTTCGTCCCGTCGGCGAGATCCGCGTTTGGAGCCGCAAGGAGGACAACCGGGAGCGTTTCGCTCGCGAGTTGGCCGCGCGCCACCCAGGCGTGCCAGTGCGGGCGGCCGGATCGGCCCGAGATGCGGTGACCGGCGCGGGCATCATCGTTACCGCGACCTACGCGAAGGACCCGGTATTCGAGGCGGACTGGGTGGCGCCGGGCGCGACGATCAACGCCGCGGGATCGAACAACCCCCAACGCCGCGAACTGCCGCCGGAAATACTCGACCGGGCCGGCCTGATCGCGGTGGACTCGCTGGAACAGGCGCGAATCGAGTCGGGCGACCTGCTGCTGGCTTGGGGACCGGATGGATGGGAAGGCCGCGGCGTGCGCGAGCTAGGCGCCTTACTGCGTCAACCGCCGGTTCTGGCGAACGACGCCGTGCGCATTTTCAAATCCAACGGGCTGGGGGTACAGGATGTCGCCGTGGCGGCGTTCCTTTACGAGACGGCCCGGAAGCAGGGCGTGGGCGAAGAGATCGGACTGCTCTATTCCTGAGCAGTCATTTGGGGATCGGAGTCCCGCCATGCGCTGATTTTCAGCCGGCGGCAGACCCAGCACAGGCCCTCGATGGAATTCGGCGCTACATCGGTACCGCATACGCTGCAAGGCGCGGGCCGCTTCAGCGTGTCGGCGGTGGCCGCTCGCTTCGCGTTCTCCAGGATCTCCCGCGGGACAACAGGGCCATTATTGGGTTTGCTCTTTTTCCTCATCGGACGCCGTTCCTACATCCTAGAGTAAAACAAAAGCGAAAGGAAGGGGCGCACCTCTCTTCGCTGCCCATTACGGATTGACGTGCAATACTACGCCGGCATCCAGGGCAGACGAGCAGCGCGGGCATTTTTGGCCGGGCTTCACAAACGCCTTTTTCCTTCCCGGAATCACTTCGGCTTCCACTGTTCGGGTGCAGATGGGGCAGTAGACGGCCGCGGTGGCGGTCGTCCGTTCGGTGACTTGAACTCGCTCTATGACAGACATGCTCCGATACCTCTCACACATAGAAACGCGGAAGGAGCCCGGAAGGATTCCCTTTAGTTGAAAAAATTTTTGTGGGTGGACGCCTACTAGTCGCCCGTGGCGGCGGCTTCGGCCGGGCCGGGCGCTGCCTTGCGGCGCCCCAGCCAAAGCCTGACGTCTTCCACCAGCGAATAGCCGACCGGAACCACCAGCAGCGTCAGGAGCAGGCAGAGCGTCTGCCCGCCGATGATCGTGATAGCGATGGCGGAGCGCTGCGAAGCGCCGGTGCCGGTGCCGAGCGCGGTAGGGACGAGACCGGCGATGATCGACAACGTGGTCATCAGAATCGGCCGGAGACGGACGCGGTTCGCTTCAAGGATGGCTTCGCGCAACGCAACGCCGCGTTCGCGGAGATGGTTCATATAGTCGATCTGAAGAATGCCGTTTTTCTTCACAATCCCCAGCAGGAGCAGGATGCCAAGGGCACTGAAGAGGTTGAGAGTACGGCCAGTGACGATGAGCGAAATGAGAGCGAAAGGAATCGACAACGGCAGCGTGCTGAGAATGATGAACGGGTGGACGAGGCTTTCAAACTGCGCCGCTAACACCATGTACATGAAGATGGAGGCTAAGCTGATCGCGAGGATCAGGTTGGCGGTGGTTTCTTCCAGCACCTTGACCTGGCCGGAGAACCGGACGGAATAGCCGGGCGGCATCTCGACCCGGTCGAACGCGCCCTGGGCGGCCAAGGCGGCTGCGTTCAGAGAATGACCGGGCGAGACGTTGCCATAGAAACTCACGGCGAACTGTCGGGCGAAGCGGTCGATGCGGCTGGGGCCCAGGCCGCGCTCCAGTTCCGCAACCGAGTCCAGGCGGATCAGGCCGAGCCGCGCCGACGGGATCAGCAGGCGGCTGAGCACGGCCGGGTCGTCGCGTTGGCCAGGCATCAGCCGGACGGTGACCGGGTACTGCTCGGACTCTTCCTTGAACGTCGAAATTTCGTCATCGCCGGACATCATCAGGCGGACGGCGCCGGCGATGTCGGACACGCGGACGCCAAGATCGCTCGCCAGTTGGCGGTCGATTTTCACCTGGATTTCGGGATTGCTGAGGTTGAGGTTCGCCTTCATGTCCGTGATGGAAGGCTCCTTATTCATCTCCATCAAAACGTCTTTGGCCATTGGAACCAGGCGGTTCAGGTCGGGGCCGAGCAGCATGGCGCGGATGGGCGCGAAGGAGTCGCGCCCGCCCAGCACGTTGGGGAAGTTGATGCGGGGGCGTAGATGGTTGTAGTCGGCAATCGCATCGCGTACCTTCTGGGCCATGACATTGATATCTTCCCGCTGGTTCGGCGGATCGAGCAGGATCGAGGTGTAGGAGTAGGTGACGCGGTCGATGAACGACGGACTGCGCGGGACCACCAACTGGACGCCGGGCACCTTCTCCAGCCGCCGCGCGATGTCCAGCGAAACCTGCTCGGTGTGCTCCAGCGAGGAGCCCTCGGGCGTTTCCAGGAAGACGCCGAGCTCGCTCTGGTCCTCCTGCGGCATCCAGTCGCGGCCGACATACTTGTTCAGAATGAACGTGGAGCCGAAGGTAAGCAGGCAGACGGCGACGATGACGTAGCGGTGGTTGAGCGACCAGTTGAGAATGCCCAGGTAGAGGCGCTCCCACCACGCCGGCGGACCGTGTCCATGACCGTGCGGGCTGCTGCCCGGCGGTTTCACCTTTAAGAGGCGCGCGCTGAGCGCAGGCGTGAGCGTAAACGCAACCAGCATCGAGACCATGATCGAAACAGCCATGGTCCAGCCGAACTCGTTCAGGAAACGCCGGGCGTAACCGGTCATGAACGCGATCGGGACGAAGATGATGACCAGCGAGATGGTGGTCGCCATCACGGCGAGGGCGATCTCCTTGGTCGCCAGGATGGCCGCCTGTTTGGGCGGCAGGCCTTTCTCCTGGAGGAAGCGATAGATGTTCTCTAGGACGATGATCGCGTCGTCGATCACAATCCCCACCGCGAGCGTGAGCCCCAGCAAGGTCATCGAATTGAGCGTAAAGCCCATGACCTTCAGCACGGTGAAGGTAGTGATGATAGAGGTGGGGATGGCAAGGGCGGCGATCAGCACGGTGCGCCAGTCGCGGATGAACAGAAAGACGATCATCGACGCCAGCAGACTGCCCAAGACCAAATGCTCCTCGAGCGCGGCCACCGAGGCGCGGATGTAGCTGGCCTGTTCCTTGACCACTTCGAGGCGGATATCGGACGGCAGTTGGCCGCGCATCTCCTCGACGCGCGCCAGCACACCGTCGGCCACCTGGACGGTGTTCATCCCCGACTGCCGCTGGACTTCGAGGATCACCGCGGGGTCACCGCGCAGATAGGCGAATGTGCGCTTCTCGGCCATGCCATCCTCGGCAAAGCCGATGTCGCGCAGCCGGACCGGGGCGCCGCCAACGTTCTTAATGATGATGTCGTTGAACTCGCGGACGTGTTCGACGCGGCCCATCGTGCGGACGCCGACTTCGGACGGACCGCGCACGATCCGCCCGCCGGGGCTCTCGACATTCTCGGTGCGGAGCGCGCGCTCAACGTCCTGGGCGGTGAGATTGTAGGCGGTGAGTTTGTTGATGTCGAGGAAAATATTGACCTGCCGCGCGCGGGCGCCGGAGATCTCGATCGAGGCGACGCCGTCCACCGTCTCGATGCCGCGGCGGATCTGCTTGTCGGCGATCTCGGTGATCTCACGCGCCGAGCGCGGACCGCTGACAGCGATGGTGACCACCGGTTCCCGGTCGATCTCCGCTTTCTGAACCACCGGCGGAAGTATATTGGGCGGCAGGCGCCGCATGGCAACGCTGACCTTTTCGCGCACGTCTTCCACGGCCTCGCCGATGTCGCGTTCGAGAATGAACTGGATCTGGACGCTGGCGTTGCCCTCGGAGATGCGTGCGGTCAGTTCCTCGATACCGCTGATGGCGGAGACAGCTTCTTCGACCGGGAGCACAACCTGCGAGACCATCTCTTCAGGACTCGCGCCGGGGAGGCGCAGGCGGACGTAGACCTGGGCCGGGTCGGATTGCGGGAAGAGATCGACCCCGAGGCCCATGAAGCTGAATACCCCCAGCACCACCAGGAACATGATGAGCATGAAGGCGAAGACGGGTCTGTTGACGCAGATTTCAGATAGCCGCACTGATTAGTCTCCCGGCCGCTTCAGAGAAGCGGCTGTTCTCCTGTTACCCGCCCAAGGCAGACCGCCTCGTACCGGATGACTGTCCGGGCGCTCTCACCGCGGGGGAAGATGCTGATAAAGATGATTGTAACGCTCTTATAGGTTACAGGCGGCCGGCCCGGCACCGGTTCCAGTTGGCTGCCGCCGGGCGAATGCTGGAGAACGCGGCGGGAATGTCCGGAAGCACCCCACGGCTCCCTCGGCGGGTTTCACCATAAAACTTAATCTATTTTTATGCGAAAAGCTTATTGAAAAAATCTAAAACGGCTAAGATAACTGTGATATTCTCTAGCCAATCGACGGATTGCGGCCATGTGCCGGCTGCTCCGGTTGACTTCAGCAAAAGGGGTATTCCGCGTGAGAAAGCTTCTCGTAGCTGTCATCTGCTTCTTCAGTCTCCTGGCTTCACTTCCCGTACAGGCTCAGGAGTTCCGCGCCACCATCTCGG
>CAYPUQ010000356.1:0-6578 GCA_964413655.1 uncultured Solibacteraceae bacterium | reverse complement strand
GAACTTGCTATAGCCGGAATCGCGGGCAAAGGTCTGAGTCACCCGGAAGAGCTTACTTCCCACCCCACAACCGCGCCAGTCGGGGAGAAGAAACGTGCCGAGTTGTCCCACGTGCCTCATGGAATGGATCGACGGCGCCCAGAGATCCAGACTCTGGAACCCGAGAATCTCGCCCGCATCGCTTACGGCGACGTGAATTGTTTCGCGCGGAGAGAGGGAGCACAGGTAATCCCGCTGCTGCTCGACAGTCCATGGTTGGTCGACAGCGGAATGAACGCGCTCCGCGGCGATCGTCCGCCATATCGCCGCGATCCCTTCCGCATCATCCGGCACGGCCCGGCGAATTCTCACCGCGCCTCCGGCTCCACGACCTCCACCATCCGGTTCGCCTCCACCTTGCGTAACACCTGCTTTGTCCCGCTCGGCCAGAGGATCTCGACCTCGGGAACTACCTCCAGCTCGCCGAGCCCGAAGTGAACGCCCGCGTGCGACGACGAAGCGTACCCCACCGATGTGGTCATGTGGTTGTGCTGGTCCACGATGCGCACCTTGGCTCCGATACCGTCGCGGTTGCTCTTCGTGCCCCGCAGCTTCAGCAACAGCCAGTTGCCCGCGCCGCTTGTCTCGTTGCGCCAGAGTTCCGCCGGTTCACCCAGCGCGCTTACGACAGCATCCAGACGGCCGTCGTTGTCGAAATCGGCGCAGGCGCTGCCCCGGTGCGCTCGCAGGCTTTTCCCGAAGCCCGCCGCCTCGCTACCGTCGGCGAATTTCCCGTCGCCGGTATTCAGAAACAGACTGTTGGGCTGGCGGTACATGGTGGACTCGAACTTCTCGACAAGGTCGTTCACGTGCGAGTTCGCCGTGAACACATCCTTCCAGCCGTTATTGTTGAAGTCGGCGATGCAGTTCCCCCAGCCGGCCCGGTTCACCGAGAGCGGACCCATCCGGCTCGTATACGTTGCGTCGCGGAATAGTCCGCCACCTACGTTGCGGAACAGTGGGTAGGTCTCGAAAGCGAGCGCGGTCACGTGAATGTCCGGCAGACCGTCGTTGTTGTAGTCACGGAAGTCGGTACCCATGCTCGCCACCGGCTTGCCATGGTCGAGCAGCGCAGCGCCCGCCAGCAGTGCGGTTTCCTCGAACTTCTCGCCGCCGAGGTTGCGGAACAGGAAGTTGGGCTCGTTGTCGTTGGTCACGAACACGTCTGTCATGCCGTCGCCGTCGTAGTCGGCAAACGACACGCCCATGCCCCGGCCAGGATGCGCCGCCACGCCCGAGCTCTTCGACACGTTCTCGAACGTTCCATTGCCCAGATTGCGGTAGAGCAGGTCCGGCTGGCCTTCGAAGTATTTCGGATGACAGTAAATACGCAGGTTCCGGCCTTGGTCGCCGCAGTAGCGGTCGAACGCCGGCGTCCAGCCGGCGTAGTTCACCACCCACAAATCGGGATGCCCGTCGTTGTCGAAGTCGAACCACCCGGCGGCGACACTCCACCAACCCTTGGCGCTCAACCCGGCCCTCTCCGTTATGTCTTCAAACGTGCCGTCGCCTCGGTTGCGATACAGGTGGTTGCGATGCACACCGGCGACGAACAGGTCGATGTGGCCGTCGTTGTCGTAGTCCGCCGCCGCGGCGCCCATCGAGTAGCCCTCGCCGCCAAGGCCCGCCTTCTCCGTCACGTCCTCGAACGTCCAGCCGCCCTTGTTCCGGTACAGCCGGTTCCAGTATTTCGGCGAGGTCTTGCGCAACGAGGGAATCTCCGCGCCGTTCGTGAAGAAAATGTCAATCAAACCGTCGCCGTCGAAATCGAAAGCCGCCACACCGCCGGCCATCGTCTCGATCATGTGTTTTTCCGGCGTTGGGTGGTTCTCCAGCATTACCCGCACGCCCGCCTCCGCCGCGACATCGCGGAACTGCACCGCCACGGGGGCGGCCATCAGGGCCAGCAGGAGCGCCGCCGTCATTCGTGCTTCCGCTTCAGTTCCCCCATCACGTCCGACACCAGTTCTTTCGCGCCGTTGATCTGCTTCAGGATGATCTGAATGTCCATCGCGGGCTTACCGGGCTGCCGGGCGCTCTGGCAGTACACGCCGTGCTGGCCCACCATCACCAGCGCGTCAGTGAGCAGATCCATAGTCATGGCCAGCCGCCCGCGCGCCTCGCCCATCTGAAACTCGTAGCGCTCCAACTCGTCACGGTAGTCTTTGTATACGGACATTCAGCGCACCTCGGGGCATTGCATCGCCCATCCCCAAAATTCCATTATGGGGGAGTGAAGATCCGCACCGCGCTTTTCCTGCTTGCCTTTCTGCCCGCCGCTTTTGCCGCCGAGTCCGATCAGATGACCGCCAAACGCGCCCAGGCCGACTTCGACCCTGCCGCCGATCCCGGCGCCGCCCATTGGAGGAACGTCCCCGGCATCTGGTCCGAGGTCGATCCGTTCGGCAAGAAGGTGGCCGCGCACCACCGCTTCGAAACCCGCATCCTGTGGACACCAGGCTATCTCTACTTCCTGTTCACCTGCCCTTACCAGGAACTCAACCTCAAACCCAACCCCACTGCAACAGCGGAGACGAACAAGCTTTGGGAATGGGACGTGACGGAAATCTTCATCGGCGCAGAGTTCGACAATATTCACCGCTACCGCGAATACCAGGTCTCGCCGCAGGGTGAATGGGTGGACCTCGATATCGATCGCAAAAATCCGCTGCCGGAAGGCGGCTGGCGCTGGGATTCGGGCTTCACCGTCAAGGCGCGGGTCGACCGCGACAAGAAGGTCTGGTACGGCGAGATGAAAATCCCCATCTCGAGCATTGGCGCCGCGCCCGCCAAGGCAGGCAACCGGTACCGGATCAACCTGTACCGCCTCGACGGCAAGGCACCGAACCGCCAGTCCATCATGTGGACCCCCACGATGAACCGCAGTCACCATACTCCGGAGCAGTTCGGTATCCTCGTGCTGTCCGAATAGCCATGGGCTCGTCCCCTTCGCTGCGAATTTCGCACGTTGGTCTACGCGGCGTCGTCGGTTCCGGCTTTTCGGCCGCGCATGTCCTGGACTTCGCCTCGGCCTTCGGCACTTTTCTCGAAACGCCCGGCCCCGTGGTGATCGGGCGCGACCCGCGCGCCAGCGGCGTCATGATCCGCGAGGGGGTAGTCGCCGCGCTCACCGCCTGCGGCCGCGACGTAGTCGACCTCGGTATCGTCTCGACGCCCGTCATCCAGCACACCATCCGGCGGATCGAAGCGGCCGGCGGCATCTCGATCGGCGCCAGCCACAACAGCGCCGAATGGAACGCGCTCAAGTTCTTCGGCCGCAACGGCACCTACCTGAACACCGCCGAAGCTGGTGAGCTGCTCGACATCTATCATCTCCGCCGCTTCGAGTACGCACCGTACAACCGGATTGGGGCACTTCGCCGCCTCGACGATGCCGTCGACTGGTATCTCGATCAACTCGCCGCCGCCTTCGATCTGGCGGCGCTGCGATCGATCCGCGTGCTGGTGGATTGCTGCAACGGGACGTCGTCGCTCCTGCTGCGCCGCCTCCGCGAACGGCATGATCTCGACGTGGTGCTGATCAACGAGTCGGTCGAAGGCGTCCGCTTCGCACACGATCCATCGACGAGTGCGCGAATCGCCGCGCTTCAACTCGCACCCCTGATAAAGCCGGCCGGCGCCGATGCCGGGTTCCTGTTCGACGTCGACTCGGACCGCGTCGGGATGGCAACCGAGCAGGGCGAACCGGTCTCGGAGGAGATGATCCTACCGATGCTGGCCGACCATGTCCTGCCGCAGTCCACCGGCAAAATGGTCATCACGAACATATCGAGCACCGCTCTGCTGGAGGAGGTCGCCGTCCGCCGCGGCGGACAGGTCCTGCGTGTTCCGGTGGGCCGCCAGGCGGCGATGGACGCGCTTGCGATGCACCGTCCGGAAACCATCGCCTTGGCCGGCGAAGGAACGGGCGCGGTGATGCTGCCACGATTCCGGTTCATCTACGACGGTATCGCCGCGATGCTGAGCATCCTTACGATGATGGTCCAGCGCGGGCAGTCGCTGGCGGAGATCGTCAATGGGTATCCGCTCTACTGCATGTTGAAGGGTGAGTTGCCGCTGGCGAGCACGGACATTCCCGACCTACTCATGGAACTCCAGGAGGAGCATGCCGGCGGCGCCGCGACCATGATCGATGGACTACGGGTCGATTGGCCCGCGAAGTGGTTCCATATCCGCGTCAGCCAGACCGAACCGATCGTCCGCGTGATCGCTGAACAGCGCGACACGCCGCCGTACGATCTGCACGAATCGCTAATGGAAAAGGTCCGGCGGCTGGCCTGAGCATGCGCGAACACAAACTTAAGATCGGCGTCTCAGGCATCCGCGGGGAAGTGGGCGAGTTTCTCACGCCCGCGCTGGCTGCCGCTTTCGGCCAGGCCTTCGGAACATACGTCGGCGCGGGCCGCGTCGTGGTTGGCCGCGATACTCGATCCAGCGGTCCGATGATCCAGCACGCGGTCACGTGCGGCCTTCTCGCCGCCGGGTGTGAAGTGGTGGATACCGGCGTCCTGCCCACCCCCACCATCCAGGTGTACGTTGGCGCCGGGGGGGCTCGCGGCGGCATAGCCATCACCGCCTCGCACAATCCGCCCGAATACAATGCGCTGAAACTCTTCAACCGCCATGGCCTGTTCTTCAACCACTACGAACGGAGCGAACTGATCGACCTGTACCACCAGAGCGAGTTTCATCACGCCACCAACGACCGCATTCGCGCCGTCATTCACGACCTCGAAGCGCCCAAGCGTCTACACATCGAACGTGTCCTCCAATTCGTTGACGCTAAACGCATCCGCGCGCGCCGTTTCCGGGTGGCCCTGGACGGGGTGAACGGCGCGGGTTCGGAGCTTTCCGTTGAGTTTCTGCGCGACTGGCTTGGCTGCGAGCTGCACGCCATCGCCGTCGATCCCACGCAGCCGTTTCCGCGCGAGGCGGAACCGCGGGCCGACACGCTCGGCGAGTTATCCGAACTCGTGAGCCGCGAACGTTGCGACATCGGCTTCGGACAGGACCCGGATGGCGACCGGTTGGCTCTCGCGGATGAGTCTGGCCGGGTGCTCGACAACGACGACGTACTCGCGCTGGTGTTCGATTCGGTACTGCGCCGGCGCGAGGGCGATGTGGTCGTCAACCTGACCTCGTCGTCGGTGATCGACGATGTCGCCGGCCGCCACGGCCGCCGCGTCTATCGGACTCCGGTCGGCGAGGCGAACGTGGTCGAGCGCATGCGCGCCGTCACGGCCGCCATCGGCGGCGAAGGTTCGAACGGTGGCATCATCTTCCCGCCCGTCCAATACTGCCGCGATTCCTATACGGGGATGGCCTTCCTGCTCGACCTGCTCGCTTCATCGGGTGAGAGCGTCTCGGAACACGCCGCGCGCCTGCCGCGTTACTACCGGCGGTCGGGCAAGATGGCGTTCGAACACGGCGTGCTCGGCCCGCTGATGCAGCGCATCGAGGCCGGTTTCCAGGCGCCGCGGATCGACCGTTCCGACGGCCTGAAACTCCTCTGGCCCGATGCGTGGATTCACGTCCGCGCTTCCAACACCGAACCGCTGCTCCGCATGGCGGCCGAGGCCGCCAGCGCCGAACGGCTGGAGGAACTCTACGGGCGGCTGATGGAGTACTGGCGGGCCGGTTGAGGCCAATTTAATTTACCGCGAGCGGATGGGCAGTTCGGCGGTGCACGGCGGGTAGTCCCGCCAACGGTCGTCCACCTGAATCGACTCCACGCATTCGAGGATCTGCGCGCGGGCGGCCTCCCCGGTTTTCCGCGGGTCCCCCTGGAGGATCGAATCCACGAGTGAGGCATGCCAGTTTCCCGGCCGTTTCTTCCGGCTGAGAGCGGCATCAAATACGACTTTGAATGTCAGCACCTGGGTTAGGCAAAACCGGCCAGGGTCCGATGGAACTCAACGTGGAAGATGGTTGTCTGCACCCACACGCGCCATCCCCCGAAGCATAGCCCGCTGTTCCTTGCTGGCGCGCTGAGCGCAGAGGCGCGCCACCTCCCCTTCGAGCGCCGCGCGCACGGTGAACACGCCCTCAATGTCCTCGCTTTTGGGCACGCGAACCCTGCTCCCCACGCGATCCCGCGTCTCGACGAGTCCCTCCGCTTCCAACAGGCGCAAGGCGTCGGCGATGGGCAGAAAGCTCATTCCCATTACTCGGCCGAGCTCTCGCGGAGAGAACACACGCCGAACGGCAGCCGGCCCTGGACGATGTCTTCCTTAACCCGCTCGTACGCCTGCTGTTTCAGACTGACTCCGCCGCGCCGAGCGAACGGCAGATTTGTTGCCGAGGCCTTCGGTGACACCAATGACCCATACGTTAACACAGGGCCGGGTTGCCGCCGAAGCGCGCGGCTAGCTTAGCTAGCGCTCGTCGCCGCCTTCGTTCAGTACGCCCGGATAGAAGATGCTGCGCCTGGGTGGCGGGGCGGGTTCTCCCTTGATGCCCCGCCAAAGGATGTCGTTGAGTTCCTGGTCGTCGATCAGGTCGGCTTCGGATAGGTCCAA
>CAYPUQ010000355.1:0-6595 GCA_964413655.1 uncultured Solibacteraceae bacterium | reverse complement strand
ATAAGAGAAAGTCAGGTAGCACTCATGGTTTCTCGAACTGTGCTGTCAGTTGCTGTTTTGGCGGCGTTTTTCTCCACGTTTGTGGCGTTGGGCCAGGATTCGCGGGGCTCACTGCGTGGACGCGTCCTGGATCCCAGCGGCGCGGTGTCGGCCGGCGTGGAGTTGCGAGTGACGAATCAATCCAGCGGCGTTGCCGCCGTTGCCCGCTCCAATGAGGCGGGCAGTTATGCCATCCCGTTTCTCATCCCCGGACTGTACACAGTCAGCGCCGAGCAAGCAGGCTTTAAGCGGTTCGTGCGTACCGGAGTTCAGGTCCGGGTCAGTGAGGTTGTAGAGCTGGACATCCTGATGGAGTTGGGCGCCGTGTCCGAGGTCGTTGAAGTCGTGGACATCACGCCGCTGCTCGACACGACGACCGCGTCACTCGGGCAAGTGATCGATCGGCGCAGGATCAACGAACTGCCGATTGCGGCCGGCAATCCGCTGGAGTTGACGCTGCTCACGCCCGGCATGATCGAGCCGAGCAACTTCCTGTGGAAGGCGGCGTGGAACTTTCGAAACATCACCAGTGACGGCAACCCCGCCTACACGACGGAGTATCAGATCGACGGTGTCTCGAATACGTATGCCGAAGGCAACGCGGGCCGGAGCCGGTACGCCTTTGCGCCTCCCGCGTCGGCCGTTGTCGAGTTCAAGATGCAGACGGCCGCGTACGACGCAAGCGTCGGACACACGATGAGTTCACTGGTGAACGTGAGCACCGCGAGCGGTGGCAACTCCGTACACGGCGAAGCCCACTGGGTGGTGAGGAACTCGGCGTTAGCTACGCCGAACTTCTTCAATAACAAGTTTGGCACGAAGCGGCCGGTTTTCCAGGACAACCGCTACGGGGCGTCCGCCGGCGGTCCGGTTTATCTGCCGAAGATCTACAACGGCAAGAACCGCACGTTCTGGCACTACACCTGGGAGGCGAACAAGTGGGCAGTGCCACAGGCTTTCACCGGGACAGTACCCACGGCTCAGCAACGGGACGGCGATTTCTCCCAGTTGCTCCAGGTAAGCAGCGCCTACCAGATCTATGACCCGGCGACCACCACGGCGGCGCCCGGAGGCCGCTTTAGCCGGCAACCGCTGTCGAACAATATCATCCCGGCGTCCAGGCTGGACCCGGTCGGGGTCAACCTGGCGAAGCTCTACCCGCTACCGAACCAGACGGGCACGGCCGACGGTCAGAACAATTACTTCAACGGCTCGATGAAGGGTCTCCAGGACTACTTCGTTCACCTCGTCCGGGCCGATCACGCCTTTAGCGAAAACCATCGCGTGTTTGTCCGTCTGCACTACGATTTTTGGGAAGAGGACAAGGACCGGCGGTTTGGGACCGAAAGCCTGGCGAACGGCATCATCCTGAACCGGTACAACCGCGGGCTGGCGCTGGATGACGTGATGGTGCTGAGCCCGTCGCTCGTACTGAATGTGCGCTATGGCCTGACGCACCAGGAGTTCTTCGAGCGCCGTATCAGCCAGGGCTTCGATCTGGCGTCGCTTGGATTCTCACCTTCGCTCGTGAGCTTGATAGACGGAAGGATTGCAACGATTCCGAATATCAGCGCCGGGACGAATGCGGCCGTGTCCCGATGGGAGAGCGGCGACGGCGCCACGAACAGCTTAACGCACAGCCTGGCCGCAAATTTTACCAAGCTCGCAGCCAAACACAACATGAAGTTCGGGGCTGACTTTCGCGTTTACAGATCATTCAACCTCCGCGTCCCACTCACCGCTTCACCGTCTTTTTCCTACCAGACCACCTTCACAAGAGGTCCGCTGGACAACGCTCCCTCCGCCCCTGTGGGGCAGCAAATGGCCTCGATGCTGTTCGGGATACCGGACGGTGTGATGGAGCGCACGGCCAGCCTGGCGATGCAGGATGTCTGGACGGGATTGTATTTTCACGATGACATCAAGCTGCACCCCAAGCTGACGCTGAATCTGGGCCTGCGCTATGAACTGGAACGCCCGGTGACGGAACGCTTCGACCGGCTCGTGGCCGGGTACGACGCGGCATCGCCGAGCCCGGTAGACGCCGCGGCCAGAGCCAATTACGCAGCCGCTCCCATTCCCGAACTGCCGGTCGACCTCTTCCGCGCGATGGGTGGGCTGACATGGGTGAACCAGGGAGGAAATGGCCGCAGTCCGTTCCGCGGCGAGAAGAACAACTTTATGCCGCGCATCGGTTTCGCCTATCAGGTGCTGCCGCGTACGACAATACGCGCCGGCTATGGCATCTACTACGACACCATCGGCGTGAACGCCACGCCGCCCATTCAGACTGGATTCACGCAGTCCACTCCCATCCAGGCATCGCTTGACGAAGGCCTCACGTTCAGGGCTACTAACGCCAACCCATTCCCCACGGGCTTGTTGGAGCCGCTGGGCCCGGCGGGCGGGCTGGGAACGAACCTCGGGCAGGGAATCGGCTTCTATCAACGCGACCGGACGCATCCGTACTCCCAACGATGGTCCGGCGGATTCCAACACCTGTTTCCTTTGGAGTTTCTGCTCGATGCCTCCTACGTCGCCAGCCGCGGGACCCGGCTCCCGGTCAACCGGTCAGTGAACAACACCCCGCTGGAGTACCTGAGCCGGCTGCCGGTCCGCGACCAGCCGGTCATCGATTTTCTTTCCGCGAACTCTCCGAACCCGTTCCGCGGGACTCATCCCATCTACGGCGCTCAGATCTCCCGCGCCAACCTGCTGCGGCCCTATCCGCATTTTGGCAACATGTCCATTTCGGAGCCGATCGGTTCTTCGTGGTATCACTCCCTCCAGTTGCGGACCGAGAAGCGGTTTTCAAAGGGCTATACCTTCCAACTCGCCTATACGTGGTCGAAGTTGATGGAATCGCTCCAGTTTCTGAACGCCGCCGATCCGATGCCCTACGAGTCGATTGGAGGCTTCGACCGGACGCACCGGCTGGCGATGAGCGGGATTTGGGAGATTCCGGTCGGCCGTGGCAGGCGCTTCGGCGCGGGGCTTGCGGCGCCGGTGAACTTTGTCATCGGTGGCTGGCAGCTCGGCGGGGTCGTGGCCAGGCAGTCCGGAGCCCCCTTGGGGTTTGGGAACTCGATCTTTACCGGCGACCTCAAGGACATCCCGTTGCCGAAAGGCGAGAGAGACGTCGACCGCTGGTTTAATACGGAAGCCGGGTTCAACCGCAATCCGGCGCAACAACTCGCCTCGAATGTGCGTACGCTTCCGCTCCTCTTCAGCGGATTTCGAGGGGACGGCCGGGCAACCTGGGACTTATCGGCGATCAAGAACTTCCCAATCTGGGAGACAGTTACGATGCAGTTTCGCGCCGAGGCTTATAACGCCTGGAACCACCCTAACTTCTCAAACCCGAACACGAGCCCGACCAACACGGCTTTCGGCCGCGTGACTGGCGCGGCGGACGGACGGAACTTCCAGTTTGCGCTTCGGTTGAACTTCTAGACAAGGACTCCGGGGCGTGCGCGAGTCCGAACAAACCTGGGCAGAAACGCGTGTAACAGTGACACGGGTTTTCGGGCCGGGCCGGGCGGCCGCGGCGTGGGGTGTGGTCCGCCGCACGACTACTTCGCCGCCCGTTCCCATGGAAACTCCAACACCGGCTGATTCGCATACCGCCGCATCCCGATCCGCAGCCGTGCCCCGGCGCCATGCGCCAGCCGTACCTCGAGATGCGGACCGTCCACCAGATACCGCCGGTCGCCAAGCGTTACTTCCGTCACCGTGTGTTCCCCATACATCCCCGCCTGCACCGCCACCACGCGCTCTTCGGTCTGGCTCAGGTTTACCAGCGTCACACCGGTTGCGTTGTCCTCGATTGAATCCACCAGCGCTGCAACATCCTCCGGAAGACCCGCCCGTCGCCGGGCAGGGTCGAAGTAGCGCAGTCGCCCATGCACCAGGCTGCCCGACCCGCCTGGCTCGTTCGCTCCATTCATCAATTGCACCAGCGGCGTCGTCACCACGGGGTTGAACCGCTGCGCATGGTCCGATGCGCGCGTGTCCGGCGTGCTGTCGTCTGCCCGGAACCCCGCCACGCGGCGGCGCACGTCGCCCAACCCTCGCCGTAGCGCTTCCTCCGGATACCCCGCGTTCTTGCCCAATAAATACGCGATCCACGGGTCGTCGCCCAGCCGCTCCAGATGCCGCTGGTCCATCGACCACAGATACAGGTCGCGCTGCACGTCGAAGTGCTGGTTCGGCGTGTAACCGTACCACCCATCGTCGCCATGCTTGTTCGGCAGCAGCACGCGACCCTTCTCGACTCGTCGCGCCGCGTACAGGTTCTCGACCTGCCGCCGCAGCGGCTCAAGGAAACTCGCATCGCGGGTCAGCAGAAACGCGTTCCCCATCGAGATCCGCACGCCGCGCATGTAGTAGTTGCGCGAACTCGTCTGCGGCCAGAAATTCCAGCCGAACACGCCGCCGTACCATTTGCCGTCCCACTCGCCGCCAATCCGCCCGTCGAGCCCGATGTTGGTCGGAATGTTGCCGCCGTTTTCGAGAATTCGGTCGCGCCATGCCGTCGTATACTCCAGCATCCAATCGCGATACTTCTGTTCCCCGGTCAGCATGTAGGCCGTCATTCCGAGCGTGGTGGCCAGCAGGTTCAGCGGATGATCGCCGCGAATGTTCGCCGCGGTTTCGTACCGGCTGTGGCGGTCCGATCCTTCTTCCGCCTCGCCGCCCCAGTCGAACACGGAGGCCGGCGTCAGCTTCGGCCCCCGGCTGCCGTTATGCAGACTGCGGATGATTTTGTGCTGCCGGTCGTAATTCGGTGCTAGCGGGTCGTCGCCGTTGTAGAACCCGGTGTACCGCACGGCGCGCTGCCGGAAAAGGACGTCGCGCGGCCGGCACAGCCCGTAATGGTAGAACGGCGCCAGCCCCTCGCCATTGTGTTCCCAGTCGAACGCGGTGACGAACTCGCGCCAGTACATCCCATCCTTGGCCATCTCCGTGCTCGGCGCCTTGGCTTTCTGGAACTGGTCCAGGTGACCCTCCCAGATCCGTTCGTACACGCGCAGCAGTCGCTCGTCGGCCCCGAGCGCGTACGCCAGCGGCCAGTTGTGGAACGTCTCCGTCACGTCGTCCGGACCATCGTTGCCGCCCCAACGTTCCACGCCCCGGAAGTGCCCGCGCGTGTCGGTATACTTCGCCGCGAACTCCATCGCCGCAGCGGCCGACTCCTTGAGTAGCGCGCGTTGTGCATACGCCCACCCGGGCGGCGCCATCGGTGTCTCCACCGGAATCACCGCCAGGCTCAGCAGAAAGACACTCTCGAACATAACGGAGGCGATGCTATCACAGCGGTTGCGCCCGGTACTCTCGCTTTGACATGATCGACCGAGACTGCAATGCGACCATCTGTATTCCTCCTTCTGATAGCTCTCACGGGCTGCGCGAATGACCGCGCGAAAAACATCATTCTGTTTCTCGCCGATGCCGGCGGAACCTCCACCATTCACGCCGCCAGCGTGCATGGCTATGGCGACACCCGGAAGCTCTACATTCAGTCCATGCCCCACATCGGCCTCATGGACACATCGACGGCCTCGCAATGGGTCTCCGACTCCGCCGCCGGCATGACGGCCATCGTTACCGGCCGCAAAACGCACAACGGCGTCATCTCCCAAGACGACACCGCGGTTCGCGGCAAGACCGATGGCGCGCCGCTGAAGACCATCCTCGAATACGCGGAGGAACAAGGACTAGCCACCGGCATCATCACCAACCGGCCGGTCCACGACGCCACGCCGGCCGCCTGCTATGCCCAAGCCAACGACCGTCGCGCCACCGCGACGATCCTGCGCGGGTTCCTGAACCCGCGCTTCGGCGACGGCGTCGACATCTTAATCGGCGCCGGCCGCAAGACAGCGCTCGAAGCTACCACCGGGGAAGGAATCGATTTCCTCGCCGAACTGGCCCGGAAGAACTACGGCGTCTTCGACTCCTGGGCGGCCGCCGGCTCTGGCGTGGCGCGCATGGTGGTTCTGATGGACTCGGGCGACTTCGAGTTGGCGCCCGTGCTCGAGCGCACCGTGGAACTGCTGTCGGCGAACCCGAAAGGGTATTTCCTCATGGTGGAATGGGACGCCCACACTAGCCAGAAGAATCCGGCCCCCGGACTCGACAACCTCGTCGAGTTCGATCGTGCCATCCGCCAGATCTCCGGCCAGGTGAACAAGAACGAAACCCTTCTGTTGTTCACCGCCGATCACTCGTTTGACATTCGCATGGTGACCGGCCGGCGCGGCGAACCGCTCGTCAAACCCGCGGTCGAGGGCGAAGCCACCGAGGGGAAACCGGCGCTGGTGATCGACGGCAGCCACTCGGGCGAGGAAGTGCTGATCACCGCCGAAGGACCGGGCGCGGACAAGGTCCGCGGCTACCTCGACAACACCGATGCCTTCCGCATCATGATGGCAGCCTACGGCTGGACTCCGCGCGACTGATTCGTTGCAGGCGGTAGCGACTTCTCGATCGCCGCCGCTACCCGTTCCGCCAGCGCTTCCGACCCGGCGGGTGTGAAGTGGACATTCACCGGAAT
>CAYPUQ010000354.1:0-6618 GCA_964413655.1 uncultured Solibacteraceae bacterium | reverse complement strand
GGCTTCAAGCGCTTCGTCGTCGAGGGCGTACAATTGGCGTCGACGCAGGACTTTCGGGTCGACATCCGGATGGAGGTCGGTGCGGTAGCCGAATCGATCACCGTCGAAGGTACCGCCCAGATCATTGAAACCGAGCGCGGCACGCTCACGGATACGAAATCGAACTACGTCTTCACCTACACGCCCATCAACTCGAACTTTCGCTCGATCTGGCGAATCATGCTGTTGACCCCAGGCGTTGCGGGCGGGGAGTTTGGCAACCAGATCGGTGGCAACAACCGGGGCCGAAACGCCACCTTCAGCATCGACGGAATCCCGATGATCGATGGCTGGAGCGGCAACGCCATCGGCCCGGCGTTCACCTATCTCGATTCGTATCGGGAGATGCGCGTCGACCTCAGCAACGTCAACGCGACGAGCGGAACCACGGCCAACGTTTCCGTGGTTTCCGACAGCGGAACGAACGACGTGCATGGCGAGGCTTGGTTGCATTACAACGCGGTCGGCTTCCTCGCCCGCCCGTTCTTCGCCCCCAACCGCCCGTCCGGCCCACCGACGTATCGTCCGAACGTAAAGGTCGGCGGACCGGTCTGGCTGGGACCGCTTTATAACGGCCGCAACCGGACATTCTTTCATTTCGGGTGGCAGGCGTTGCGCGGGAGCCAACTCCCTCAGGTTTCGAACTTCGTTGTCCCCACCGATCCGTTTCGCGCGGGGAACTTTTCGGCGGTCAGCACTCCCATCGTCGATCCCCTGTCGAACACTCCGTTCGCGGGCAACATAATTCCGAATAGCCGGATCAATCCCGTATCCCGGTACTTTCAGGACACGTTCTACCCCCAGGCAAACTTCGGAACCGACCGGTTCCAAAACGTCGACGTCTTCAAGAACTCGGATACGCAATACAACACGCGCATCGATCATCGCATCAGCGACCGCAACAATCTGTTCGGCCGCCTGATGTACCACCACTTCGAATTTGTGCAGTGGGATCAGGGCAACCCCCTGGTTGGCATCCGGGATCAGTACCGGGACCAGTGGAACGTCGTGCTCGCGGACACTCACACCTTCTCGCCGACCGTGGTGAACGAGTTCCGCTTCGGCTACGCCCAGGATGACAGCAAATTCCAGGGACCGAACCGGGGCCTGGACATCGTCTCGGCATCCGGAATGCAGTTGCACGATCTGCAGGACGTGCCCGCAATGCCCCGCATGAACATCGCCGGCTATCAGTCGATCTTTCAGTCAAACCTTGGCGGTTGGACGTGGGACAACTTCTATGTCATGAACTCGCTCCATCACGCCAAGGGCAAGCACAACTTGCGCTACGGCGTCGATATCGGCGTCTACCGGGGAACCCTGCTGCCGACCTCCCCCAGCCTGACCTATGGCACCTTCGGCTTCAACGGACGCTTTAGCGGCCACGCCTACTCGGACTACCTGTTGGGCATCATGGACACGAGCGCACGCGCCACCTCGATCGGTTTCATCACGCGGCAGCGCGTCAACTACGAGTTCTATGTTACCGACGACTACAAGATAACCCCGCGCCTTTCGCTGAACCTGGGTATGCGCTATTCGCTGCTCGACCCCGGAGCCACCAGTGACAACCTGACGGCCAACTTCTCGCCGATCCACAATGCCCTGCTGGTTCCCGACGACTCGGCGCGGGCTCGCATCCATCCCGGTTTCCCGGCCAGCGTGCCGATCGTGACAGGCGACTCCGTCGGGTTGGGCCGACGGCTAGCCCGTTGGGACCGGAATAATTTCGCGCCGCGCTTTGGTTTCGCTTGGCGCCCGGCGCAACGGGACGATCTTGTGATTCGCGGCGGCGCGGGCATGTACTATGTCGCGCAGCAGCCGAACCCGCCCGAGGGCGGCGGCGCTCCGTTCGAATTGCAGGAGAATTTTACGAATCTGATTGGCGCCGGCGGGCCGGCGTTTGCGTTTCCGCGCCCGTTCCCCGACTCGACGTTTATCCTCGGCGGCACCAGTGCAAGGGGCTTGAACCCGTACCTGCGAACGCCGTATAGCATGCAGTACAACCTGACGGTCGAAAAGCAGCTTGGAGACATGGGGATCTCGGCGAGTTACATGTCCACCATTGCGCGCAAGAACATTTGGCAGCGGAACTTGCGGCAAGTGCCAGCCAACACGCGGCCGTTTCAGGACAAACTAGCGGAAGCACCCTATAACTACCTCTTCGACGCGTTCTATACGGACAACGGAGCGAGCCACAACTACCACGCCGGATTCATCAAGGTCGAGCGCAAGCCGAAGGCCGGGCTTTTCTTCTCCTCCAACGTCACGTGGGCGAGGAGCGTAGGCGACGACTGGGCGAATCCCGAGGATGCCTTCAACCGTCTTCGCGATCGTTCGCCTGGTGGCGACATTCCACGGCTCCGGTTCGTTGCGGTGACCCTGTATGAGATCCCGTTCGGCCGCGGCAAACGGTGGGCCGGCTCGGCGCCGAAAGCGGCCAACTACCTGATCGGAAACTGGACGCTCGGTGGAAC
Organism: uncultured Solibacteraceae bacterium; assembly: GCA_964413655.1. Lineage (GTDB taxonomy): Bacteria > Acidobacteriota > Terriglobia > Bryobacterales > Bryobacteraceae > CAYPUQ01. Next base: position 4,102 of record CAYPUQ010000354.1, on the reverse strand, counting down.
GTATGTCGCGCAGACCGGCTCGCGGTTCCACCCGACCTTCGCTGGCACGGATCCGGCTAACACCAACATCCGATCCGGCCGGGCGGACCGGATCGCGGACGGCACACTCCCTGTGGGCCAGCGGACGCTGGAACGGTGGTTCGACACGAGCGCCTTCGCGACGCCGCCCGACGGAATCGGCCGATTCGGCACGTCTGGACCGTTTGTCTTGGAGGGCCCCGGGCTAAGCGTCTTCCATTTCGGCCTATACAAAGACGTCGTATTCCACGAGCGCCTGCGCATGCGTTTAGAGATGGTTTCCACCAATTTCCTGAACCATCCCAACTTCGCGAACCCGAGCACAGTCGTCGGCACCCCGGCGTACGGACAGGTCCTCGACGTACATCCGGGCGACGGCAATCGCAACTTCTCCCTAACCGCGCGTATCATCTTCTAGGAGAGCGCCGTCATGACGGCGCTTGACGGAGATGAATTGACCAAGAGGACTTTCCTACAGACGATCGGTGCCGGAGTCTCGGCGCTCCGGCTGGTTGTTGCCGGTTTGGCGCCAAGTCTGGCGAAACCTCAAGATCGAACCGGCAAGTTCACTCCGGTCGACTGCTCCCGTTTGTTCACGGCCTCGCCTGCCGATCTCGGACCGCAAGACCCGGGCGTGATGCCGGGCGGCTCTTCGGCCGCGGACCAACTAATTCGCGCACCGGCCGGCAGTCACGTCTTTCGTGGCATTCCGTTTGAATTCGGCCGCGCCGGCGAAAAGTCTTGGATTGTACTGAGCAGGGCATCGCGGCCATGGTCTGCGCCGAGCGTCGAAATCCCACTTGGGCTCAAAGCCTCGTTCCTTTGTTTCACTCAGTTCTGCGACTGGGACGAGAGCGAACGGTCGCCGAAGGGCCTGGACGATTTCGAAAAGGCCGGGGAGCTTTTGGCCGAGGCCGTTCTAGTCTACGAAGACGGTACGGAAGAACGAAAACCCATCCGGCGCCGATTCGAAGTGAACTCCATCACGTATCCCTGGGGACACGATTGCTTCACCGCCGTTCCCCATCGCCAGTACGCTCCCTCGAAGCTGACGGATTCCCTGCCCAACGCGGCCCTCTGGGGCCTGCTCCAAACCTCGGTTCGCACGGCCCCGGCCGGCGGAGACGCACGCGGCACATTCTGGTTGTCGTCAATCGAGAATCCAGCACCGGACAAAACAGTTCGCGCGCTCCGGATGGAGGCCCGCTCGGAGGCCCTGCTCGCCATCTGCGGCGTGACCCTTTATCACGGCCGGCCCGATCCTCTCCGTTACGAACGGCTGAGCCTGTTTCAGATCTCGCTCCCGCCCGGCACGGATGACGGGGCGTGGGAATTGAGCGTCGATCTCGGTATCGTGGGGCGGACCTATCAGCTTCCCTCGTTCGAACCGCAAGCGTGGCTATCTTCCGATGTGGTGGGGTTGGGCGAACCGAGACGGGCCGTGCAGCCGCGGATCCTCTATGCGGAAATCACGGCAAGCTCCGGAGCGACCTTAACCCTCCGGAACGCCAGAACCGGCGCGGCGCACGAGTTCGACCTTGGCCGTATTCTGAACGGCGAGAATCCGGCCGGTCAGGCTCGGATCGAGGTACTCGAGCGGGAGAAGACCTGGATTCGCGGCCGCGTGATCGACGAGTCTACCGGACGACCCACGGCAGCGAGGCTGTCCTTCCGCTCGCGGGACGGCCGCTACATTCCACCTTACGGACACCGCGCCGAGGTCAACGCGAACTGGTTCCAGGATTACGGCGCGGACGTGCAGATACAAAGCACGCCGTACGCCTACGTCGACGGCTCGTTCCAGATCGAGTTGCCGGCCGGAGACGTGTACGTTGAGGTGGCGAAGGGGTTCGAGTACGAGCCTGTCCGGAAGAAACTCACGATTCAGCCCGGCCAGCGCGAACTCGATCTGCCAATCTCCCAATTCGCGGATCTTCGTTCGCAAAACTGGGTGAGCGCCGACAGCCACGTGCATTTCCTCTCGCCCTCCACGGCGATTCTCGAAGGCCAGGCCGAAGGCTTGAACCTAATCAACTTGCTGGCGGCGCAGTGGGGTGATCTGTTCACCAACGTCGGCGACCTCCCGCACGGCCACCTCACCTCGCGCGACGGCGAGACTGTGGTGGCGGTGGGCACCGAGAACCGGCAGCACCTGCTAGGCCACTTGGCGTTGCTCGGCGGCCATGGCGCGCCGGTGTTTCCGATGTCTGCATCCGGTCCGATGGAGGCCTACATCGGCGATCCGTTATGGAATGCGCTGGCGGACTGGGCGGACGTATGCCGGGAACGCGAGGGCTTGGCCGTAGCGGCACACTTTCCTTATCCAACCGCCGAACTGGCCGCCGACATCGTTCTTGGCAAGATCGATGCCGTCGAACTTCAGCCGCGCCAGATCGGCGAGGAATTTCTCAGCTTCCGCTTCTTTGAGTGGTATCGTTACCTGAATTGCGGCTATCGTCTGCCGGCGGTGGGCGGGACCGACAAGATGGGAGCCGGAGTCGCCGCGGGCGCGTTCCGTGCGTACGCCCATCTCGGCCAGGAAGAGTTCAACTTCGCGAACTGGGCTCGCGCCGTGCGGCGCGGCAACACGTTCATGACTTCCGGGCCACTTCTGCTGTTCGAGGTAGAAGGACGATCGCCTGGCGACGAGATTGCGATGAGAGGCCGCGATGGCCGAGTAGAAGTACGAGTCAAGGCCAGGAGCACCGTTCCTATCCATCGTCTGGAGATCATTGCGAATGGCGAGGTCGTGGCGTCGCGTCAGGAATCGGCCGGCGCCCGGGAAATGGAGTTGCGTGAGACGATCGCGGTGCGGGCACCGGGTTGGATCGCGGCGCGTTGCTCCTCGCGAGTCGCATACGGTGGGATTCAAGTGGCGGCGCATACTTCGCCGGTTTACCTCGCCGTTCCCGGACAGGATCTATTTTCGCCGCCCGTCGCGGCGCATCTACTCACGTTGATTGACGGTTCGGAAGCCTGGGTGAGTAAGCTGGCAACGCGGGCCGATGCGACCCGGCACGAACGCGTGCTCGCCGTAATGCGCGCGGCGCGGGGAAGACTCCACGCCCGGATGCACCAGCATGGAATTCCGCATTAATCTTGAGCAAAAAGGAGCACGATGAACCGAAGAGGCTTTCTGATTTCTCTCGGCGCGGGGGTGGCGGCGGCCGCTCCCAGCGACCAAGTCAACGTCGCCATTGTGGGTCTCGGCGGGCGAGGGCGCGACCATGTAAACAGCCTGGTGAGAATCCCCGAGGCCCGGATCGGCGGCATATGCGACGCCGATCAAGCGCGCGCCGAACGCGCCGTGCAGATGATCGTGAAGCTGCGCGGCTACCAGCCGAAGACGTACCGGCGGCTCGAACAGATCCTGGAAGACAAGGAAATCGATGCCGTCTCGATGGCGACATGCAACCACTGGCACGCGCTGTCGACCATCTGGGCTTGTCAGGCAGGCAAGGACGTCGTCATTGAGAAACCGGCCAGCCACAATGTCTGGGAAGGACGAAAGATGGTGGAGGCGGCGCGAAAGTACCAGCGCATCGTGCAGGTGGGGCATCAGAGCCGCAGCCTCACTCATATCCGGCAGGCGGTGGAACTGTTGCGGGAAGGCGCGATCGGCAACGTCTACATGGCGCGCGGCATCTGCTTTCGTCGCCGGCAGTCCATCGGCCGCCAGCCGGACGGCCCCATCCCGCCCGGCGTCGACTACGACTACTGGCTTGGACCCGCCCCGATCCGGCCTTTCAATCCCAATCGCTTTCATTACAACTGGCACTGGTTCTGGGACACCGGTAATGGCGACATTGGAAACCAGGGAGTGCATCAGTTGGACATTGCCCGCTGGGGACTCGGCCGGGACCTGCCGCGCAGTGTCGTATGCACGGGCGGCAAGTTCATCTATGACGACGATCAGGAGACGCCGAACACACAGCAGGCCACCTACGACTACGACGACTGCCAGATCGTTTTCGACGTACGAAATCTGCCAACTGGAACCGAGGGCAACCTGGCCCGGCGCGGCGACAGCTATACGGGCAACATCTTCTTCGGCGCTAGCGGGCATATGGAGGTGGACAGCAGC
>CAYPUQ010000353.1:0-6636 GCA_964413655.1 uncultured Solibacteraceae bacterium | reverse complement strand
TGCTTGCACGGGAGCAAGCAGATGCCTACCCTCTGATCGAAGTGGGTCGAGGGCTATTGAGGGCCCGTGGCTGGGTTCCGCAAGCGCGCGTGAGGCAACGCAAAACCTCGTCGAGTCCTTTGCTGCGCGGAGTAACGACTAAACTTGATAGTCGGGTCGACGCCCTTCGCGCCGTTTACCAGCGTGGTTGGCGATGGAGTTATCCTACAGCGCGGCTTAGCGTATTCGTTAAGTTTTTTATTTTGAACACGTTGAAGGGATTCAGGCTCAACATTAGGCAATAACGCGCCGTAGTGTAGGCAGCCTGGAGCGGAATCCCCTTAGCCCGTGCCGGAGCCGCAAGGCTCGCCTCAATGTCCGGCCCATCAACAATCGCGTGGCATAGCGCCCGCGCTCCGCCGATCCGCCGTGCATCTCTACGGATTAAACCGGTCCGGCCACCGCCACCGCGAAATCAAATATGGCTTCCCCGTCTCGTACGTCGCGCAGAGCTTCTCCAGCCGGCGCTCCACGTCCTCCGGCCCCGCCTCCTGTACTTGCATGATGAACGAAGCCACCCACCCCAGATACAAAGGCGTCAACGCCCGCAGCAAGTGGTCGCGATTAATGGTCCGTTGCTTATACCCGATCGCGAAATCGTACACCGTCTTCACCCAGACGTCATCCGGAAAATTGAACCCCTCGGCGGCGCCGCGGGCGATTCGCTTCAACTCCAGCAGCGTCGCCGGCGGCAAGAACAACGACCAGATCTCTCGCAAGTTCTGATCGCCCAGCCGGAACGAGTCGATCATCTTCCGCACGTCTACCGTCACCGGCTCCGTGCTCACCGGCGTCACCTCGCCGAAAATCGGAACCCTCTCCGAACCCCGCACCTTCTGCCAGATCGCCGCGTTGCGGTCCAGTTCCTGAAACAGCGCCCCCAGTACCTGCACCAGCATGTCGCTCAGATCCGACGCCGGGTCCTTCGCGTCGTGAATCTTCGCGCCGAGAAACGCCTGGCACACGCGGAATCCGCGCGACACCGCGTGGGTCGTCACCCAGATGTCGATCCCGAACTTCGCTACGTCCGTGTTCCAGACGTCCTGCTTCAGATACGAATCCAGCAATTTCCCGGAGAATCCGAAGTCCCCGCCAATCGGCTGCCGGATGCGCTTCCCATACAGCGCCCGCGTCAGCGGATAAACGATGCTGTTGGTGATCGTCCCGTCGTACTTATGCCGGGTGTAATAAGGAGCTACTAAGTCGTAGTCCTGATCGAGGACGGGATCGAGCAACGCCTTCACCCAATCCGGCGTAATGCTACGCAAGTCGGAATCGAACACCGCGCACGCCTTCGCCCCCACCAGCCGCGCGATGTGAAAAATGGTGCGGAATGCGCTGCCCTTCCCGGGAATCCCGTGGTACGGCGTCGCCAGCTTCTGCACCGGGTGCACCTTGTAGGGCAGTTGCACCAGTTCGTGCTCCTCGTCCGGTATCCCGAGCACGCGGTCCGGCGTCCCGTCCTTCGACCCGCCGTCGGAGTTGACGATCAGCCCACGGAGGGACCCGTAATGCTTGTGCAGGCCCGCCTGCGCCATCCGCACCACCTGCGCGATCGTCTCCGCGTTGTTGTAACTCGGGATCCCGATCACGATGTCGGCCGCGCCGAGCGCCTGCACGCGTTCCTGAGTCTCGGGAGGCAGAACGGCCGGCTCTGGCATCTCGTCTTAACGCTCCATGCAGAGGTCGAGAATCCCCGCCAGCGGTATCCGCAACCACGCCGGCCGGTTGTTGATTTCGTAGTTCAACTCGTAAACCGCCTTGTCGAGTACGAACGCGTCAAGCAGCCGCCAGAATGGCCCAGCTTCGGGCGGCGCCACCCGGCTGCCCGCGACCGTTTCGCGGTAATTCCGAAGAAACTCCGCACCGATCGCCTTTGCCCAGAACGCCGCCCACACCTCCAGCTTCTCCGCCTCGTGCGGGCGCCGCGACACGTAGTTGAGGAATGCCGCCTGTGCCGCGTAACTGAACGACCGCAGCATCCCCGCTACGTCCTTCAACGGCGGCTGCTTCCCCCGCCGTTCGGCGAGCGACCGCGCCGGCTCGCCCTCGAAGTCCAGAATCACGTAATCGTTCTTGGCCCGCAGCACCTGTCCAAGATGGTAATCCCCGTGAACCCTCGTCTTCCACAACTCCGAGTTCATCAACTCCAAACTCTGGAACCGTTCCAGCAGCCGGCGGCGCTGGCTCAGCACGCGCCCGGCCGTCTCCATCAACTCATCGGGTACCTTCGACAGGTTGTTCCGCAGCCGCTCGAACGCGTCCGTCGCGTGCGTGTGCAGACCATCCGCCAGCGCTGCCAGGTCGTCCTTCGTTACCGGTTCCGGCCGGAACGCGTCATCGTCGGTTTCGGCCGCCAGCGCCAGGTGCATCTCCGCCGTGCGGCGCGCCAGCGTCGCCGCCGACTCGACGTAGATCCCGATCGTCTCCACCGCCACCGCCGGCAACGGCTCCTTGCATAACTCCCGCAATGGCATCGCGGCCAAAGTCTCAACCGCCTCCGATTCCTCCGTTGCCGCGCAGCGTTCGTAGTAACGCCCCAGGTCTTCGAGCGTCCATTCCCATCCGTCACCCTGGTTGTCCACAAGTTCCTGCACCATCGCCAGTGTCGAGGCCTCGCCTTCGCGCGGCCGGTACTCGATCAGCCCCCCGAACCGCGGAATGTTCGCGAAGCTCCGTTCCTCGCACAGGTATCGCGTCATCTCGAAATCCGGATTCGGTCCGCTCTCAATGCGCCGGAACAGCTTGAGGATCAGCCGCCCGCCGTAGCGGATCGATGTGTTGCTCTGCTCCGCGGAGCCGCGCACCGGGGCCATATCCTCGCCGCCGTCGCCGCAAAGCGCGCGAAACTCCTTACTGGCCACGCCGCGAATCGCCGCATGATGCCCATGCATCTCGCGCTCCTCCGCCACCGCATCGAGCAGATCCCGCTGAAACCCAGTGTCCAGCGTCGCGTCGAACAGTATCCCCTTGCCCGCCGGGCTCACCCACGCGGCCAGCACGCTGGCCGGATACGATTCGCTCACTGCCGCCGCTTCCTCGTCCGGCGCCATCTTTAGCGGAAGGACATAGCTCTCCGCCGGCCCCTCCGCGTACTCCACTCCCACCACCGCGATCACCGCGTTCGAACTGCCGAACTCCGCCCACTCCCGAATCGCCGTCCGCTGAATCGGCCGCGCCTTCCCGCCGAACCAGCGCTGATTCGGCAGAAAGTGCGGCAGCAACTCGGCCTCCAGCATCGTCCGGGTCGCGCCGTCCAACAAGTCTGACCAACTCCCCGACGTCGCCAGCGCCGCCTGCTCCACCGACACCTCCATCGTTTCGATCTCCACCGGCGGCGGTGCCGGCTGCAATTCGAACCACAGGTAGCCGTACGGTCCCAGCGTCAGCGGATAGGGCGTCTTGCGGATCTCTGGAAACTCGACGAAGCCCAGCATCTCCACCGGAACCATTCCCGCGTATTCCGACAGGTCCAGTTCCACCGGCTGCGCGAATCGCGACAGGTTCGCTACGCACAGAATCCGCTCGCCGTCGCCGCTCCGGACGTAGGCCAGAATCTTCCGGTTCGCCGGATACAGGAAGTCGAGCCGCCCGCGCCCGAACACCTTGAACAGCTTCCGCAGCGCGATCATGTTGCGCATCCAGTGCAGCAGCGACGACGGATCGCTCTGCTGCGCCTCCACGTTTACCGCCTCGTACCCGTACACCGGGTCCATGATCACCGGGCTGTACAGCTTCTGCGGATTCGCCCGTGAGAAACCCGCGTTGCGGTCCGCGCTCCACTGCATCGGTGTCCGTACGCCGTTCCGATCGCCGAGATAGATGTTGTCGCCCATTCCGATCTCGTCGCCGTAATACAAAATCGGTGTTCCGGGGAACGAAAACAGGATGCTGTTCAGCAATTCGATCCGACGCGGGTTGTTGTCCATCAGCGGCGCCAGCCGCCGCCGGATGCCGATGTTGATCCGCATGCGCGGGTCGGCGCTGTAGGCCAGGTACATGTAGTCGCGCTCTTCGTCCGACACCATCTCGAGTGTCAACTCGTCGTGGTTCCGCAGGAACAGCCCCCATTGGCAGACATCGGGGATCTCGGGCGTCTGCGCCATGATCTCCGTGATCGGATGCCGGTCCTCCAGCCGCAATCCCATGAACAGTCGCGGCATCAGCGGAAAGTGGAACGCCATGTGGCACTCGTCGCCGTCGCCGAAATACGGCCGCACGTCGGTCGGCCATTGGTTCGCTTCGGCAAGAATCGTCCGGTTGGCGTACTGCTCGTCCAGTGCCTGCCGGATCCGGCGAATCACTATGTGCGTCTCCGGCAGGTTCTCGCAGTTGGTGCCGTCGCGCTCCACAAGGTACGGAATCGCGTCCAGCCGCAAACCGTCGACGCCCATGTCGAGCCAGTACCGCATCGCCGCGATCACTTCCTCCACCACCCGCGGATTGTCGAAGTTCAGATCCGGCTGATGCGAGAAGAACCGGTGCCAGAAGTAGGCCTTCGCCTCGGCGTCCCATGTCCAGTTCGACTTCTCCGTGTCGGTGAAGATGATGCGCGCGTCCTTGTAGAGCTGGTCCGTATCGCTCCAAACGTAGAAGTCGCGCTCGGGCGAGCCCGGCGGCGATTTTCGCGCCGCTTGAAACCACGGATGCTGGTCCGACGTGTGGTTCACCACCAACTCGATCATCACCTGCATTCCGCGCTCATGCGCTGCCGCCAGAAACGCCTTGAACTCCTCCATCGTTCCGTACTGCGGATGGACGCTGCGGTAATCGGCGATGTCGTAGCCGTCGTCGCGCAGCGGGGAAGGAAAGAAAGGCAGCAGCCACAGGCACGTCACGCCAAGCTCCTGCAGGTAATCCAGCTTCTGAATCAGCCCGCCGAAATCGCCAATCCCGTCGTTGTTGCTATCATGAAAGGCCTTGACGTGCAACTCGTAAATGATGGCGTCCTTGTACCACAGCGGATCATCCGCGCTTCCCGATCGTTTCACTGGCGCTCCGTTACATGAAGTAGTCGAAATCGGTCTCCGTGCGAATCTTCCGCCGGACCTGGAAAATGTGCACCGGCATCGTTCGCGGGTCCAGTTCCACGTAGTTCCGCGACCCTTCCCACAGAAACGTTCCGCCGCCTGCCAGGTCCCGCACCTGAAACGCATGCCCATCCTCCAGCCCAAGCGCGTCCAGATCGAGATGAACCCAACCCGAGTGCCGGTACCGGAAGTCCAGATTCACTACTACCAGTATCACGCTGGAGAAATCTTCGGTTGCCTTGCTGTAGCACAGCAGCTCTTCGTTGTCGGTCGGATGGAAGTGCAGTCCACGGTCGCTCTGTAGTGCCGGGTTCTCGCTCCGCGCCCGGTTCACCCGCCCGATATAGTCCTTCAGGCTCCACTCGGCGTTCAGGTCGCGGTGGCGTATCTCATACTTTTCCGAGTTCAGATACTCCTCGCTGCCGGGCTCGCGCGGCTCGTTCTCGCATAACTCGAAGGCCGGCCCATAAATTCCATAGTTAGCCGCGAGCGTGGCCGCCAGCGCCAATCGCACCATGAATGCCGGACGCCCTCCGATCTGTAAGTACTCCGGTAGTATATCCGGCGTATTCGGCCAGGCGTTCGGCCGGAAGAACTCCTTCACCTCGCTTCGCGTCAGCTCCGTGAAATACTCCGTCAGCTCATGCCGCGTGTTGCGCCACGAAAAGTACGTGTAACTCTGCGTAAACCCCAACTTAGCCAGCCGGTACATTACCTTGGGCCGCGTGAACGCCTCCGCAAGGAACAGTACGTCGGGATACTGCCGCTTGACGTCCGCGATCATCCATTCCCAGAACGCAAACGGCTTGGTGTGCGGATTATCGACGCGGAAAATGCGCACGCCCTGCTCCACCCAGTGCAGCACGACGCTCCGCAACTCTTCCCACAAACCCTTCCAATCGTCGTTCTCGAACTCGACCGGATAAATGTCCTGGTACTTTTTCGGTGGATTCTCGGCGTACTGCACCGTTCCATCCGGCCGCCAGCGGAACCACTGCGGATGCTCCTTCACATACGGATGGTCCGGCGAGCATTGATACGCCAAGTCCATCGCGATCTCCATCCCCATCTCCCGCGCCTTTGCCACCAGCGCGCGAAAATCGTCGACCGTGCCGAGTGGCGGATGGATCGCCTTGTGCCCGCCTTCCTCGGCCCCGATCGCCCAGGGACTCCCGACATCGTCCGGTTCCGCCGTGGTGCGGTTGTTCTTGCCCTTCCGAAACGCCCGCCCAATCGGGTGTATCGGCGGCAGGTACACAACGTCGAACCCCATCCCGGCGATGTAAGGCAGCCGCTCCATGCAGTCCTGGAGCGTGCCGTGACGCTCCGGCTCCGGCGCGCAGGATCGCGGGAATACTTCGTACCACGCACTGAATCCCGCCCGCGCGCGGTCCACCGCCACGCGCAACTCTTTGCCGTACCGCGCGGCGAACCGCCGGTCGGGATACCGCCGCGCGACCTCAACCAGCGCGTCCTCGGTAGCGATGGCGGCCCGGTCTGCCGCTTCGCTACGCTCGCGCAGCCGCCGCGCCGTCTCTTCCACTGTCATCCCGTCCTTGAGACAGCG
>CAYPUQ010000352.1:0-6665 GCA_964413655.1 uncultured Solibacteraceae bacterium | reverse complement strand
CTGCGGATATCTTCGTCCGCCAGTCTATAGCAAGCGCCGCACGCAATGAACCTCCGGCGACGGCAGCCCGAACCGCCAGGTTCCTCTCGACCACGCTCGGCGGCCCAGTCTGCGCCACGGCAGCCCGGCCGCTCAAAACCAGACTTGCCGCGATAAGGAGTTTACAAACCCGCAATTCGCATTATCTGGCGGTTCTGGTGGATCTGAATCTAAAGTGGAATCGCGGCGTGAAATAAAGCGTCAATTGCTTCGCCGTTTTCAAACAGCAGCGGGCCGTTTGTCATCGGCCCGCCTCGATCCACTGCCTGCTTATGGCGACGGAAGTAGATACCCCGAAATCGTCGCGCTGCTCGAGTTCCCTCCGCTCGCAAACTGCCCGGCGAGATGCGCCCGGACGCTCGTGCCCGCATCGGACGCTCCTGGTGCCATTCCAGATCAGCGGAGAGCTGTATGGCCCGGCCAGCGAGGTCTCGACGACGTGCGAAGCCGTCGTACCGGCAGTCGTGACTTCGAGAGTGGTGCGCCGAAGCGCGCTCCCGTAAGCAAGGTGAGTAGCGGTTGTCACGGTCTCGATCACCAGAATTCTCCGCGGCGGCACGACGCAAAGAGTCTGGCTCACCGACGTTCCCGCCGGAAAATTGAAATCGACGCTGCAAACGAACGGCACTACCGCCATGCGGCTCGTTAGCGTAGTGGTGCTCTGGGCGTGAACGGTCGCAGCCGCGGTCAAGAAAAGCAGAACCGCCTCAGCGGCTCTCAAATGCGAATACACAGTCATTGGTCTCCTCCGATTCCCTCGTTTCTTATCCAATCCACCGGCATTGCCGCCGGTGGCCCTCACCATGGGTAGTGCCCTAACTCTCCGAGGTGGCTCAGGTTGTACTCCTACGGCCGCACCACCGACCCGTCCAACCCACGATCGGTCGGGTACGCGCCGCCGCCGGGGATTTCGCGGAGGGGATGCTTCGCTGCCAGCTCCTCATTGATGTCGATCCCCAACCCTGGCTTCCCCGATCCATACAAGTAGCCCCGCCGGATCTCCCCCGTTCCCGGAAGGATCGCCCGTGCAACCTCCGGGAATCCGTTCTCCTCCTGAATGCCGAAAGCGGTCGAGGAAATGTCCACGTGATACGCCGCAAGCTGGTTGACCGGATCGTTTTCGCCGCCCTCCTGGAACGCCGTCTTCACCCCGAAGAATTCGCACAGCGTCGCCAGCTTCTTCGCCGGTGTGATCCCGCCGATGGCCGACACGCGGCAGCGGACGAAGTCGATCAGCCGTTCAGTCACCAGCGGCACGTACTCGTAGGGATGCGAAAACACCTCGCCCACCGCTTGCGGCGTCGTACAGACCTTGCGGATTTGGCGGTACCAGTCGATCTGCTCGGGCGCCAGCACGTCCTCGAGAAAGAACATCTGGTACGGCTGCATGCGCCGCGAGAACTCGACGGCATTGATCCCGCTCAAATGGGAGTGAGTGTCGTGCAGCAGCTTTGGCGCGAAACCCACTTTCGAACGCACGTAGTCGAAGACACCGGGAATCGTGTCGACGTACAGCTCCTCATCGAAAGCCATGCCTTGATAGCCGCCCTCGGGCCGTTCGCCTTGCCCCGCCGGGAGGAACCCGCCACCGCCGTACCCGCCCGCGCCGAACTGCACCCGGATGTGGCGGTAGCCCGTTTCCATCGACTTGGCCACGTTCTCGGCGCACTGCTCCTTGGTCCGTCCGCCGACGTGGTCGTAGCACGGCACGGCGTCGCGGGCCTTGCCGCCCAGCAACTCGTAAACAGGCATACCGGCGCGCTTGCCCTTGATGTCCCACAACGCCATGTCGAGCCCGCTCAAAACGTTGTTGTTCACCGGACCGTTGCGCCAGTACGTGCGATAATGCGCGCTCTGCCAGAGATCCTCGATGCGATCCGGATCCTTGTCCATCACCCACGGGATCAGGTGATGTTCGAGAGCGGCCATCACCGCGCGGGTTTGGAAGTGGTTGCCCGCCGATCCGATGCCATACAGGCCCGGCTCGGAGGTGAGTAGCTTGAGAAAGACCCAGCGGTAGTTCCGGCCGCCGGACGTGGCGATCACCTTGGCCCCGGTGATCTTCATTGGTGGCAGACCTTGCGTCCGTTGCGCGTACACCTGCTGCGCGGCGGCGGGCAGGGCCGCCGCCGCAAACGTGGTTTTCCAGAAATCGCGGCGTTGCATTTCAGGCGGATCGTATCAAAGTTTGGCGCTCCCTTGGCGTTCGCCGCCATGAGTGCGCCGTCATTTAGTAGAATGCGGTCTTGGTTCCCGGCCCGCACCGGGAGCGCCAATCTCGCAGCAGGCCGCCAAACGGGGGTTTGCCGCGTGCCGCGGTTCATCAGCGAAGGGATCATGAGCAACAACGTTTATCGGAACTACATCAACGGCGAATGGGTGGACGGCGATACGTTCGAAAACCGCAATCCCGCCGACACCTCCGAAGTTGTCGGTTTGTTCGTCAAGGGTTCACTCGCCGACATCGGCGCGGCGGCCGCCGCTGCTGAAGCTGCGGCACCCGGCTGGGCTGGAATGAACGCGCCAGCCCGTGGCAACCTGCTCTACAAAGTGGCCGACATCCTCGACAAGAAGTTCGATCAGCTCGGCGAGGAGATGACCCGCGAGGAAGGCAAGACCCTGCCCGAAGCCAAGGGCGAAGTCCGTCGCGCCATCAACATCTTCCGCTACTTCGCCGGCGAAGGTTCGCGGATGAACGGTGTGCAGGTGCCCAGCGAGCGCGACCGCGTCCACATGTTCGCCATCAAGAAACCGCTCGGTGTCGTCGGCCTGGTCACGCCCTGGAACTTCCCCAGCGCGATCCCGGCCTGGAAGCTGGCTCCGGCGCTGATTGCCGGCAACACCGTCGTGATGAAGCCCGCATCCGCGGCCCCGCTCTCGGCTTGGCGGCTGATCGAAGCCTGCCACGAGGCCGGCATCCCCAAAGGTGTGGTGAACTTCGTCGCCGGCTCCGGTGGTTCGCTTGGCCGGGCACTCGTGGACGCGAAGCCGCTCAAAGCCATCTCGTTCACCGGCTCGTGCGAAGTCGGCCACTGGCTGCACGCCGAGGCTTCGAAGCGCCGCCTGAAGATTCAGCTCGAAATGGGCGGCAAGAACCCGACCATCGTCCTGGCCGACTGTGACTTCAACGGCGCCGTCGAAAATGTCGTGAACGGCGCGTTCTTCTCGACCGGCCAGAAATGCACCGCCACCAGCCGCGCCATCGTCGAGGACGCCATCTACGACAAGTTCCTCGAAGCCTTGGTCGCGCGGACGAAGAAACTCAAAGTGGGCAATGGCCTCCAGCCGGGCATCGACATCGGGCCGGCCATCGATCAGGCCCAGCTCGACACCAACCTCCGCTATATGGACATCGGCCGCAAGGAGGCCGGGGAGCCGCTGTGCGGCGGCGGGCGTCTCACCGGAGGCGACTATGACAAGGGCTTCTTCTTCGAACCGGCAATCTTCGCCAACGTAACCGAAAACATGACCATCGCGCAGGAAGAAATCTTCGGCCCTGTGCTCGCCGTGATGCGTGCGGAAAATTTCGACGACGCCATGCGTATCGCCAACCAAGTCCCCTTCGGCTTGTCGGCCAGTATCCAAACCACCAACGTCTCGCGGGTCTTCGAATATGTGAACCGCATGGAGGCCGGCCTGTTGACCGTGAACCTGCCCAGCGCCGGCGTCGAATACCAACTGCCGTTCGGGGGAACTAAAGACTCCAGCTTCGGGCCGAAAGAACAGGGCCCGGCGGCGCTGGAGTTCTATACCGACTACAAGACGGTCTACCTCAAATACTGATGAAACTGGCTCAAGTCAACTGGAACGGCCGCGTCTCCGCGGCCATTATGGAGGACGGCCTGGCCCGTCCCATCCCTGAGTACACGATGCTCGATCTCATCCGGCGGTCCGAGGTCGACAACGTCCCGCTCCCGGAACTGGCGCTGCGCCAGGCCAGCAAGACCCGGCAGGAACTCGCCCCGATCATCCCCATTCACCCTCGAGAGGTCTGGGCGTGCGGATGCACCTACGAGATGAGCGCCGCCTTCCGCGACGCCGAGCACGGTACCCGCGAGGGCTTTTATGCCTACGTTTTCCGCGAGTCGCGCCCGGAGAGCTTCTTCAAGGGAACCGCCCGGGTTTGCGTCGGACCCGGCGAGCCGATCGGCATCCGTTTTGACTCCAAGTTCACGGCGCCGGAGCCGGAACTGGCGGTGATTCTGGGATCGGCCGGGCGGATCGCCGGCTATACCCTTGCCAACGACGTTTCGGCCTGGGACATCGAGCGCGAGAATCCACTGTACCTGCCTCAGAGCAAGGTATACGACGCTTGCTGCGCCTTGGGACCGGTAATGGTAACGCCCGACGAACTCACCGATCCCTACAGCCTGCAGATGACCTGCCGGATCACGCGCGCCGGCGAACTGCTTTTCGAGGGAAACGTCAGCACATCGAAGCTGAATCGAAAGATCGATACCCTTATCGAATACCTGTACCGGGCAAACTCGATTCCGCTGGGGTCGGTTCTCTGTACTGGAACGGGCATCATCGTTCAGGAGGACTCGGCGCTGGCGGAGGGCGACGTCGTCACAATCACGATTCCGCAGATCGGCGAACTGTCGAATCCTGCAACTGTCATCCGCTGACGGCAAGGCCGCTCATCGTATCTCAAAGGCGGTCAAAATCCCTCATTTCAAAGCCTCCCCTATGGACACTGCGCCGGGTTCGGCGTATTCTCGTTCTACATTAGCGTGGTCCAACGTCAGACGAGCCGCCACGGACAACAATAACCGGGTCCAACGGTGCCTGTGGCGGCTCTTGACTCAACCCTTCGAGGGGAGTGCAGAGGAGGCGGGCTGAACACGGATCAGTTCGGCTCGATTGGCCCTTCGGACCAGGTTTCGTGGCGGCCGGGGATGGCAAGCGTTGTTGACGGGAGGAGGCAATGATGCTCGTTATCCCCAGCCGCATGCACCGCTCTGCTGCCCGCCGACTTGAGCAAGACAATTCCTGTCCCTACCGCGACCCCCACGGGTAGAGAAACCGGTGATCAGGGCGGCCAGATGGGCTACCACGATGGAGCCGTGGGGTTGAGATCACTTCGGCCTCCAATATCGCTGCGCCGCGCCGCAGATTCCACGCACAGAGTGTCGGGGAAGCGGTCGCCACATGGTGCGCCAAATCTTCCCGACACAAATCATTCCATTCAAACATTTGGGAGCGGCTTGGTTCAGCATTGACATCGATTAGGGCCGCCGCAGTTGGGAGGTTTGGTTGGGCAGGTTGGGCAAGACTTGCTACTGTCACACCAATACTACCGTGGCGAGGCATCAACCTAAACGCCTCTCGCCGTCACTTACTTCAGAGCGTGACCGTCCCTTCGGCAGCCCGCGACCTCAGCGCCATCGTCGCGGGCCTTCCTCACTTCGACTTCACCTCCCGGCCGTGGCGTGGGTTCAACAGTGCGCATACCGGGTCCATGTGAGCCTATGGAGAAGAACGCGGAGCCTGGCTTTGCGACGGATCCCCGTAGATTGCGAAATCAGCGGGAATTTCAACCGTTCCTGCCCGGGGTTCGACCCCCAACTGAATCTCGTACATCTCACGGAGATACCGGATCCGAGAGCCATCTTCGCGAAGGTGCTCGCTCTCGGTTTTGACGTCCAGATCGTAATCCAGCGACTTCCATCCCATTCCTGAAACGGATTTGACTCCTTTTCCGCTGCCGGTGACCGGAAACCCAAGGCACGGTATCCCGTTAATTACGGCCTCTGCGACCGCATGAGCGCGGGCTCGTTTCCGGTATTCGTCGTCTGAAACGACAATCGAGCTCGACTGGAGGTAGGCGGCTTTCTTGCCGAAGTCAAGCAGGTACGTCTTTCCCGAGCGCCGGTCCACGTAGATCCCCCTTCCTTCTGGCTGCTTCGTACCATCGCGGACAGGTTGGTGTCTCGACAGGGACTGGCCTGAGCTTGTGCGAAGGTACACTCCCTCAGCTTCAAGCTCGGTGGTCTCCGTCCCAGATGGATCAACTGTGGTGACTACATATCGGTACTTGGCGGTTACCGGCACAGTCACATCGGCGCCCGGCAAGAATGCCGCGTTCACCATGGCGCCCACAAAGACAGAAAACCAAAACATTCTCTTCACCATATGTCCTCCAATCTATGCCATCTGGCAGCAGTCTACGCAACTCACGAATCTAAAGGTGAAGTTGCAGTACCACTCCGTTATGATCAGCCCGTCTGGAGGACAATATTGGGGGTTCACACATCCCGTGGATTGAACGATACTGGCACAGGGCACCGCACCGCACTCCAGCCACGGACACCCACCGCAGGTCCAGCAGCAGATTGCGTTCGTAGGCGTCGCAAGCAAAGTAATGATCGCTGCGAGGGTAAAAAGTTTGACCAGATAGACTGATCGGATACGATGAATTGCCATACTCATCATAGCCTCCGTGATTAGTATGGGGCAGAAAAAAAGATAGTCAAGTCTGAAATCACCTCCGAAAATCAACCCGGCAGTGAAACCTTTGGAATCATTGGCTTAACGATTAAAGGCGGTCCGGACCATTTTCGTCCGCACCGGTGGGCCGTAGGCCGTGGGGGAATCGCGAAAATACACCGGGGATACAGGCGCCG
>CAYPUQ010000351.1:4744-6667 GCA_964413655.1 uncultured Solibacteraceae bacterium | reverse complement strand
GTGCAACTGCCACCTGGCTACCATTTGCGGTGGGCGGGAGAGTTCCAGCAGTTGCGGGAGGCGTTGGAGCGGTTGATGGTGATCGTTCCGATCACGCTTGTCATTATCCTCGGATTGCTCTACGGTTACTTTCGCAGCTTGGGCAACTCCCTGATCGTGCTGGGATCGGTCCCGTTGGCGCTCGCCGGAGGAGTGTTCGCCTTGCTGGCGACCGGAACCGATCTCAGCATCTCGGCGACGGTGGGGTTCATTTGCGTGTTGGGTGTCGTCGTCCTCAATGGAGTGGTTCTGGTCGCAGCCGTCAATAACCTCCGCGCAGAGGGGTCCGCGTTATATGAGGCTGTCATGACCGCCGCGCAACTTCGGATGCGCCCTGTAATGATGGTGTCGCTGGCGGCGGGCCTCGGCCTCCTGCCGGCCGCTCTGGCCACCGGCATCGGCTCGGAAACCCAACAGCCGCTGGCGCGCGTCGTTGTCGGCAGCATGGTTACGGCGCCGATGTTGACGCTGGTGGTGCTTCCAGCGCTCTATTTGATCGTTCACCGAATGGAGGAAGCGCGAGCCTCCCGGCGGATAGCGGAAACGCCTCCGGACGGGGCGCTTCCGGAGGAGTGAGCCATCGGCCTTACAACCGCCCGCATGCCGCCGAGAGAGGAACTCGCGATGGAGGGGCCACTTCCGTACATTCTGTTGCCGTTGAACTGGAGCTGGGTGCTCCTGGGGTCACTGGTCTTCTTAACGGTATCTGCCGTGGGCATTGCCGTTGTGAGCGTAATCTTGATCCGGCTGCCGGCGAATTACTTCTCCGATTCCCGTTCCCGCCAGTTCTGGATGGATGCCCATCCCGTTCTCCGCTGGACAGGGCTCGTACTCAAGAACATCGTTGGAGCCACTCTGGTCGCGCTCGGCATCGTCATGGCACTGCCGGGAGTGCCGGGACCGGGAATTCTCATAATCCTGTTGGGAATCACGATGCTGGACTTCCCTGGCAAGCGGCGGTTGGAGCGGTGGCTGGTCCGCCGTCCCACGATACTGACAGCAGTCAACCGGTTGCGCCGGCGGTATGGCAAGCCGCCATTCGTTCTCGAAGATCCGGTCAGATGAAACGTTCCGATCGCAGCTTCAACTCAAACGAGAAGAGCATGAAGCGGCCGCGATGCTTGGGAATCCGAGCCGTTGGTGAGGGTCGTCATTGGAGGCCTGGACTGAGCGACGACGCTGACCCTGTTTCTTCTGCCGGTACTTTACCTTCTCTTCCCTGGTCGAGCGTTGGACGAAGACCCCGGAGCTGCGCAAGGACACCAGCACGGAATCTAGCTAAGCCGCGAAGGCGATCATTCCAAGATTAATCTGCTGTACCTGGCGGGCGCCCGCTGGCACCGCAACTGGAGCGCGTTCTCGATGACCGGAATCGAGCGAGAGCGGAGCGGCCGGGTCGCTTATGCCTTTCTCGGCAACTACTCGCTGTTCTTTCACCAGCGAGATACGTTCAACTACGGGCTGGAGACCAACTTCAAGGGAAGGGGCGTCTCCGGCCGTGGCGTGCTGCTCATGCCCCAGGCACTTTTCCGCCGGAGCCGGCTCAATCTTCAGGCCGGCGCCGGCTGGAGATGGCACACCGGAACCAGCGGGTTCGTAATCGGCTGGCGGCTCTCCCGCGAGTTCTGATTCTGTACCGGTTGGAGATAGATATTGGTGTCGGCGGCGCCGGCACCAGGAGGCCTCGGCATGGTCCACCGCCGGTTTCCGGCAACACCTTCGGCTCGAAATAGCCGTACAACGCCGGTAGCACCACCAGCATTAGTAGCGTGGAACTCATCAGACCGCTGAATACAACAATGGCGAGGGGACGCTGCACTTCCGAGCCGGGGGCCAGCGGCGAACAGGAACGGAGCCAGACCCAAGGCTGCGACGGTCGCTTGC
>CAYPUQ010000351.1:0-4644 GCA_964413655.1 uncultured Solibacteraceae bacterium | reverse complement strand
GGAACGGAGCCAGACCCAAGGCTGCGACGGTCGCTTGCGGCTTCGCGCAAGCCGCGGACATACGACACGAGGACAAACCCATTGAGGACGGCGATGCCCCAGAGGGCGATAAAGCCCACCGCCGCCGGAACCGGCAGGTACTCGCCGGAGAGCAGAAGGCCGCAACCAGCAATGGCAATGAAACCGCCAACGCGACGAGGCAAGACCGTGCTACCGCTCGGTTCTGGCTGGGCTCCCCGCGCCTCAGAACCCTGTCCTGAATCGCCGGTTGACACAGCAAGAACGCCAGACGGTCAAGGCGTCCCTCGAAGCCACTCAAGGCCTCTGTCCGGATGGGCCGTTTCCTCACTTTCGCGCCGGAGTGCCGGTGTTCGACCACCGCGAGGACCTCGAACCTCACCAGGATATGGTCGTCCGGGTAGAGGCGCAGTCCGAGGCGAATCGAGGCGTTTTAGGCGTTTTAGGCTTGACAATCTGCGCAATCCTCAATATAAGGGTAGATGAAGCGATGAATGCTTCGAAGGGCATGGGCAAAACCCTTCGCAGGGCGTCGCGAAAATAAGAAACCGGCAGGCGCCACAAGCGCCAGCATATTCGGAGGTATGCAGATGCGGAACTTTCTTCTGGGCACACTGAGCTTCGCTCTTCTTTCGGCCGTCCCGCTACGGGCAACCATAATCAACACTACCCTGACGCCCTTCACGGGCGATCCGGCGGAGGTGTTGGTCATTGCCGACGACGAATCCAACCCCGGCTTCGTACAACTGACTGTCGAGCTCACATCGCCGTCCAGCGGCGACATCAGCGCGCTCTACTTCTTCCTGGACATCGATCCGTTTCCCGCTTCTCTCGACATCACCGGCGCGGATGTGACCGCGACGGCTCTCGCGCAGGGCGGCGTGAGTGCCGTTGGGGGCGCCTTCAATAACATGAACCCCTTCTGCTGCTTCGACGGCGGAATCGCCTTCGGCGGCCCCGGCGATGACGGAATCGTTCTGACCGTCGTCGATATCGCCGACTTAGGCGGCACGCTCACGGCCTCTAGCTTCACCAGCTTCGGCGCCCGCGTCATGTCGCTCCCGGACGGCGGCAGCAGCAAGCTATTCGGCGGCGCCGACGACCCGGTGTTGATCCCCGAACCAGGCACTTGGGCGATGTTTGGCGGTGGCCTGCTCCTCGTATGGCTGGCCCGGCGCTTCCGGCCGACCTGAGACGCCACCTCGATTCAGAACCCGATCCGCAAGCCCACGCGGAAGAAGCGTTGGTCGTTGCCTTCCCGGCCCGTGTTCTGCACGTTGCCGATCAGCCCGAAGTTCCCCGAGGCCACGTCGGCGTTCGGATTGGCAAAGTGCGGCGTGTTCGAGACGTTGAATGCCTCGCCGCGCACCTGCACGTTCACGCGCTCGTTGATCTGGATGCGGCGGAACACGCCCATATCGACATTGATGAGACCGGGGCCGCGCAACACCCCCGTGCCGCAGGTGCCGAAGCGCGCGACGTTCGGATCCACGGCGTTCGGGTTCGCCAGGTTGGTGCGGTCCCACCACTGCGTCCGGAGCCCAACCTTGGCCACCGGCCCCAGGCAGTCCGCGAACTGGCCCGAGCCCGGCGCGTTCAGCGTCGTGCCCGGAGCCACCGGCGTCACCGGCGTCCCCGTGCTCAGCCGGGACAGGGCGTTGATCTGCCAGCCTCCCAGCAGCGCCGCCGGGACACCGTTCTGAGCCCAGCGCTTGCCCTTGCCGAACGGCAACTCCACCACGCCGCTGACAACCGCGTTATGGCGAATGTCCAGCGGAGTCGAACCATAATTCTTGTCCCAGTACGCTGGGTGGTTGACGCGCGGCGTTGAGACCGAGTTCTCCGCCGTGTAACCGAGCGAGTGGGCCCACGTATACGCGAGTTGTATCTGGTAGCCGCCGCGGAACCGGCGCTGCAAGCGCGTCTGCAGGGAATCGTACTTCACCGTGCCAAGGTGCCCGATGAACGTCGTCGCCGCGTTGCGGCCGAACCGCTGCACGAGCTGCTGCCCGGCGTTCCCCGTGCCCAGGTCCGCCCAATTAGCATTCAGGAACGCCGTCTGCCGGATGGACCGCGTCGCGACGTAACCCGCCGAGCCCAGCCAGTTCCCAAGCTGCTTCTCCAGCGTCAGGTTCCACGACTGCACATAGCCCCGCCGGAAGTTCTCGTCCGCTGTGATGAACGCCGCGGTCAACGGCAGCGGCAGCCGCTCCTGCTCGGGCACCACCGGGCTGGCCGGCAACCCCTCGTCGAGCGATGTCGAGTACGACCAGGTGGTGTCGAACGCCAGGTTCTGCACGAATTGAACGGGGTAGTTCGCGCGCAGGTCGCGCGCGAGGCTGAACGGGTCGTAGGTGATGCCGTAGCCCGCGCGCACGACAAGCGAGTCGGTCGCCCGCCAGGCGATTCCGACGCGCGGCGCGAACAGCCGCTTGCTCTGCGTCAGGCCGCAATCGTTGGGCGTCGACCCCAGACCGCACAGAATCGATTCGTTGGTGTTGAAGTCGTAGCGCTCCAGGCCCCTGTCGATGCGCGTGGGATACGGGTAGAACTCCCACCGCAAGCCGTAGGAAAGGGTCAAGCGCGGAGTCGCCTGCCAGCGGTCGCGCACGTACATGCTGTAGAACGTCGCGCGTATGTTGTACTCCGGGACGGATAGCACGTTGCGGCCGGCCTCGCGCGCCAACCCCAACAGGAACGAGCCCATGGTGTTGTAGTCGTTCGCCGCTGGCCCGCCGCGCCGCGTCGTCGTGGAATTACGGAACAGGAAGCCGCCCGCGGGTCCGCCCACCGCGCCTGCGGCGTTCGCCACGCCCTGATTGAGGTGCAACTGGTACACGTCGGCGCCGAAGCGCAGGTCGTGCGAGCCCTTCGTCCAATTGCCGTTGCCGACATATTGATACTGGTAATCGCGGCCGAAGAACGGCGAGTTGTTGGCGTTGCCCAACAGCGCGAATCCGTCCAGCGGCATGCGCACCATGCCACCCGCGAAGGTAGTGTCGCCGTTCGTGCCGGGAATGCCGAGAACGTCGCGCGCGATGTTCCGCTCCATGTCCGGGAACAGCGCGTTCGTGTCGAGCAGCATGGCGCCGTAGTAGCCGTCGAAGACCAGGCTCGGCGAGACCGCATAGGTCGTCGAGGCCGTGCCGGAGTACGTGTTGCCGAAGCCCCGGCCCGGACGCCCGTCCGTTGGGTGTACCGCGGGACCGGCCAACTGGCCGAAGGGCGCCGGGTTGTCGGTGCCATATCCGAGAAAGCTCAGCCGCAAGAACGCGGTCCACTTATCCGATAAGTTGAAATTCACCTTCGAGTCGATCTGGTCGCGGTCGTATTCATAGTTGATGCCCGCCAGGTAATTCAGGTTGATCCCCAGCGCGCCTTGTCCCGGCGCGTTCGGCAGCGGCCAGTCGGGGAGGTCCAGGATCCTGGCCGACGGTCCGGAAAAGCGTGACCGTGGAATCTGGTTGTTCGGAAAGGCCACGCGGTCCGCCGCGTAGGCGGTCGGACTCGCCGGATTGAACGGCGCGCCCGACAACGGATCGAAGATGGCCGCCGGCGCGCCCGACAGGTCGCCCGCGCGCATCGCCGCCGTCGGCACGTCGAGGAATGTCTGCGCATTCTGCCGCTCCGAGGTGCGCTCGTAGCTGAAGAAGTAAAACGCCTTGTTCCTTTTGATCGGCCCTCCGATCGTGCCGCCCCCCTGGTTGTAGATGTATTTCGGTTGCGCGGCCGAGCGGTCGCTGAAGTACGGATAGGCGCTGAGGCTCTGATTGAAGTGATACAGGTACGCCGAGCCGTGTATGTCGTTGGCGCCCGATTTGATCTGAAGGTTGATCGCCGCGCCGCCCGCCAGGCCCTGCTCGGCATCGAACGAGTTGGTCACCACGTTGACCACCTCGATCGCTTCGAGCGTCGGGTTGATGCCCGTCATGTGCGGCAGGTTCGGGTTGTACGACGTAGTGCCGTCGATCCGCACGTTGTTGTTCATGTCGCTGGTGCCGTTCACCGAGTAGCGCACCGAGCGGGTCGGATTGGCGGGCACCGAGTGCGCGTTCTGCGGCGGCGTGAAGCCGGGCAGCGTCCCGAGCAGCATCTGGTAGTTGCGGCCGATCGGAATCGGCACGTTCTCCATCGTCGTTTTGTCGACTTCGTGGCGCACCTCGGCGCGGTCCGTCTGCAGCGTCACCGCGCCCGCCTCCACCGTCACCCGTTCGGTCACCTCGCCGATCTCCAGCCGCGCGTCGACGCGTGTCAGGCTGTTGACCGCTACCTCGACGCCCGACTGGCTGAATGCGCGAAAACCGTCCGTTTGCACGGTCACGGTATAAGTGCCGGGCGGGATCGTCGGGAATCGGAAGATGCCGGATTCGTTCGTCGTCGCCTCGCGCGTCGTGCCGGTCGCCACGTGGTTGATTGTCACCTTGGCGCCCGGAATGGCGGCATCGGACGAATCGGTCACGTTGCCGACCAAGCCGCCATAAAGAATCTGAGCCTTCACGGCCTGAAACGGCAGTACGGTGAGCAGAACCCCGATCGCGATCGCTACGCGGAACAGAGATAGTACTTTCATGCGACCCTCCTTGGCCGGCTACCCGGCGCTAATGTGTGAAAAGTATATCGCTGTTT
>CAYPUQ010000350.1:0-6691 GCA_964413655.1 uncultured Solibacteraceae bacterium | reverse complement strand
GCCGGCGGCCTCTCCGAGGAAACCGTCGAGGAATCTCTCGGCGACGTCGAGTAGTCGCACGCGATCGAGAACAGTCAGACTGCCTGAAGCCGTCCTGGGCAGGCCCTCGCGCTGCGGCGGCCTCACAGGCCCCGCCCGCAGTAGTGAATAGTTCCAAGGACGAGCCGGGCAGATTTCCAAATCATAAACGTTCGTTCTTTTTCTGGTAGGCTCCAGAGAGGGTACGGGCGATGACGACCCTGCAGTGGCAACGGGTGTTGCAGATCTACGAATCGGCGTGGGCTCTGCCTCCGGACGCAGCCACTTCGCTGCTCGACTCTCTTGACGAAGATCCCGAGGTGGTCAAGGAGGTTCAAGCGCTTTTGCAGGAGGACCGGCGAGCGTTGTCCGATTCAGCCGCGGCTCCCAGGGAGGTTCCGGAGGCCAGGTATGCCGGCTGTTCTGTCGGCCGCTATGACGTGGTCGCGCTGATCGGCCGTGGCAGCAACGGAGATGTGTATTCAGGCCGCGACCGCGAACTGGCGCGCCATGTGGCGCTGAAGTTCGTCTCGCCCGAATACGCCGGTACCGGGTCGACGAAAGCCCGGTTCATCCGCGAAGCCCAGGCCGCCGCGGCGCTGAATCACCCCAACATCATTACCGTTCACGAGGTCATCACCTGGCGATCCTCTCCCGTGATCGTGATGGAACTAGTGGAAGGAGCCAACCTGCGGGCTCTTTGCCGGCAGCCGTTGCCGCTCGCGCGCGCGATCCACATCGGCTCGCAATTCATGCAGGCGCTGGCGTTCGCTCACGCGAACGGGATCGTTCATCGCGACTTCAAGCCGGAGAACGTCATGGTCCGGCCGGACGGCTACGTCAAGCTGTTAGACCTGGGCCTTGCCCGCCGCACGATTCCCGGCGCTGCCCGTCAAAACCTGTCCTCGACGGCAGGTCTGCCGGTGGGAACCTTGCGATACATGTCGCCGGAGCAATGCCGCGGCGAGCCCGCCACCGCGGCGAGCGACGTATTTGCGGCGGGCATCGTCCTGTCAGAGATGATTACGGGCCGGCATCCTTTCCATTCGGATTCGCCGCTGGACACGGCGCACGCGATTGTCTGGTCGGAACCCGCACTGCAAGGGCCCCTGGATCCTCCTGTTCCGAAAGCGATCGAAGCGTTGATCGTCAGGATGCTGGCCAAGGATCCGTCCGCGCGCCCCTCGGCGGTGGAGGTAGCCGAGGCGCTGGCCGCCGGGAGTCAGCGCACGGCAGGCGTTTCTTCAGACCGATTCTCGGCGGCTGTTCGCCGGCCGGTCCTCGCGGCCCTGTTCGTTGCCGTTCTGATGATTGCTCTCTCGGCGATCTTCTGGTTCAATAGACCGGCCGGGGACACAATCATCTCCTCCAACCTCAATATTTTTCCGCTCGCCAGCCTGATCGGCGCCGAGAGACAGCCATCTGTTTCTCCGGATGGTGGGAGGGTTGCCTTTGCGTTTGCCAGCCAAAACGGCGCGAACACCCGGATCTACGTCAGGCACCTGCCCGACGGCAGGTTGATCCGTCTGACCTCGGGCGAGTGGCCGGACTTCCAGCCCGTCTTTTCTCCTGACGGAACCAGGCTGGCTTTCCTGCGCCCGGCCGGCGGCCGGCTTCGCATCATGGTCACCCCAGCGGAAGGGGGCATCGAACATCAGGTGAGCGAGGTCACCGATCTTCGCCGCGAATACCCGATGATCGCATGGGACGCGGAAGGCCAGAATCTGCTCGTGGCCGACTGCCCCAACGAGTCGAATCCGGAAGTCGCCCTCTTTCAGATCTCCGTCGCAACCGGCGAACGCCGGCAGATCACGTTTCCGCCGGCCGGGATGAGCGACTGGATGCCCGCCGTTTCACCCGACGGGCGCACCCTCGGATTCGCGCGGATACTGGAAACCAGACGCGGCGATTTGTGGGCTGTGCCTCTGCCGGTCACGGTGCGGCCCAATCAAGGACATGAGCGGCGCCTTACCTCATCCGGCGAGGTCATTTTCTGCTGGGCCTGGGCGGCCGGCGGCCGGGACGTGCTCATTTCCCTGCACAAGTCGGACCGCGTCCATCTGTGGAGGCAGCCGGTTGGTGGCCGCCGGCCGGTGCGCGTCGCCGGCTTGGACGACCAGGTGAGGGATCTCTCGGTGTCCCGAAAGGGAGACGTGCTCGTATACGGCCCGGGCACCGACGTCGACTACAATGTCTGGCAGTATCGCCTGCCGCCCTCAAAGGACGCTCCCTTGTCCTTGATTGCATCGGCGGGATTCGATGGCGATGCCCGCTACTCGCCCGACGGCGAGCGGATTGCCTTCGCGTCCCTCCGCTCCGGTCGAACCGCCATCTGGATCTGCTCCAAGGACGGCTCGGACCTCCGTCAAATGACCTCGCTCGACGCATTTTGGGCCGGCAGCCCGAGTTGGTCGCCCGACGGGAGATGGATTGCCTTCGATTCGCGCTCGCCCGAAACCGAAAGCAGTATCTTTCTGATGGACGTGCTGGGTGGGCAGCCGCGCCGGTTGACCGGTCCCGGGCCGACAGACATCGTCCCTAGTTGGTCGCGCGATTCCCAGTGGGTTTACTTCGCCTCGGACCGGGGCGGCAGTGGTTTGCAGATCTGGAAGGTTCGGACTTCCGGAGGCGAGCCCTTGCAGGTAACGCGGAATGGCGGCTTCGAAGCTATCGAATCCCCTGATGGCCGTTTTCTGTACTATACGAAACGCGGCCGGACAGGCGGGTTCTGGCGCATGCCAGTGGAGGGAGGAACGGAATCCGTGGTTCCGGGGTTGGAGCCGATGATTCACCGGTACTGGGAGGGCGCGCCCGAGGGGATTTACTTCGTGACGTCCTCCAGCCAGCCTGAGCTTAGGCTCTTTCGTTTTTCAACCGGCGAAATCACGAAGATCATCGATCTGCCCGTGCGACCCGATCCCGTGTCTCGCGGACTTTCGATTTCGCCCGACCGCCAGCGGTTCCTCTATCTCCACGCCGATGTTGGGAGGTCGAACCTGATGCTGGTTCGCGACTTCCGCTGAGCAAAGCGTAGAAGAAGGCCGGTGGGCCGAAGTGCCTCGGCCCACCGGCATGAAGGCGGTCAGCGCTGAGTGCCGCTGGCCCAGAGCGGCAGACCCGTGCTGTCGTACATCACGAGATTGCCGTCATCCTGCATCCGGAGAGTGTACGGCCCCGTCCCGTAGCTCCTGCCGCCGCGTGCGCCGGTGGCCCACCTCGAGATGCACGGCGAATTCGCGGAACAGACCCCGAAGCCGGAAAGGGTTACGTCCTGGTCCGAAGAGCCGTACAGCACGAGGTTGCCGTCGGGCTGCATGGCCAGCCGGTAGGGTGGAACCCCCTGCCCGTTGGTTTGGGTATGCCAGATTGGTGTGTCCTCCTCGTAGATGACGAAGTTTCCGTCGGTCTGCATTCTGGCTTCGTACTTCCCGTTGGGGGAAACCAGCATCTCGTTCTGCGTCAGGCCAGGGCTGCCGAACGGAGAAGCGGCGCCGGTTCCTGAGGAAACCTCAGGCCCGGCGTTGATCCGCTCCAAGGTGAACTCGATGAGTTGCTTCGGAGGCGCCTGATATCCGCTCTGATACGCCCTTGCCCGCGCCTGGGAAGCCAGTTGAACCACCTGCGAGTCCTCAATGTCGACCGTGTCCATGGCCTTCGCCCAGTAGAAGTAGAGCATGTCCTCTCCGTTCTTTTTCTGTGCGATCGCGCTCAGGTCAACGGGTGTTTTCGCCTCCGCCAGACTGGCCTCAAGCCTGGGTCGCGCGGATTCGATGGCCATGAACTGATCCATTGCAATCGAGCTTAGGACGACGCCGACCGCCGAGACGATCGTGGCGCCCGAAACGGCTGCAAGACCCTGCACCGACTTAAAGATATTCAGCCCGTAGGTCAGGCCATACAGCATAGTGCTTCTTTCAGTGACTTGGCCCACGACCATACCGGCCTCGTCAAGCTTGTCAATCCATTGAACCCCTTGTACAAACGCGTTCAGCGCGGCCAGCGCGCCCAGCGCGCCGCCGCCTACGCTGCCCAGCCCCATCAGCGAACCCACGGTCCCGTGAAAGTCGAACGGAACCGTGCCGTAATAGAACAATTGGCTGAGCGAGTTTGTCTGTCCGGTCTCCTGCCGATACGCGTCGTCGTAAGCCTTCCACTTGTCATACATCGCCAGCCCCTGCTCCGCCAGGTATATGCGCCGGTACTGGATATAGTTCGCAAAGGACTGGACCAGCTTCTGCTCGCCCGGTGTTCGGTCCTCCACCTTCTTTTTGACCGCGGTCTTCAGAACAGCAAACATGAAGGCCCGAAACGATTCGCCGTTGTAAGGTTTCGCCGCGATCTCCTGCCAGCGGGCCTCCACCCACGCCTTCGCCTTGGGTGTTGCATCGCCAAGCTCTTGCGCCTCGGCCAGATCGTAGAGAAAGCCAGTGACCCGGTCGCCGTCGAACAATCGATGCTCCCAGATCACTTCCTTTACCCCCTGCATGTAGGCGAGGCCCGGGTCATAGAACGGAGGAGGCTCCCATTTCAGTTTGATCGTGCATCCGCTGTTGTTGGTCCTGTTGTAGAGCGGATTGCCATTACGCTCGGTAACCAATAAATTGCCCTGTTCGTCAGTAACGGGGCAGGCAAAGCAGCCGGCCGCGTGATCGGCGCTCCCTCCCGCGGCGATGTCGAGAAACGGCTTCCCAGGGTTTCGTTTGCCGGCCAAGCCCATCTTCGCGGCATTGGGTGTAGGACAGCCGTTGAACGACAGAAGCGTGGCGGGCCGCGTCTCATTGAGGGTTGTCGCGCAGGCATTATCGGCCCAGACGGGGGCCAGAGTCCTGCGCGGATACCCCACGGGGCATTTCCAGCAACTTCCCCCGACGCCGTCGGGCGAGTACCCATCCCAGAAAGAATCGCTATCCGGACATTCCCAGGCCCATGCCGGCGAGTTCACCTTGATCGCCGCGGCTGTGCTTTCCTTCGGAATCCGCCAGCAAGCGGTGTCTTTCTCGATATGATCGGCGGACCGAAGCCAGACACCTTGACCGTCAGTCTCATCGGAGCATTTCCAGCACGTGCCGCCGTGGATCATGTCGTAGAATCCCTCGTCGCAAGTAGTGTCCAGACTGTATCCCCCCACGAAATCGGCGTTAGTGTCGCCGCAGGTGTTGAAGCCGGTTTTGGTGCAAAGCAGCTTGCCCGGAGTCGAAACGCGCACGGGCCACTCCGGCTGCGGCGTCATCGGCGGCAGCATAGGCGTAAGTGTTACGTCGGTTATGTCGATCGACGATGTTGTAATGAGCGATTTGGAAAAGATGGTTCCGCCTGACTGTACGATCCAGGGCGTGTCCGCCGCTTCCGTAATCGCCACTGCGCCATAGGTCCCGTAGGGGTCCCAGTCTTGCTCTCCGCCATTCCACTGGTAGATCGGGAGACCGCCGGGGATAGGTTCTGCCCCCAGCATCCACACCGCGCCGCTGGCGGCGCCCGTGTGAACGGAGTGCGCCTTCCCCGGTTTCTGCTCGAACCTGTTCGAAGCGGTGTTGAATCGGTATATCTGGCCGGCGTCGTTGACCACCCATGGCGTGCCGTCCCTCTCCACAGCGATACGTACCGCGCCACCGGCGAAGTTCGTCCACCCGGAACCGTTCCATTTGTAGATTCTGAACCCACCGGCGACCTCAGGCATGCCGATGATCCAGACGGAGCCATCGGCGCCAACACCGATATCGTTGGCCTGTCCAAGCAGCTGCGTGGTGACTCCCAACGAAGTGCCGCCCGCATAGCGGTAAACGTTATTCCGGTCGTCCAGAATCCAGACATCGCCCTCCGGCGCCGCAGCTACTCGCCGGCCCGGGGGCGCATAGTAGTCCCTCTTCCAATTGCCGCCTTCAAACCTGAATACCTTGTATCCGGACTCGTTCACCCGCTCAATCCCAAGCGCCCAAAGCGCGTCTTGGCCGTTGCCGCTGATGTCAATCACGAGGCCGGGCTGCTTGTCCCACAAGATACCCTGGCCTGATGCCATTTGCCACGACCATGCCAATAGGGTCATGGCCACTCCAATGCGCTGTTTCATGGAAATTTGCCTCCGTTCTCTTATGGGCGAGCACGCGGCTGGTTTTTGTCACGCGGCTACAACAGCCCCCGAGTACACGGCAAACGCCGGGCACGCCGGATGTATGGCCCGTCGCAATTCTTTTGATAAGTTTGATTAAGTTAGCGGGACACTAAATGGCGGACGTGGCTTCAGAAGACGTGAGCCGGCTGATGCGTTCCTTCCGGCAAGGAGACCAGCAAGCGGCGAGACAACTGGTGGACTTGCTCTATCCGGAGCTCAAACGGATCGCGGAACGGCAGATGCGGCGCGAGCGCGCCGACCATACTTGGCAGCCCACCGTGCTCGTCAACGAGCTCTATCTGGAACTCATTAAGATCAAGGCCCTGAAGCCAGGTTCGGACGAGGCGGGCGAGAAAGAGGCCTTTCTGAAGCTGGCGGCGCACCTCATGAAGCGCTTGCTGATTCATCACGCCCGGCCTTTGTACCGCCGCCTCGAGAAAGTCCCCATCGACAGCATTATGGAGTCCGGCAGAGGGGGCGGCGATGAGTTGGCGGAGATCGACGCCGCTCTCTCTCGATTGGAGGCCGTGAACCCCCGGCTCAGAACCATGGTGGAACTGAAGG
>CAYPUQ010000349.1:0-6761 GCA_964413655.1 uncultured Solibacteraceae bacterium | reverse complement strand
ACTCCGGCGCCGCGCACGCTCCGCCGGCGTGACCGCGATTAGCGCGAGCAGGAGCGGACGAGAATGTCGCGGAACGCGAGAGCGCTCCGGTCCGCTTTCTTGGCAAGCGCGAGCACATCCGCGCGGGCCTTCGCCGTTACGCCGAGCACGTCCGCCGCGGCCATGTAATGCCCGTGGGCGTCGATCACGTCCATGCCGGTCAGTTCATAGCCGTACCCTTCGAGAATTCGCTGGATGGCGAGCCAGCCCACTTGTAAGCTGAACCGGGCGTCCTTCCCCAGAAAGTCGCGCGAGGCCCGGCTGAGCGTACGCGGGTCGGTCCGGCCGGTTTTCGCGAAATCGAGTGCAAGGTCCAGAAAACCGGCATCCTTGGCCGCGGCGAACCAGCGTCCACGCTCACCGCTCGACTCGGCCAGGTCCAGCAGGATCTGCCTCGGGTCACGGTCCGGATACTTCTTCGCGATCATTCGAAACGTCGTGAGGCCCGTCGAGGCCTCATTGGCGGTGAGAGCGTACCTCTCGTACGCCTCCTCGCTCCGGCCGGCGTCGAGCAGGATCTTCTCGCAAGCGGCGTCGATAACGGCATTCGGCTGATTTAGACCGCGCGAGCCTTCCGCGTACGCCAGCGCCTCGTCGATGCGCCCCTCGGCGAGCAATGCCCACGCGCCGAATTTGCGATGATGCCAGGACGGGAATCGATCCAGAGCGAGCACTTCGAGTACTTCCCGGTGGCGCCCGGCCGCCACCAGACTCGACAGGCAGACCGCGGTTCCCCGGAAGTATCCCGCCGGTTCGCGTTGCGACCAGTGGCTCCGCAAGTCCTCAAGGAGTTCGTCCGCCCAGAACGAGGCGATCTCGCGCGTGGCGCACAGTTCGCCCCACCGGTCCCCCACCGTCCACAGGTAGTCGACCCCGTCCTCTTCGATGGCTTCCCAGAGCCGCTGCAACCACTTGCCGCGCGTCTCCGCGTCCGCTGGCGCGGCGATGACGATTGGCAGCAACTCGTCCTGCGTCCAATTGACCGCTCCACCGAGAGCGCCCGAGGAAGTGTCGATGGATTGGAACGCCGGCCAGATCCTCTCCATGAGGGTCACCACGCCATCGGCCGCGGTAACCGGGTCGGTTTTGGCGGCCTTCTTGATCTCGGTAACGGCTTCCTTCAGGCGCTGGCAGGCAAGACGCGACCCCTTCCACCCGAACGCCCCAGAACGGAATCGCTGCTTGAACGTCCACGCGTGTTTTGCCGGCATGGAACTGGAAAGGCAATTGTGGCACACAATAGCAGTGTCCCCGCCTGCCTACGCTGGTCAAGCGGGGATGCCGGTAGACGTCGGGTAGACGTCGATGCGCCCCACGATTAAAGACCAGACTGCCTAGACTAGAGCATCGCTATTGCATTGGCTCTATACTAAGTTGACATGAGGGATACTCAATTTCGACGGCGCATTCTCTGGCACTCCACGACGCTCGTGCTGGCATTGACGGCGATGGCTGCGTGCGGCAACATCCGTGGCCCTGAAGCAGCCACCGGGGTGGCGAAGCCGGTCAGTTCCCTACCCGAGTCTCCGACCGGGTACTATGCCGTTTTCATGGCGAGCAACAATGTCGTCCTTTACGGTAGGCTGGAGCACCTTGACAGCGAATACGTAACCTTACGGGACGTTCACTACATTCGCAGCAATGTCGACCGCGACAAGAGGGAAGTCTCAAACCAGATCGTTCGCCGCAGCCATGAATGGCACAACCCACCAGAGACGGTGCTTCATACCCGGCACATCATGATTATCGAACCCGTCGCCGAAAATTCTCGAGTGATCGGATTAATTCGTCAAATGAAATAGGGGAGGCTAGAGCGGGTCATCTCCCCCAAGATCTACGGCCCACCATGGCGGAGGAAGCCACATTTCGGTCGGAACCGTCTACGCTAAGCTGCGAAAAACGAAAAGCGGCTTAACCTCTATCCGGACTTGGCCGGGCTTTACGGCGATGGAACCATGCCAATACGCCCAGGCCGGCAACCATCAGCGCGTAGGTCGAAGGCTCAGGAATCACTTCTTCCGGATGAGGCGTTATCGTAATCTGCAATTCGGTAGCGGTACCGCTCCAGTTGAGGAAAGCAGGAAACGCGATCGGGAAATCCGGGCTCTGAAAGTCGATCAGACCAAAAGGAATTCCCGAGATCATGAAATTTGTCGTCCCCAAGCCTGAAATGTCATAAACCTGGCCAGGAGAGGCGGTGAATGTCGTAGGGCCGAGCAGATCCTGAAAAGTTAAATCACCGAATCCATATGCAGTCGGGGGTGTCGCGAACTCGGTGAACAAGGCATCGCCCGACAGTTGATAGGTATACGCCTCGGCGAAGGGTGGATCATACCAGAGACCCGGGGCGGGATTGATGAACACGAAAATGCCCGGAAGCGGATTGCTGTCTGGAAGAACCGGAAAGGACGGCGTCAGGCCAGGAACAGCTGATGAGCCGCCGGGCTCGGAGTCCAGGAACAGAGCCGCATCGAGAATTGTATCGCGGTCGTTCGTCACTGCGAATCCGATTCTATGAGTTCCGGTGTCCGTCAGAGTAAAGGAAAATTCCTGCCACGTAGAATGACCTGAAGTTCCGACTTCCAAGCCTCCGCTATAGATGCTTGCCAGAGTCTGCACAAACGTTCCTGTCGGCGAAGTCACGACGGCAAAAGCAGGATCGTTGAACGGTACATAGTCTCTGGCCACGTAATCCCAATACATTGTCACCGTATCTCCAGCATTGCCGAAGAAGTCCTGATAAATAGCCGAACCGTTCGTGAGAGTTCCAGTTGTGTTCAACGATTGTAGGGTACCGGCTGGGAGGCCGAAAAAGCCGTCTAAACTCGCGGCCGTCGCTCCGTTGCTATTCATAGCCGCCATGAAATTTCCCGCGGGCGAAATATCCCAGACCGTGCCGTCGAAGGTCACGACACTCGTCGGTCCCGAAACCGTGACGTTCCCAGTCGAGGCCCAGCCAGTCAGGTCCCCCTCTTCGAAACCATGGTTCGTCAATACAATTGGCGCTGCCGAAGCGAAAAAGATGCCTACACCGAGCATCAAGACTGCTGCTAACATCCTCCTCATGACCAGTTTGCCTCCTCTCGTTACCCTTACGTCAGGACCTCTACCTTATAACATACCGGTGTCCGAGTCAAGCCCATTCCTAGAGAACAGTAGTAATTCATGTCTTGATCATATTTTTCAATAAGATAACGACCAATCACGCTTTTCTCCAGGCGAAAATCTCTGCGAGAACTGGTACTTCCAGTACTGCTCTACCGCTACGCACGGACGCAACCGGATCAAGGCAGCACCCGAACGCCCCGGAACGAAATCGCGGCTTGAACGTCCACGCGTGTTTAACCGGCATAACCTGAGGGCAATTGTGGCACACGGCCCATTGACGCTGACCATCCAGGTAGACTACGATTCCAGGTCACGGCAGAGGAAAGGAAAATCGAAAGATGCGCGTACTGAAGATGGGGCTCAAGGGACCGGATGTCCGGGAATGGCAGCAGTTTTTGCGAGGCCAGGGATTTCCGCTGGAGGCGAACGGGGAGTTCGACATCGCGACCGACAAGGCGACGCGGGCGTTTCAGCTCAGCCACAACATCGCATCGGACGGCGTCGCGGGAAACCAAACGTTCGGCAGTGCGATGCTGCTCGGGTTCCGGCTGGTGGCCGATCCGCAAGACGTCAGTCCGCAAGGACCGAACTTCCCGCCGCCGCCGGCTTTCCAACCACTGGCCGGAACGGCGGCGAGGCAGAGAGTGTTCGGGAAGTACGACTTCCGACCCAAACCGCTGCCCAACAACCCGGAGCACATTGTGATCCTGGGCGACTGGGAAGCGAAGAACATTGTCCGAGTGCCGATTCCGCAACTGATCGGCGTGCAGGGCGCTCCTTCAGACGGCGTCGTTCGGTTTCACAAGGCGGCCGCGGACCAGTTTGCCGCGCTGTGGAAGACCTGGCAGAAGGCGAAACTGCTCGACCGGTTACTGACCTACGAGGGAACCTTCGTGCCGCGGTTTATCCGCGGCAGTACGACAGTCCTGAGCAACCACGCTTTTGGATCGGCCTTCGACATCAACGCGAGCTTTAACGCGCTTGGCGCAGAGCCGGCGAGGATCGGCGACCGCGGGTGCGTCCGGGAATTGGTGACGATCGCAAATGAACACGGATTCTATTGGGGCGGGCACTTCAGCAAACGACCTGATGGAATGCATTTCGAGATCGCGGTTTTGCAGAGCTGAATCCGGGCGTCGCGGTCGCCGGAAGGCAGTCATGGCCGGGGCATGCAATAGAATGAGGGCTGATGCGCATTGTTGTCCTTGCTTGTCTCGCTGCCCTGATTTCCCTTCCCGTCATGCCGAACGACCGCACCCAGGCCCGCTCACTAGTGATTTCCCAGCGTGGAATCGTCGCAACCAGCCAGACGCTCGCGTCGCAAGCCGGAGCGCAAGTGCTGGCGCGCGGCGGCAACGCGGTCGACGCGGCCATCGCGGCCAACGCTGCTCTGACAGTCGTCGAACCGATGATGAACGGCATCGGCGGCGACCTCTTCGTGCTGTACCGCGAGGCATCGTCAGGCGCCGTTTACGGGCTGAACGCCAGCGGCTGGTCCCCGAAGGGCCTGACGGCGGAGTTTCTCAGGCAGAAGGGTCACTACTCGATGCCCGACGCCGGTATCCAGTCGGTCACGGTACCGGGGTGCGTCGACGGCTGGGAGAAACTACACAAACGCTTCGGCCGAATGCCTTGGCGCGATGTTTTGCGTCCCGCAATGTATTACGCCGCCGAAGGCTTCCCGGTCACCGAAATCATCCAGGAGACGTGGCAGGACGGCGTGTCGAAGCTCGCCGCCGACCGAAACGCGGCTGGTGTCTTTCTGAATAGCGGGCAAGCGCCGCGCGTCGGGGACCTGTTCCGCAATCAGCGGCTGGCGAACGCTCTGGAAGCGATCGCGCGTGACGGAGCGCGGACCTTCTACCAAGGCCCCATCGCCAAGGCGATCGTGGCGACATCGCAGCGGCTCGGCGGCGTCATGACCATGGAAGATCTCAGCGAGTTCCAGTCGGAGTGGGTGGACCCGATTCAAGTGGACTATCGGGGCTGGAAGGTCTGGGAACTGCCGCCGAACGGACAGGGCATGGCCGCGCTCGCGATGCTAAACATCATGGAGCGGTTCCCGCTGACCATGCGCGACCCGATGAGCGCCGCGGCGTGGCACCTGAAGATCGAAGCGCAGAAGCTGGCCTACGCCGACTTGCAGCGTTACCTCGGCGATCCGCGATTCTCGGCCGTTCCGGTGCGCGGGCTCATTTCGAAGGACTACGCGGCGAAGCGCGCGGCACTGGTTGACGAGAACAAGGCGCGGTGCCGCCCGGAAGCCGGCGAGCCGCTGCGCGGGCCAGGTGACACCATCTACCTGAGCGCGATCGACCGCGAGGGGAACATCGTGTCGCTCATCCAGAGCGTCTATCTCAGCTTCGGATCGGGCGTCGTCGTAGACGACTTCGGCTTTCACTTGCACAATCGGGCCGGGCTGTTCACGCTCGAGGGTGGCCACCCGAATACGCTGGAACCGCGGAAGCGGCCGTTCCACACCATTATTCCGGGGCTGATGGAGCGAGAAGGGACGCAAATCGGCTTCGGCATCATGGGCGGTCTGAATCAGGCCCAGGCGCACGCGCAATTCGTTTCGAACGTCGTGGACCACGGCATGAACCTCCAGGCGGCGCTCGAAGCGCCGCGTTTCACGAAGCTGAACTTCAGCGGTTGCGATGTCAAGATCGAGCGGCGCGTTCCGGCGGCGACGATCGAGCGGCTGCGCGACATGGGGCACCAGGTCGAACTGCTCGGCGACTTTTCGTCATGGGTGGGCGGAGGCCAGGCAGTGATGCGCGATGGGCGCAACAGAATGAACTACGGCGCGTCGTCGCCACGAAAAGACGGCGCCGCGGTACCGGAACCGGACCCATACTTCACCCGTTAGGGCAGCGCCACATGGCGCATCCCTCCGCCGGCGGCGGCGCCGACCCGTCAGCGCGCTCCGATTCCGTGGATCGGGCCGAGTGGAGCCTCGATTACGGCCGGCGTAGAGTTGGATTCGACAAGGATTTTCGAGCTAATTTTCTCCTTTTTGGGTGGATTTACGGCCGCAACGCGTTACCGCATGTTTTCGAGGATGGCTTTTTCCCCGGGCGTCAGGTCCGACGCCTTGGCGACGTAGGCCGCCAAGTCGCTGGAAGAGTGGGCTTTATCGGCGGCCCGGGTCCGTTTGGCGACCTTCGCGTAGTCGAGCAGGGCGGGCATGCCCGCGAGGAGGTCCGGCGAGAGTTCCGCTTTCGTTTGCCGGACGGTTTGTTGTTCGCGGAGTTCGGTGCGGGCCTTTTCGAGCGCAGGTAGCGGTGGAGGAGTTCCAGGCGCTTGCGCTCTTCCGGATTATCGGTATCGATGTCGTACTTGCCGATAGCTTCGCGGACGGCGCGGACCTGCCAGGTGGCGTAGGCCATGTCCTCGACGAGCGAGCCTTCGGTTTCGCCGAAGGGCTTGTGTTCTTAGTAGAGGAGGTTGAGGATGGATTGCCAGACGGGTTCCTCGTCGGCGGTGCGTCGGATCATCTTCGCGGTGAGGTCGTGCTTGCACGCGTTCTGCGCGGATTTCTGTTTGCCCTCCGTCTCCGGAGGCGGTGTCAAGCGTTTTGTGTAAACGGCTTTTGGTTCACATCTCCCAGGGCC
>CAYPUQ010000348.1:0-6777 GCA_964413655.1 uncultured Solibacteraceae bacterium | reverse complement strand
TTAACGAATGTGTTGTGCGGGTCGAAAATCGTGATCAACTGGCCGTTCGATTGAAAGGTCTGCGAGAAGTCGCCCGCGCGCTGCTCCATGGTCGGGAACGTCGCGGTCTGGCTCGATGGGCTCTTCTGGCCGGTCCGCTCGAAGGTTGCGAAAAAGAACGTCCGATTCTTGATCACTGGACCGCCCAGCACCCCGCCGAACTGGTCGCGGCGGAAATCGGGCCGCCGGTTCCCGGCGCGGTTCGCGTTCCAGGCGTTGGCGTTCAGGTCCGAGTGCCGCAGGAAGTAGAACGCGGTGCCATGGAAATCGTTGGTCCCGGATTTGGTCACCATGTTCACCACCGCGCCGCCGGTCTGGCCGTATTCGGCCGAGAAGAAGTTCGTCTGCATCTTGAACTCCTGCACGGCATCCACGGACGGCTTGTATTTCAAGTCCGTGATGCCCGAGTTCTGCTCCACCGTCGTTACCGTCACGCCGTCCACCAGCACGTCCGAAGTCGAGTTGCGCGCGCCGTTGGCCACGAAGTTCGTGTTCGCGTCGCCGCGCCGTCCCGCCGATCCGACCACGCCTGGCGTCAGGTAAGCCAGCGACAGCGAGTCGCGGCCAATGTTGGGCAGCGAGAGCATGTACTTGTTCTCGACTACCTGGCCCAGGTTCGAAATCGTCGTGTTCAGCAGCGGAGCGGTGGAACTGACTTCGATCTGTGTCGCCACGTCGCCGATTTGCAGCACGACATCGAGCGTCGCCTGCTGCTGGACCACCAGTTCGAACCGGGACTGCTGGAATCGCCGGAACCCGGCGGCTTCCACGGTTAACGTGTACGGGCCGGGTTGGAGTGCCGTAAAGACGTAGCGGCCCACGCTGTCCGTTGCGGTTGCGCGCTGCACGTTGCGGTCGGCCTCGGTGATCGTGACCCTGGCGCCCGACACCACGGCGCCTGTCTCGTCTGAGATGACGCCGCGTACCGCCGCCGTGAACGACTGGGGCCAACCGGGAACCGTTGCCGCCAGGAGGGCAAACAACAGACTGGATACTCGAATCCTCATGTAAATCTTCTCCTTCTTAACGAGCCAGTTGGAAGTCTCTCATGGAGACCCCTTCATATACTGGGAAAGAATGTTATCACAGGCTGTAACCGTGTCCAGATACAGGTAGTATCTAAGTGTTCATTGATAATTGTTAACTACATGGTATTTGACCTGAAGCGGCTTACACGCGGCCCGTTCGCTCCACTCTCGCGCCGGATCGCCAGGCGATCCGAAGAGTACCGGAGCCGTGTCCAGGCTATCCGCTGGGAGTAGTCCGTCGGAAATCCGCGAACCCGTTCCGGTATCCCGAGAAGTTCTCAAAACCCCACGCACTCCCTCCTCGAAGTGGTCCGCACACCCGATTCGCGGCTCGCTTCTCAACGTGCCCTATGAACAAGATCGAGGGACTCTTTGTCTCGACCGCCGCATTCCTGGCGTTGTCTTCGCCGGCCGCGGCCGGGTGGGTTACATACTCGGACTTTGATACTTGGATCGCGCAAACAGAATTGGATGCGATTATCGATTTTTCTTCCTTTGAACTCGACTACGGCAAGCATGTGCGGCTCGCGGCGTCAGGCTCCACGGCGGGCGTCCTGCTGGAAACCTTCGGAACCGCGAACAAAATGCAAATCGTCAACCCGCCGCGCGCCAGCCCGCGGTTCATTGCGGCGGGCTACGGCGAAATGCTCGCGGCGCTCGGCGGTCGCGCCGGGAACTACCTCCAGATCACGCCGCCCGGCGACGTCACCGCGCTGGGCTTCCTCATAGCGGGTGTTCACAATCCGGTGCAGAACTTCCTCGTCGATCTCGGCGGCAATCAGATCCTGGAACTCATCAGCACCCAGATCCGCCCCGACTGGACCTTCTTCGGCGTCCGGTCCAGCGAACCCCTCGGGACCATCAAGCTCATCAAACAGAGCAACCATCGGGCCGACTTCGCCATCGTCGACAACATCATGTTCGGCCGCGCCGGCATGTCGGGCGTAGAAGTGGCCGAGGTTTCTGCTTCGCTCTACATCGTCACCGGCGTCCTGATCCTCGGCCTCGCGCGCCTGTTCACCCGGCCCGAGACGCGCAAACAGAACCGCTACCGCAAGGGAGCGCCCCAAGGGCCTGCGTCCTGACTGAGAAAAAGTGGGGCGGACCCGGCGGACCCCGGGTCCGCGGTCGGCCCCCTGGCCTAGGTCACCCCGGATAATTCGGCGAGTGCCGAATCGACTCCGGCCGCAACGCTAACCGCCCACCCTTCACCCATGCCTCGCCCCGCGGGGCCAGGTGCTCGATCAACCGGTTCCGCCACGTCCGCAGATCCTGCTCACGCCGCGGATTCGAGGCAAGATCCGTCATCTCCCGCGGATCCCGGCGCAGGTCGAATAGCTGCTCTTCCCCGTCCAGCGCGTGGAAGATGTACTTCATCCGACCGTCGGTGAGCGCGCTCCAGTGGTTGACGCGATCGTAGGTGATATCGTGCTCAAGGTCGATCCAGGGTCGCCAGTTCGCGCCGCCCGAGCGGACCAGTTCGAGCAGGCTCGCGCCGTCGATCTTGCGCGGTGCCTCTTTGCCC
Source organism: uncultured Solibacteraceae bacterium (assembly GCA_964413655.1). Taxonomy (GTDB): domain Bacteria; phylum Acidobacteriota; class Terriglobia; order Bryobacterales; family Bryobacteraceae; genus CAYPUQ01. Next base: position 4,185 of record CAYPUQ010000348.1, on the reverse strand, counting down.
GCCGCGTCGAGGAAGGTCGCCAGAATGTCTCGCAGCTCGACGGGCTGATCCATCACCTGGCCGCGGCGCTTCGACACCAACCCCTCGGGCCACCGCATCAGTATTGGAACCCGCGCCGACGGCTCGTACGCGTAGGACTTGCGCCAAAGGTTGTGATCGCCGGTCATGTCGCCGTGATCCGACGTGTACACAATCAGCGTCTGGTCGAGCAGACCGCGGTTTTCGAGCGCCTCGCCGATGCGTTCGATCTGCTGGTCCACGAAGCTCACCGAACCGTAGTAACCCTGCCGCGCCATGCGTTCCTCGGCCGGGTCCACCTTGCCGCGCCAAATATCGTCGCGGTCCGAGTTCCGATCGGTGTAGCGTGCCGCCCACGGAGCGGCGTAAGGCTTGGGCAGGTCCGCTTCCTCGTAGCGCTTCCACCAGCTTTGAGGCGGGTCGTAAGGGCTGTGCGGCCGGGCAAACGAGACCTTGAGAAAGAACGGCTCGGTGCGTTTGTACGTTTGCAGGAAGCGCACGGCGCAGTCGCCGGTCCAGCGGGTCGGGTGGAGGCGCTCGGGCAGAACGTACGGGCGGCCCTTATAGTCGTTGAATCCGACGCCGGTGGCGTCCGGGTGCAGGTTCGGCGCTTCGGACCAGAACCACGCCCGGTAATCGCTGCGGAAGTCGATGGTCTGTTCGCGGGAGGACTCGTCGAGCAACGCGGCGTGATAGCCGTGCAGGTTGCGCTGCGGATGGTAATGCAGTTTGCCGATCGCCATCGTGTGATACCCGGCCTCGGCGAGCAGGCGCGGCATTTCGACCGGATACTTCTCGGCCACCCGCGAGCAGCCAAGCATGCCATGGTTCCACGGCGACATGCCCGTCAGCAAGCAGGCCCGCGCCGGCGTGCACGTCGGCGTCGAGGAGTACGCGGAGCGGAACCGGACCCCCTCGCGCGCCAGCCGGTCCATCGCGGGCGTTTCGACGGCCTTGTTCCCATCCGCGCCCACGCAATCGCCGCGATGCTGATCCGACATCAGGAACAGAATGTTCGGCCGCGACGCGGCGGACAGCCTGCGAACGAAAAACGGAGCACCCGCGGCCGCAAGCGCCTGCCGGCGTGACATCGTCATCATGCCCCGCAGTATACAGAAGTCCGGTGCTTTTCACGTGTTCAATGGGACGGTGCCCCTGGACCGCGGGCCGACGCCCCGTCGGCCCAGTCGGGTGGCGCGATTAGCCCGCGGCGACCGGAGCCTGACAGAGGCTCACTCCGACGGCTCGCTGACCTCCAACACCTGGTTCGCCTTCACCCCGAGCAGCTTCTGGACCGTTCCGCTCGGCCAGCGAACCTCGATCTCCTCCACCACCTCAACCGGCCCGAGGCCGAAGTGAACCCCGCCATGGCTCGACGACGCGTAGCCCACCGCTGTGGTCATGTGGTTAACCTGCTTTCCGGCGCGGACCACTGCGCCGATGCCATTGCGGTTGCTTCTCGTGCCCCGGAGCTTGACCACAATCCAGTTCCCCGCCGCCGGCGTCACGTTGTGCCACAGTTCAGCCGGTTCGCCGAGGCTGCTCACCACCACATCGATCCGGCCGTCGTTGTCGAAGTCGGCGAAGGCCGCGCCGCGATGCGCGCGCGCGGTCTGAAACGCCTTGCCTGCCGCCGATGAAACGTCGGCAAACTTGCCCTCGCCCAAATTTTGGAAGATGCTGTTCGGCTGGCGGTAGGTGCTCGCCTCGAACCGGTGGATCTCGTCGTTCACGTGCGAATTCGCCGTGAACAGGTCTTTCAGCCCGTCGTTGTCGAAGTCGAAAAAGCCGTTCGCCCACCCGCCCCGCGACAGGCTCAGCTTACCGAGATTGCTGCGAAACGTGGCGTCTTCGAAGTTTCCCCCGCCCACGTTCCGGAACAGCGGAAACGTTTCGTTGTTCAGCGCGGTGAAGTTAATGTCGGGCAATCCGTCGTTGTCGTAATCGCGGAAATCGGCGCCCATCGCCGACACCGGCCGGCCGTCGGAATTGAACGCAACCCCGGCCAGCAGTCCCATCTCCTCGAACTTCCCACCGCCCCGGTTGCGGAACAGTAGGTTCGGCTGCGTGTCGCTGGTGACGAATACGTCCACGCGGCCGTCGCCATCGTAATCGGCGAACGCCACGCTCATGCTCTTTGCGTTGAATCGCTCGATGCCCGAGCCCTTCGTAGCGTCCTCGAACGTGCCATCGCCGCGGTTGCGGTACAGCGTGTTCGCCAGGCCCTCGAAGAAGCGCGGATGGCAGTAGACGCGGATGCCGGCCTGCCGGTCGCCACAATACCGGTCGAACTCCGGCGACCACTTCAGGTAATTGACGACGAACAGGTCGAGGTGGCCGTCGTTATCGTAGTCGAACCATCCCGCCGCCACCGCCCAGACACCGCCGCGAATGCCGGCCTGTTCCGTCACATCCTCGAACGTGCCGTCGCCGCGATTGCGGTACAGGAAGTTGCGGTTCACCCCGGCTACAAACAGGTCGCTGTGCCCGTCGTTGTCGTAGTCGGCGGCGGCAACGCCCATCGAGTAGCCGTGTCCGGCTAGGCCCGCCTTTTCGGTGACGTCCTCGAACTTCCAGCCGCCGCGGTTGCGGAAGAGCCGGTTGTGGTACTTCGGATCGTCCTTTTCGAGCGAGGGAATCGCGGCGCCGTTCGTGAAGAAGATGTCGATCAGCCCGTCACCGTCGTAATCGAACGCCGCGACTCCGCCCGGCATCGTCTCGATGAGATGCTTCCGCGGGGTGGGGTGGTGTTCCAGCGTGAACCGTACCCCCGCGCTCGCGGCCACATCGTCGAAGCGGATGGGCCCGTGCTGCGCGAGAGCGGGCAGTAGACACATCAGCGCCGCGGCGAATCGTGCTTTCACCAGCGCAAACCTGCCGTGATCGGAACGAACTGGGTGCCGCGGCTGGATGTGAGCATCTGGTGATAACGCAGCTCGACGAAAAACTTGGCGCCGGACTGGCCCAGACCAACCGTTACCCCACCGCCGGCGTTCAGGCCCCCGCGAGTAGTCGTGAACCTGCCGAGCACCTGGTTGGCCGGCACCAGGACCTCGGAACAGAATCCCCACCAGAAGTCGCAGATAAGCGCCGGCCGCAGCGTCGGCTCGGTGAACTCGATGGTGCGGCGATACAGGCCGTATCCGCCGATGACGTACCCGCCGATCCGCCCGTCGGGGTTAAACCGCAGCGTCGGATTCACCGAGATGTTCCAGACATACGTGCGCCCGTCTGGCATCTCAAAACGGCGCAGCGTTTCGTCGTTCACGCCGAAGCTGTTAAAACGGAACTCGCCGACCAGGCCGAACTCGCGCGTCAGGTTCACGCCGCCCCCGCCGCCGAAATGGAAGCCGTTGTTCACGAAGTCGCGCATCGCGGCGCGCGGAAAGCTCGGTCCGCCGCCGAAGTGCATGTTCCACCGGCGCTCCTGTGCGCCAAGCAAGGCAGCCAGCGCGAACCCGAGCGCCGGAAGCCAAAGCATCCGTATTCGCCCCATATTCCCAATATAGAGACTCCGGGCTCCTCACCGGCACCTTCAACAAAATCCTCCGTGCTCGGCTGGCCGGACGCCTGTTCGCCTGGCGGGTGGGACCGTGTTCGCGCTCGGACGATCTCGGCACGCGGCTCGACGCGCATGGGCTGAAGCCAGTGGAATCCGGACTGGGCATGGCGGCCGAGTTGGGCGACGTTCCCACCGAGGCTCCAGCGCCTGAAGGGACCCGCCCGACTAGTGGTGGTCGAGTTCTTCGGTCTGGGCGCGCCGCTGCCATTAGTCGAGGACTGCCCGATGCGCCTCTTCGCGGGTTACGTGGACGGGCAAGCCGTGGCGGCGTCCGAACTCGCCATGACCTGGGCCGCCGTCGACGAAGGCCGCCGCCTCGGCGAAACCACCGTCACCCTGCAACCTCCGAACAACGCCGCGGCGTCTATGCCCGCCTGGGGTTCCACGCGTGCTGGCAGTTCACGGAGTATCAGCGAGCGTTACGGGCAGTGACCTGGGCAGTGACCCGCCTAAACCCACGGTCTCCATGGTCTCTATGGTCTCTATGCTGGCGAAAGAAATCCGTGTAAGGCTTGTAGGGTAGGGCTCGGGATTCTAAACCACCACTCCTATTTAGAGGTATATTTTCTCAGTTCTGAAACCGTCTAGTGTAGACTACTAGCTAG
>CAYPUQ010000347.1:0-6778 GCA_964413655.1 uncultured Solibacteraceae bacterium | reverse complement strand
AGGCTGGGGGTGGGCTACAATGACGCCTATGACTCCTCCCCCGTTCGACTACGACATGGTGGTTATCGGCTCGGGGCCGGGCGGGCAGCGGGCCGCCTTTCAGGCCGCCAAGATCGACAAGCGCGTTGCCGTGATCGAGAAGAAGGCGGTCGTCGGGGGAGTCTCGATCAACCAGGGGACCATTCCCAGCAAGACGTTCCGGGAGGCGGTCCTGGATCTGACCGGCTATCTGTCGCGAGGGTTGTACGGGGCCTCCTACACGGTCAAGCAAAACATCACCATGCAGGACTTGCTCTACCGCGTGGATTACGTGGTGAAGCATGAGATCGACGTCACCCGGCACCAGTTGCAGCGCAACCGGGTGGACCTGATCAACGGGCTGGCATCCTTCGCCGATCCGCACACGTTGCGGGTGGACATGGTCGGGGACCATAGCCGGCGCGAGATCACGGCCAAGAGTATTGTGGTCGCGACGGGTACCGAAGTGACGCGCGACGGGCACATCCCCTTCAACGACACGACCGTTATCACGAGCGACGAGATTCCCACGCTCCAGAAGATGCCGCGGACGATGGCGGTAGTGGGCGCGGGCGTGGTGGGCGCCGAGTACGCCAGTATGTTCGCGGCGCTGGGCGTCCGGGTGACCTTGATCGACAAGCGCGACCGGCTGCTGCCGTTCGTCGACCATGAAATCTCCGACGCCCTGTCCTATCATCTGCGGGATAACCGCGTATTGTTGCGGCTCGGCGAAGAGGTAGCGGGCATCGAAGAGATTCCGGGCGAGTCGGGCATGCGAGTGAAGATTTGCCTTACCAGTGGCAAAGTGGTGACGGCCGACCTGGCGCTCTACAGCATCGGCCGCACCGGCGCCACGACGAAGCTGAACCTGGAAGCCGCCGGTCTCGCGCCTGACGATCGCGGGCGCTTGCAGGTAAATGAGCACTACCAGACGGCCGTGCCCCACATCTATGCTGTCGGCGACATTATCGGCTTTCCGAGCCTGGCCTCCACCTCGATGGAACAGGGGCGGTTGGCGGCCTGCCATGCCTTCGGCATCCCGGCCAGCAGCTCGCCGGCGCTGTTCCCGTACGGGATCTATACCATCCCGGAAATCTCAATGGTGGGCCGCAGCGAAAGTGAATTGACCAAGGAAGGCGTCCCGTACGAGGTCGGCAAAGCGCGCTACCGCGAGATCGCGAGGGGCCAGATCATCGGCGACCAGACCGGTCTGCTGAAGCTGATCTTCCACTACGACACGAGGGAACTGCTGGCGGTCCACATCATCGGCGAAGGCGCGAGCGAGTTGATTCACATCGGCCAGGCCGTCTTGGCGTACCGTGGGAAGGTGGACTATTTCGTCCAGACGGTCTTCAACTATCCGACGCTGGCCGAGTGCTATAAGACGGCGGCGTTCGATGGAATCAATCGCATGGGGATTACGGTGGCATGAGACGAAGAGAATGGTTAGCGTTGGCATCGGGCGCGGTCTGCCGGACGGTATGGGCCGCCGAGGGGTTCCAACCACTGTTCAACGGCCGCAACCTGGATGAATGGATTGTCGACACACCGGGGCTGTGGCGGGTGGAAGACGGCGGCATCACCGGCGTGTCGCCCGGTCTGAAGTACAACGACTTCCTGCGAACCAGGAAGCACTACCGGAACTTCATTCTACGGACCCGCTTTCAGATGGTCTCGGAGTCGGACCGGGCCAATAGCGGTATTCAGTTTCGCAGCAAGCCCGTGCCGGACTCGCACGAGGTCAGCGGGTACCAGGCGGACGTTGGGCAGCAGTACTGGGGCTGTCTCTACGACGAGTCGCGGCGGAACCGCATTCTGGCACAGGCCCGACCGGAGGCGCTGGCGAAGCTCGACAAGGCGGGTTGGAACGAATACGAGATCCACGCCGAGGGCCGGCGCATTGTTCTAAAGCTCAACGGCATCGTCTCGGTCGATTACACGGAAACAGAGGACGGCATCGACGAAACAGGCTTCATCGCCCTGCAACTCCACGGCGGCCCGCCGATGACCATGCACTTCCGCGAGTTGATGATCCGCGAATTGCCGTAGCGAAGGTCTGGAGTGTCTACAGTTCCGCCAACCGCTGGCTGGTATCGCCGAACCGGTCGAGTTCGACGCCCATGCGGTCCATGATGGAGAGATAGAGGCTGCACGCGCGGCGATTGTCGTCGCCCTTCTCGCGGTAGTCGAGGACACGGCCGCCGCGGAGCGTGCCGCCGGCACCGCCAGACAGCACGAGCGGCATCTCGTCGGCGCTATGAGCATCGCCGTCGAAGAGGTTCGAACCGCCCAAAAGGAAGCAACTGTCGAACAGCGACTGCCCGCCTTCGTCGATGCGCTTCAGCCGGTCGATCAGGTAGGCGAACTGCTGGAAGTGGAACTGGTTGGTCTTCAGGTACATCGCCTCGGCGGCCGGAGCCTTTCCGTTGTGCGTGAGGTCGAGGTGAAGCGCGCCCTGCACGCCCTCGACGAACTTGAAGTTCATCTGCGACAGGTCGTTGTTCAGCATCAGCGTGACGATGCGGGTCTTATCCATCTGGAAGGCGAGGACAATCAGGTCCAGCATCAGCTTCATGTGATCGGGGACGTCCTGCGGCAACTCGTTGGCCGGGCGCGGCATGTTGGGCTCGGCGAGCGTCGGCCGCCAGCCTTCCAGGCGCTCCTCGCGGGAAGCGCGGTCGATCCTCTTTTCGATGTCACGGATCGACTCCATGTACTCGTCCAGCTTCACCCGGTCGCCACCGCTGATGCGCGCCTGAACCTCATGCGCTTCGCTCAGCACGGCGTCGAGGATGCTGCGGTCCGTCTGACGGCCGCTGCCATCGTCGACGAGCAGATCGAAGGCGCGGGACGGATAGATTTCCTTGGGCGCCGGCTTGGTCGGGGTAGCCCAGGAGATGTTGGAGCCGTAGATCATCGACACGCCGTCTTCGAGGCGGAGTTCGTTCGGCTCGATACCGAGCGCCATGCTGGGCACGGCGGTCTGGCCGCCGATCCGGCGGGCGAGAACCTGGTCGAAGCTGGTTCCGGCGCGGATCTCGCTCGGGTCGAGACTCACGGTGGCGCCCGACAACATATTCGGCGAGCGGCCGAGGTGTGGGCTGGTGGAGGCCACCGCTTCCTGGTTATACAAGCCGCGCAGGACGATCATGTCCTCGCGGTAGGGCTTCAACGGCTCCAGCACGGGACCGGTCTCCATAGCGGCGCCGCTGCCCTTGGCCCACCAGTGCTCGGGTTCGACGCCGTTCGAAAAGTAGACGCAGGCGAAGCGTAGCGGAGGCTTGTTCGCGGCGGCTTTGGCGGCCGGCGCCGCGGATTCGGCCCCCAATAGAGGTAGCGATTCCATCCACGGAAGCGCCAGGGCGACGCCCGCTCCACGCAAAAAATGGCGCCGTGACTTCATCGTGCATCCTCCAGGGTTGAGTTTCGTTGCCCGGAAGGCCGGGCGGTCCGTCCGGCCAATTGGGGCGGACTCTCCTCGGATTGGCGAATGTAACGGAACTGCCTGCTCAAGGCGATCTCCGCCGCGAGATCGGCGAACGTGGCTTCGCTTCCAGCCGCGGTCATCCGGTCGATGAGCGGCTTGTCGGAGGCAAGGATCGTCCGTCCGAGAGCGTAGCCGAGGAGCTTGCGGGAGAGGTTCCTCAGAACCTGCTCTTCATGGTCCTTGAGGTAGGTGATCAGTCCGTCGACGCCCGCGATTTCGGTCTTATCCGCAAAGGTCGCGGCGTCGTCGACCGGCTTCCCGTCGTCGTACTTTTCGCGCCAGCGGCCCACGGCGTCGAAGCGTTCCAGCGGGAACCCGAGGGGATCAATGCGGGAGTGGCAGCCGGCGCAGGTGGCGTTGCGTTGGTGAGCCTCCAGACGCTCGCGCAACGAGAGTCCGCCGAAGAGGTTGGGGTCGGCCGGAATCGAGCCGGCGTCGGCCGGGGGCGGCGGGGTCGGAGTTCCGAGCACGCGGCGCAAGATCCAGTCTCCGCGCTTCACCGGACTAGTGCGAAGCGGCGCCGAAGTGGCGGTGAGAACGGCGCCAAGGCGAAGCGCGCCGCCCCGCTGAAAGGCGTTCGCACCGTCGATGCGGACCGCAACGGTCTTCGAATCGATCTCGTTCTTCACGCCGTAATGCTTGGCGAGCACGCCATTCAGGAAGGTGTAATCGGCGGAGAAGATCTCGCGGACTGGCCGGCCCTGGCGCACGATGTGCTCGAAGAAGGATACGGCCTCGTCGTACATAGCCGATTTGACTTGGTCGGTGAACTCGGGGAAGCGGGTCGTGTCGACGCCGCGGTATTGGTCGAAGCGGTAGAACCCGAGCCACTGGCCGAAGAACTCGGTGGCGAAGCGCCGGGCCTTCGGGTCGTCGAGCATGCGGCGGACCTGGGCCCGGAGCCTGTCGGGCTCGGCGAGTTCGCCCGCGGCGGCCGCCCGGCGGAGTTCCTCGTCCGGCATCGACGACCACAGAAAATAGCTGAGGCGGCTTGCCACCTCCCAGCCGGACAACGGTTTGTGCGCGACGGAACGTACGGCCGGCTGCTCGATCCGGTAGAGAAAAGCTGGCGACACAAGGACGCGGGCGATCAGGGCCTGAATGGCCTTTTCGTGGTCGAGTTCGCCGGTATCGCGGGCGTTGCGGTAAAAGGCGCGCAAACGCTCTTCCTCGGTTTCCGTGAGAGGCCTGCGCCAAGCCTTCGCCGCGAATCGAACGGCGTCGTCGAGGTGGCCGGGCCGGGCCGCTTCCAGAGCCTTGGTGAGCCGCTGATAGGCGTCGTATAGGGGGCGAATGTATTGCAGCGCCTCCGCGGGCAGGGCAGCGAGGCTGGCATCATCGAATCCCGCAATCCCGTGCTCCAGATCGAGCTTGTACTTTCCCGCGACGAAGCGGAGAAAAAGGTCGTGGTACTCGAAGGAAGTCAGCAGGTCGGTCCAGGCATGGTCGAGGCGGGTGCGCGTCTCCTCGTCGAGCATATTCTCCGCCAGGAACCGATCGTCGCGATAGTACTTGAGCTTGACATGGTATTCGTCGCGCTCCGGCTGATTGTAGGTGTTGTTGTAGGGAGGGGGGATTGGGTCCTTATCGGAAGGCGTGGCTTCGCCATGCGAGGCCGATGGGAGATCTCGGGCAAATTCGAGAACCTCGTTCTCCCAAGTCTGAAAGCCGGCAGTATCGGGGTGTCCGAGCAGCGTCCAGGACGATCTTCCGGTGGAAACATCCTCGCGGTCGGAGATCGTGCAGCGGAGTACCGCGTCGCGGCGCTCACCCGAGACAATCTCAGCCTCGATCTGAATGCTGAGTCCTCCCACGTCGTCAGGGAGAGGAACCTCGATGCCTAGGGTCGTCTCGCCGCTGGTCGCGAAAGAATTCGCGTCGATTGGGCCGCCGTCCGGCCGTATGCCGAAGGCGAGCGTGGCCCGGGTTTCCTCGCCGAGCACGGACGCCAGCGGCCGGCCCTCGCGGATTCCGCGATCGCGGCCCTGAAACCGGATGGTCCCATTGCGCCATAGGACGATCGGCTTGTCCTTGGAATTTGGATTCAGCGGCACGAGGGAGAGGTAGAACTCGGCGCTCTTTTTTCCACGACGCGCCCGGACGGCAAAACGCATCCTCTTGCTGGGGGAAGCATCAATGGACTCGGGCGTCAGGATGAGGGCGCGCTCGTCGCCTTGCCCGCCGGCCGCCTCTTGCCCAGCCGCAAAGAAGAATCGGGTCCAGCCGATTACGAAGTCGCGGACTTCCCCAGCGGCCTTGCGCGCTTCCTCGTCGGTGATCGCTCCGGGCGGGGGAATGTTGCGCCAGCGCTTGACGGCGTCCGAGGTGGGATAGGTGGGAGAAGGCCGCTGAAGGACGCTCCAGATGTGCTCCAGGAAGCGGGGAGCCACGCCTTCACGAACTGCGATGGCTTCCATGGTCGCGTTCGGCTCGCCCAGGGCTGCGCGGTGCTGGTATCGCCAGGCGGCGTAGAACGCCTTCGCATACTTGTCCAGGCCAAACGGTCGCCCGCCTTCGCCCGACGAAGACCGGAAACCGTGCGTGTTGTGGATCTCTTGAATCCGGCGAATCGCCGAGAGCTCGACTCCGGTTTTGCCGGGACTGGTGGAGAACGCCAGTGGGCCGGCGCCAATAATGGCGCGAGCGGCGACGAGTTTGGCCGTCTCGAGATAACGCTCAAGGGTGGCGTCCTGTATGAACTGGACATCGCCGAAGTTGGTGAATCCCTCGCCCCCGACTGAATCCGTGGCAAAGTCCCGGTCCAGATCCAGGTCGACGCCCGTTAAGTCTTGAATTGTGTAGTCGTACTCGGCGCTCGTAAGGCGCCGGATCGTCACCGGACCCGGGTCGCCGGCGTGCCTCTCGGCAAAATCGCTGAGCGTCTCATGAATCCAGGCGACGGCGCGGGTGCGCTCGGCGTCGGGCGGCTGCGGCATCTTCGCCGGCGGCATCTGTTTGTGCTGGAGAGCGGCTGCGACCTTCTCCCATTGCTGGAACTTCTCGCCCGGGTTCGGCTCGGAGGTGAGTTGCTCGATGTTCACGCCGCCCATGGCGGCCGCTTTGCCGTGGCACTGAAAGCAGTATTGGCGGAACGTGGCCGTCGCGTCCGCGGCCGAACGTGGCGCGCCAGAGGCGTCTCCGGCCGCAAGGAGGAACAGAAGAACTGCTAGAGTCGACAGAGATCTCATCGGTTTTCGCGGAAGGGCCGGCCCAGCGCCTGCTTAGGTCTTTGAGTGTATCAAAGAGGGGGCGAAGCCGGCAGCCTTTTTGGTT
>CAYPUQ010000346.1:1783-6786 GCA_964413655.1 uncultured Solibacteraceae bacterium | reverse complement strand
GCTAGCTCAACTGAGATCGATGAGCCCATACCTTCTCGAACGCTTTGATGTACTGCTCAATCAGGCCGGGAGCTTCTTCATGAAAAATCGGAAGGCGCACGGCCTGATTATTCACCTGCGTGGTGCCAGCCAGATCCCGCGGGATCGCAACTGGATGGTGCCACCACTTCGCTTCAGAATAGAGCTTATACCGGTGCTGTTCTTCATAGCTTCCGTCTCTGGCCTCGACACCCTCGGCTCGCAGCGCTCTCAGCAGCGCCTGTTTCGGGCACCCCGCCTTCTGCTCGTCGATAAATACCAGATTGCTTGCCCAGTAAACCCTCTTGGCGTCCGGGCGCGTGTACGGATAGGAGAAACCAGGCAACTCGGACAGTCTCTCGTTGAGCAGGCGGAGTTGTTTGTCAACCAGGTCATTGTGAGCATCCAGTTTGCGCAGTTGTTGGCGTGCGATACTCGCGGCCAGCGGATGGATGCGCAACTTGGGTCCGAATCCCGTGCCGTGGTAGATGCGGTATGGGCTGTCAGGAGGAAATGAGTTCGGCAGCTCGTAATTGCCGAAAGTGGTCGCGCGCTCATAGTGCTCCCGTGTCTGATAGATCCCGACACCACCTTCAATGGCCGGCAGCACTTTGCTGCTCTGCATGCTGAACACGCCGATGGAGCCCCATGTGCCGACAGGCTTCCCCTGCAGCGACGCTCCCTGCGCCTGGGCGGCGTCTTCCAAAACCAGCAAGCCTTTCTCTTTTGCGAAGGCGCAAATCTGATCCATGTCGCAGGGGTTACCAAACGAATGCATGACGAGGACTGCCCTGGTCCGGGACGTGAGGCGCCTCTTTGCGTCTTCGAGGTCGAACGTCAGGGAACGCGGACTAATATCGACAAACGACGGCACGTACTGAAACAGATGCATCGGCGCAGTCGTCGCCCATGCAGTATACGAGGGCGCCAGTATTTCGCTGCCTGGCTCGAACTGCAAGGCGAAAAACATGGACATTAGCGCGCTCGTTGCGTTCATATGTGTCTTCACATATGGTGTCTTCAGCCGGTCCCGCAGCTCTTTTTCGAGCAGTGGAATTTCTGCATACCATTTGTTCGTTTCGAGAAGTGAATGAATCGCATCCTTCTCTTCAGCTCCGTACCGGGGCCATTTCACGATGGCAGCGGCCTTGTCGGCCGAAACTGTGACGGCACGCGGACCACCGTATACCGCCAGCGTTTCGCTGGCCTGCATCGCAGCGCCGCCAGTTCCCAAGCCCGCAGCGGCGGACTGAACGAAGGCACGCCTGGTTCTGTGTGATTCATCCTGTCTGCGCATGATGTGTTTCCAATTCTACCCCTCACCTCAGCGTTTCAGTGATGGCCTGATACCACGCCGGAGAGCCACGCGACACCACGCAGGGGCAGGACTCGTGAAGCCGAGCGCCAAGTGGAAGCTGAACTCGCTGTCAACCGGGTTGACGTCCCTGCCGGCGATCTGGTCCGGCGACATCGCGGCAGCGTCGATATCGAGCGTTCACGAGAGCAATTGCTTCACTGGCGTCCCGGTCTTGTCGTCGAGCGAATTGGCAATCTTCACCGGCCGGCCAATGGGACTCATGTATTCCTTCTTCCAGTCAATGCCCAATGCCTGATAAATGGTCGCGTACAGATCGCCCATGGTCACGACGTTCTCTGTTACGTGGTAGCCGCGATCGTCACTAGCGCCAACCACCTGGCCAGTTCGAATGCCACCGCCCGCTAATGCCAGAGACCAGCAGTTCGGCCAGTGGTCGCGACCGAGGTTGGCGTTTATTGTCGGGGTACGGCCAAATTCGCCCATTGCGATCACCAGCGTCGATTCCAGCAAGCCGCGCTCTTCCAGATCTTCCACCAGCACCGTCAGCGTCCGGTCCAGAGGGGGCGTCAGACGGTCACGGTGGCCCTTATCGTTGTCGCTGTGCGTGTCCCAGGAAGTGCCGTGGTATCCCGCCGCCGTCACGAAACGGCTGCCCGCCTCGACCAATCGGCGCGCCAGAAGACAGGACTGGCCGATCGAATCCTTGCCATAGCGCTCCTTCAGCTTTTCGGATTCTTTCGACAGATCGAAAGCATCCCGAACCGCCGGAGTCAGGATCATTTTCAATGCCTGTGCGGTGAAGGCATCCATGTTCGTGTGCTCCGCCGTTTCCTCCAGGGCGCGGTACCGCCGGTCCACCGCATTCAGAAAAGCCGTGCGGCTCTCCACCGCGGCCTGCGAGACATTCTTGGGCAGGCTCAGGTCCGTGACCTCGAAGCCTGGCTTGGCGGGGTCCGGAATGCACATCGGATCGTAATCGCCGCCAAGGAACGAGGCCCGGAAATATTCCTCGTATTGTCTCGTCCGGTCCCATTTTGGAACCAGCACGTGCGCGGGTACCGCGTTACGCGGACCCAACTCCTTGGTGATGATCGAACCCAAACTGGGGAACTGCATCGCCGGATTAATCTCGTGGCCTGTGACCACGTAGTGCGTGGCTTGCGGATGGTCCGTGCCGCGGGTGTGCATAGACCGGACCAGCGCAAACTTGTCCATGCGCTTCGCCATCTTGGGCAGCAGTTCGGAGATCTGGATGCCCGGCACGTTAGTTGAGATTGGCTTGAAGTTGCTGTTCGGCTTCGGGTCCCACGTATCGATGTGGCTGGGTCCGCCTTCGAGCCAGAAGAGGATGACCGCCTTCGCTTTCGCCTCTCCGGGAGACTTGCTTTCAGCCGCTGCCGCGAGTGCGTTCCGCAGCGAGAGACCGAGAAACCCGAGCGACCCGGCGGTTACGAAACTTCTGCGGCTCGTAGGATGTTGCATCGCCCCTCCTCTAATGATTTTCCGCGAATTCGCGGGAACTCAACAACGCCCAGACAAATTCGCGCAGCCCCGTTTCGCGGTCGCCGCGCCGTGCGAGGATCGCTTTCAACTCCCGTACCTCATCGGCGGCGGGCGGCCGGCTGAGCGCGGCCAGGTAGAACTCGGTGAAAATCGCTTCGTCGGCCGCCCCCGATTGCAGCAGCTTTGCCAGACGGCTGTTCGGCTGGCCGAGACGATCTACATAGGTTGCCCCGGCAAGCACGTGCAGAGCCTGGCTAAGGTTCGGCCTGTTGTTACGTTCGGGGATGGCCCCGCGATTGGCGCGCCCGTAGAGTTCCAGAAAGCGCGAGAAGAACGTGTCTGGGTCACGTAGCTGAACCGCACGAGTGCCCGCCGGGGCTTGCCCAACGATGGCGCCGTCAGTGATGGCGGTCGAGAAGGCCTCCGGAATTCCCGTTACGTCCGCGACTGCGTCCAGCAGCACCTCGGCGTCCAAACCGCGCGACAGCGATCGCGAGTAATTAGTCACATCCTCGCGATTGGTTAGGTTCGGCTCGCGGGAAATCTGGTACGTACGCGACGAAACAATGGTCTTCATCAAATGGCGCAGATTATAACCGTGGTCGCGAAAGTCGGCCGCCAGCGCGGCGAGCAACTCGGGGTGCGTCGGCGGATTCGTGGAGCGAAAGTCGTCGACGGGATCCACAAGGCCGCGCGCGAAAAAGTGTCCCCAGATGCGGTTTGCCGCCGCCTCGGCGAAATAAGGATGCGAGGTCATCCAGCGTGCCAGTTCCTGACGCGGATTGCCTGCAGGAGTCACGGCCAGCGGCGAGTCGTCGAGCACCGCGGGTCTCACGACGGCCTTTGTCCGCGGATGCAGCAGTTCCATGCTGCCGCCCACGTCCTTTGTGCCCAAATCCATATTCGTTGGATGGTCCACCACCACCTGTCCCATACGGAACATGCGTGAGAAGAACGCGGCCATGCCCCAGAATTGATCCTGACTCCAGTTTTCGTAGGGGTGGTTATGGCACTGCGCGCAATCGAGACGGCGCCCCATGAAGACGCGGACCTCTTCGGCCATGGTGTCGGCAGGGCTCCCAATCTGGTTGTAGGGCAGGAAATGGCGTGACGGCGGCTTGTAGCCCTCGGCGGAAATCCGCTGGCGCGCCACCTCGTCGTAGGGACGATTGGTCTCGATGTTGTGGCGTATCCATTCCCAATATTCCGCCATCCCCTTGGGTGACAAGCCGTTGGCAAAAATCGAGACGCGAAAGAGATCGGCGAACCGGAACGTCCAATAATCGACGAATTCGGGCGAGGCGATGAGCGCGTCAATCAACTCCTGGCGTTTTCGCGGGTCGGCGCTGGCCAGAAATTCGCGCACGCGCTCGGGCGGAGGGAGAGTGCCGGTTAAATCGAGGCAGACGCGCCGCAGAAATTCCGAATCGCTTGCCAGATCGGATGGGAGGATCCGGAACTTGCGCAGCTTTTCGAACACATGCTCGTCGATGAAGTTGTTGCGTGGGATTCTCGGGTAGGCTTCGATTGGCGGGCCGATGACACCGACGCCGACACTGGCGACCTGGCCGGCCGCGCGGACCAGAATGGAGGTCTCGCCGCGCCGCTTGGCGCCGATCACGCCGCCTTGGCTAACCGATGCGATCTCGCCGTCACTTACGGTATACAGCGCCTGATGGGTGTAATCCTCAGCGTGGCCGTCGCTGAAGTGTGCGGTAACCAGCAGCCGGTGCTCCGCTTCCAGGGCAAGAACTGCCATGGAAGGATATATCTCCAGACGCGCCAGGCTTGCGTCCGCGGACGGATTGCCACTGCTATATGGAGCGGCGTTGCGAATCCAATCCAGGATCGTCGTGTAGTCCTCGGAATCCGCTTCGAAACGCTTGCCGCCGCCGTGTGGAGCGGCCATGGTTGGCTTCTGAAGCAGCAGGCTCTTTGGCGGATTCGCCAGATCGATGCGCGGAATCCGTTCGCCTTTCACCTCGTCGGTGAGTACCTGGTAGCCGCCACCTTTAACGATCCATTCGTAGTCATCGGCCGGGTAGAGCGCGTTGGCTGAGAGTTTGAGGCCGCCCTGGCCCTTGACCCCGCCGTGGCACGCAGCGCTATTGCAGCCGTGCTTGGTGAGAATGCCGGCGATCTCACGCCGGAATGTCACTGGTTG
>CAYPUQ010000346.1:0-1683 GCA_964413655.1 uncultured Solibacteraceae bacterium | reverse complement strand
AAAGAGAACTTCGCCAGGCTCGCCATCCACCAGCGGCCGCGCCACCAGACGGATATCCTGGGGTTCCTCGGAGACTGTCGCGCCGGTGCTGGCGATGAGCACAACGACTACTCGCTCCGTCCGCGGTGTGTAGCGCTCGCGCTTACCGATCGCGAGGGGCGGATCCCTGTCCGGCTCGAAATCGGCCCCGGCAACAAGCGAGACACCGGACGGAAGCGACTCCGCGGCGACAGTCACCGCGCCGCGGTAATCCTCTTCGCGGTCAAATGTGACCCGGATTGCTTTCGCTTCTCCCTGGCGGAGATTCACGCTGTCCGCATCAATCCTGACGCCGCCAACATGCGGAACCTGCGGCCGGACCTGCACGCGATACAGAAAATCCTCGCCGGCGAGGTCGGCCGTGGCATCGCGGATCTCGAGTACATAGTCGCCGGTATCACGCAGTGGGAGGATGGTCTTGGCCTGTATCGATTTGGTCAAAGCGCCAGTGCATGCGCCCATGCCCGCCAAAATGTTGCTGGCCACTTCCTCGCCGTCTTTGTCCAAGAGGCGGAAGATCGGATTGAAAAACGGCGGCGCCGCGGCCGGCGTTTCGATTTCGATCGCGATGTCGGCCGGCTGATCCAGATGGAAGCGTGCTCGATGCGTTTCGCCGGGATGAGCAAGAGCGCCTTCGAGCGTGCCGGGAATCTTGAAGATCGCTGGTTCCGGCGCGGCGCGGTACGTTTCGATGAACGGTTGCTTGGTATCTTTGCCGCCGCGCTTCGCGAGTTGGCTCAAGCGGGCCGCATCCAGCCGACGCGTCCAGCCGCGCTCGTCCCAGCCCCCTTCGCCGCCGGACGGCCTATCGGGTGGCAGCGCGCCTGGAGCGACCTTTAATTCGTAGCTGTAGTCCGGGCCGCCCTGGCCCGCGAAGGCTTCGACGCGCAACAGATAGCCGCCGGCTTTGTCAAAACGGTGAACGAGGTGGGCGTCCGTGGGCTTGCCGAAGACCCATACCGGCTCGTCGTTGTATGCGATGCGATTCAGACGCTTGGGGTCAAACCAGCTTCCCGATCGTTCATAGATCGTGATTGCGGGATCGAATTTGGCCACCGTTGCCGCGGAGCCCGCGGCAGCGACCTGCGGGAAGCCGGAGATCACTTCAAATGTGAGGGTTTGGCCGGCCTCTGCGTGGAAGGAGTAGTAATCAGCCTCGCCTCGCTGAGCGAGGCGTCCGGAGTACACCGCCGGAAGCTTCGAGATTGCCACGGCCGATTCCTGTGTTTCATGTGTTCCCGCAGGCTCGGGGAGCACTGGATCTCCCACGATGCGCAGCGGCAGCGCGTTCGAGACGCCGTTCTGGGTGATTAACCGAATCGGGTAGCGGCCGGGCTTCGCGTCTTGCGACACTTCAATGCTCAGCTTTACCAGATCGATCCGGCCCCTATTGCGGCCGGAGGACTCGCTGGGAGACTCCACTTCCATACTCTCCACCGCAACCGTAAAGGGCGCACTGCCGGTGCTGGCGGCGCGCGCACCGGTCAGGCCGCTGCCGCGAACGGTGGCGATGAACGTGCCGCCCGGGTGGCCTGTGAAAGGGTGGATCGAGATGGCGCGCGGATCCTCGCGCGGTTGGGCGCCTGCGGGCAGCGAAAGGACGCCCGCGGCCACTACCCAGAGGACGCGCATAGATCAGAGTTT
>CAYPUQ010000345.1:0-6882 GCA_964413655.1 uncultured Solibacteraceae bacterium | reverse complement strand
GCGACTTGCCGAGGCACTCGGTACGACGGACCGTTGAACCGCTCCTTTCACCCAGGAAGATCCGATCGGGCTGGCGGGAGGGTTAAACCTGTTCGGATATGCCGAGGGCGATCCGATCAATCTTAGTGATCCCTTTGGGCTGAAGGTCTGCTACGAGGGCTCGCCCAGCGAAGTTGAGGAACTGCGAGGCGCAACGGAACGCTTTACCAATAGCACGATTCACTTGGATAGAGGGAATTGTGTGCGAAGCTTTACACCCAAACGCAATAGCAGAGGATTCGAAGGAATCCAGGCGGCATTCGGCGAGGTGGTTCGTGCCCCTGAGACGTACACCGTCAAGTACTCAAGGGTATCCTCCCACTATCAGCCAGAGTTACGACTAATCCGCTTGTTCCACGACTGGGACGCCTACGCCTATGCAACGCGCGTCGGTGGCGAGTGCAGACGTGATGCGGTCGCCTTCTCAGATCCGGCACAGATTCTTGCACACGAATTTGCTCATGCTTACAGAATCGGTGTGCAGGGGAATCCTTATCGCACGCGAGCGCAACGGCTCCATGAGGAGCACCAAGCAATGATATGGGAGAACATTTACAACGCTGCATCCGGACGCCCCGGCCGCTGTGCGTACTAACCAGGTGTCCTCATGACAATTCCTCCCTTCGTTGTTCTTGGAGCGCTCTTGATAGCAATTGGGTGCGGTACAGATCCGGGCCTCGAATCAGGTGGCGCACGACAAGAACAGCCTCTTGCTTCTACTGAGGTTCATACGGTTGATGCATGTCCCGATCCTTCAGTAGTACTGAGCGGCTGGATGCGCACTCAGGCTCAGTTCCACCGGTTCTCATTACTGTTGCCATCAAGAGCTGAGTTGCAAGACATCATCCCGGCAGCAGGTGGCATAGGAGAGACTTGGCGCGCTGACGGCTTGACCGTCTTCTATCGCATTCGTCGTGAGAGCCCTGAGGTCTTTGAGCCATCGTCCGTAATGGAAGATGTGCTAGTGTGTCGCGATGTCCTCGGAGGTAAGCACGCCGATCTGATCAGCTACTATTCTGAAGCGACGACAATTCCGGGGCGGTTTGTCTTCGGAACGTTCCAGTTAGAGGAGGACAGCATCCTCACGATCCACGCACGGAGCCCTAATCGAGCCGCGCGCGATTCCCTCTTGGCCATTCTACGCTCTGTGCGATTTGACTAGGTCTCCGTGTCCTGTAGACGAAGGGGCCCGGTGTCCCGGTTCAGCGGGATGTGACTCGTGGGGTGATTGTTCAATGCACTCCGACTGGTGATTCCGACCAGGGCTGAGGCTTGACCCGCTCGCCGATCCTACTTGAGGCGCGACACAGGGCCGAGGCACTTGAAGGCGCGGGCATGCTGCTGTACGCTGATGGTTGCAACGTGTCTGTGGGATCGAAGCTGGCTGGAATGCGAGTGCTGGATGCGTGAGGAGATTCTGGAGGGAACTCGAGCTACAAAGCAACGAGAGAAGCGCGTGTGGCGCCGGTATGAGGTCGGAGAGTCCCTGGGCTACAAGTAGTGGCGTAACTGGAAGGGAACTATCAACTCCGGTGCCAGACATGCCTTGGAGAGATGAAGGCGAGCGCCTCGGCGAAGCTGGAGGAGCGCGGCGGTCCGCTCCCCTCAGAGGAGGGGCGGGATTAGCTTGCAAGGGAGGAGGCGGGGAAGTCATCACGGAGTGGGGTAGCCGATACTCACGGCCTTTCGAGCCAGGAGCAGCTATATGCGCGGCGTGAAGTACCTCTACGACGCTCGGGGCAAGCGCACCGGCGTACTGATCGATCTGGAGCGCAACCGCGCTCTCTGGGAGGATCTCTTTGATGTGGCTCTCGCGCGCAGCCGAGCAAGCGAGCGCACGGTGGCGTGGACCACCGTCCGGCGCCGGCTGGAACGCCGAGGGCGCCTGAAGCCCCGACGCTCGGCGAAGTAGCGTGTACGAGCTCCGGCTCGCGCGCTCCGCGCGGAAGGAGCTCGAGGCGCTGCCCGATGCGGCCTTGGGCCGCGTCGCGGGCCAATTGGATGCGCTGCCGGCCAACCCTCGTCCGCGCGGCTGCAAGAAACTCCGAGGCAGTACTGATCTCTGGCGGGTACGGGTGGGCGACTATCGCATCATCTACCACGTGGACGATGACGCGCGCTTGATCGAGGTGCGGGCTGTCCGCGATCGCAAGGATGCATACGACTAGGCGGTCCCGGAGCCGAGTGTGGGTTCTCTAAATTCTGTCGCTGTTCTTCTCTAAATTCTGTCGCAGCTGGAGCGGTTTAGGCCGGCTGGTCCATGGGTACCAGACCCTTGCCGGCGTGAAGATCGGGCTTCTTGAGGCAGATACTTCAGCCGATCTTCGCAATCGTCCCTCGAATCGAGAACTGGCCTCCCCAGGCGGAAATCACGAAACTACGACTGCTTCTGAAAAACTGGGCGGCTAAAGAGAAGAGCACCAGCAACTTCCGAGGCACTCGGTACGACCGACCGTTGAACCGCTCCTTTCACCCAGGAAGATCCGATTGGGCTGGCTGGTGGGCTGAACCTGTATGGGTTCGCGAACGGGGATCCGATCAACTTCGCGGATCCGTTCGGGCTGACCCCAGCCTGCGTAGTTGTTCCGACCGCGTGTGCCGCCGCGTTGGTTGCCGCCGGCAAAGGGATCGCCGCTGCGGCAAGAACCCCGGCGGGGCAGCGTGCCGCGCAGGTTGCTTCCGCCCGTGCGCACCAGCTTGGGCGTGCTGGTGAAGCCTTTGTACAGCAGGCAACTGGGCTGGCGAAGAACACTGCAGAACGTCTGGGAAGCCGGATCCCTGACTTCGTCAACCGAGCCGCGAATGTCTTCCACGAAGCCAAGAACACTCAGCACGTTGGCCTGTCAGCACAGATTCGTGAGATGATCGGTAATCTCCAGGACGGACAGAAGTTGATTATCCATGTACGCGAAGCAGGCACGACGATCTCTCGTCACCTCGAGCCGTACATCGAGCGCGGACTGGTTGAAGTAATCCGCCACATTCCCAAGTGATCAACCGTGAGAGAACTGAAGCTTTTGGTGGAGACCGATTGGCCTCTCGGGAACGCGACAGCGGCTGAACGCGTTCTTCGAGTGCTGACCACGGACTTCGGATCGGCGCCGGACAGATTCGGCACGCATGAGCCGTTGACAGAGCGTTTTGATTTGCGTGCTACGGATGCTTTTGTCGCAGCATGGTCCGGAGGAGCGCTCAACCGACGGATGGGCAGTTTTCACTTTCAGAAGCGACAGCGCTACGATGCCACTGTGATGTGGTGGAACGAAGGCAATGACTTAGACTCGCTGCACTTCACCTTCAAGGTTCAGCCTGGAGGTCACCGTCGTGTTGCGGAGTGTTTTGAAATAGCGCACCAACTTTTCGAAGCAGTCAACGGCCAGTACGGCCACGTGTGCTACAGGGAGGAATACTGGTCAAAGAACGTCATCGATTCTTGGACAGGGCGCTCAGGTCGTCCAGAAGGTGGCAGAGCTCAGGGAACAGATCGAAAACAGCACCTTCCCGGCATCTATTGGGCGAACTTCTTTGGACCAGCCTACAGAGCGTTTTTTGGGGAGGATCGACTTGAATCGGCTCCCGCGTTTGCAAAGCGGCGAGGGCAGCGATCGTGGGTGCTATTGACTTCCGAAACTCCAGACGAGTGGGATGCCGCCGAAACGGTGCGGCGCGAAGCATCCATACGCGAACATCTTGGGTCAGACGCATTCTTCCTTCTTGGAGAACCGAAGCGGTTTACTCGTGCTCCAACGTTTGTCCGCCTCCGGAACAGGGCGAGTTGACACGCCAAAGGGCTTTCTCGGACAGCCCGGCGCAGTTAAAGCCGGGCTCTTCCTCTTAGCTGTAGCGAGTCAGCTGGCCTTGCGATTGGCTCGCGGCGAGGTCGCGGTGCGCCGGCGTGTCTCGAGCGACGGGCATTCGAACGCGTGCTGGGAGAGGCTAGTCGGATGCTGGATCGCGCGGAAGACGCGCTTCGCAGCGCCGTGAAATGACTGGTGGAAATGAATTCGCTGGCATGAACCTACAGCCGTGGCGAGATCCTGACGAGTTGCTGGAATACCTGACTCGTGCTCCAACCGCGGAACTCGAGCTGCACAAGAGTGAGCTGAGAGTTCTGCTTGAGCACGAGGACGATGACGTACGAGAGCAAGCGGTACGCCGACTGTTTGTGCACCTTCGCGATACAGAGCGGCGCGAGGCATTATGTCCGCTCCTCCGATCAGATCCATCCGGCAGCGTGCGGGGCGGTGCGGCGTTCGGAATCTGCTCAACATCCTCCCCTGAGACCAAATACCGAGATGCGGCGGCGCTGCTTCAGTCCTTCCTGGACGAGTCAAAGGCGGTCGGCGTGCGACAGGCAGCCTACGAGTCCTTATTACTGATGTTCGGTCGAGCGGATTTGCCTCCGGGTAACCGTTCAATCGACCTCGCGAGCGATCCGGATTGGACGTGGATCCGTTGGCTTAAGGAGGAGTGCGGAAGTCTAGGGTTGCTTTGAGTTTCCCGTGATACTTGCGCGGGGAACGATCGGCCTAACACAGCGGCGCAACGAATCTTGGCGTCGCGGCCGAGAAACTCGCATCATCGGCGAAAACAGAAACTACGACGGCTTCTGGAAAAGCCGAACCGCTAAGGAGAACAGCAGCAACGAGTTCGAAGGCCGCGTAGTACGACGAACCGCTGAACCGCTCCTTTCACCCAGGAAGATCCGATCGGCATTGGAGGTGGCTCAAGCCTTTACGGATACGCGGGCGGGGATCCAATGAACTCATGGGATCCGTTTGGGCTCGCGGATTGCGAGAAGACGGCCGAGAACGCCCAGTGTCTTCCTGAGGTAACCGTCACGGCTCCCCGCAGCTCTGGCGGTACGCCGGCGCGGATTGATGCGGGTGCGTGGGTTCAGTCGCTATATGAGACGGGCGCTCGGGCAGTGCGAGTTGTGGGTGCACAAGGGGCGAAGTGCCTTGGCAACCTCGGGATCATGGTTGGCGGAACAGCGAACACCATGACTGCGGAAACCTCGATCCGTGGCTATGGCGACGCGATGGAGTGGCGCGGGAAAGATGGCCGGTGGTTTAGAGTCAGCAAGCACCCGAACGGCACCACGGGGGCTGGGAGAAACGCGATTGTCGCCAGCGGGAGAGCAGCGCGAGCCGCCGCAAGGCGCTTCGGTATTGCGGGAATCGCAGTGAGCGGCTCTCAGATGACCCTTAGCATCGGTGATGGGGACTGGGGAGAGGCGGGCTGGCACGCAGCTGACGCGTTCATGTCGGGCGTTGGCATGGCGGGGCTACCGGGCCTCGCGCTAAGTGGCGCTTGGTTTGTCGGAAGGTTCATAGCTGAGTGCTAAGCGATTCATGCGGAAGATGACTGCTAAACGAGCGCGCGCGGCGTACGAGGATGCTTATTCAGCTCTCCTTGAAGGGAGCGTCAAAGCATGGCGCGGTGACGTGTACATGGCTTCTTACCTTACGGCAAGCGCCTTCGCGGGTGCGATGATCATGAACGTTGCTCTGGCGCTCGGGCTGGTGCGAGCAGTATTTGGTCCCTCCTTCATGAACCGCGGGATTGGCGGAGTGTTGGGTATAGGAGGTGTGGCGATCTTCCTAACCGCAGCCTATATGTTCCTGTTGCAGGATGAACGGTACTACGGTCTTCTCGATCGCTTTCGCTCGAGGCCATCCCCTTATAGGCGGCGAGCAACCATCGTGACGTGGAGCTACGTGGCAGTTTCGTATCTGGCTCCGCTCCTGTTCTTCATCGCTATGGCGGCAACTGACGAATAGGCCGGATGAGGGGTCGGAGTTTTGAGCTTGTTCTCAGTTCTGACCCACCATCCGCCCGTCGCGACGGAACATAGGGAACGCCCCCTCCTGCCTGGTTGGGCCGCCCGCAGGTGCGCGCCCTCTCTAGTGCACGAGGGCGGTGCCGACATCGGGGACGTCCAGGAGATGCTCGGCCACGCGCAGCTCTCGACGACGCGGATCTACACGCACCTGTCCGTGCCAGGTCGAAGCTCTACTTGATTCTGGCATTTCATAAGAGCGCGCAAGGCACGCTGACGCAGGACCAGAAAGGGTGATCCGCGGGCTGGCCACACAGCTCAAGCAGGATAGGTGATGATTGGCGATCGGATTGGGGTAACGGAAGAGGGCTTCGGCGAGCTGCTCGTCCAGGGCCTGAAAGAGGCGCTCGCTATCGAGAAGGGTGACATTCAGGCCGCCCGTGTACGCCGCCGAAAAGTGACCGCTCGCCAAGCTCGCGTGGCGCCGCCACCGAAGTACTCAGCGGCCCGGATTGCACGAGTGCGGAGCAACCTGGGCGCCTCTCAACCTGTCTTTGCCGGGATGCTCAACGTCAGTGCGAGCACGGTGCGGGCATGGGAGCGTGGGGCTCGTGAGCCGGACGGACCGACGCTTCGGCTGCTGGAGGTGGCAGAAAAGCATCCTGAGGTGCTGACGGAGCGAATACGAGGCATTGGAGCGCAGCGTGAGTAGATTCCACGTTCGCTCCCCGTGCGCCGATATTGCTTGACCATTGCATGCTAATGATAGCATATTAGAGAATGGCCCTCTCATGCCGCGCCAAGCGAATGCGCACTCGCCAGATCACCGTAATCCGCGGCAGCGGGAACGTCTACGGCGACGCGGGCTGTCTGGAGCTCGCCAAGGCCGACCTGGCCATGGCGATTACCCGTGCGATCGACGAGCGGGGACTCACCCAGCAAGCGGCCGCCGAACTCATGGGGATCGATCAGCCCAAGGTGTCCTACATCATCCGCGGACGCCTCAGCGACTTCTCCGTGGAGCGGCTCATGGGCTTTCTCAAGGGGCTCGGGCTGGACGT
>CAYPUQ010000344.1:3549-6982 GCA_964413655.1 uncultured Solibacteraceae bacterium | reverse complement strand
GCGGCGGTCGGCGATCTGGCCGAGCGCGGTGGCGGCCTGCCGCCGCACCGGCTCCTCGTCGGACCCCACCATCGTCATCAGCCGCTCCACCGCCAGCCGGTCGCGGAGCATTCCGGCCGACCGCGCCGCGGCAATCCGTACGTCGGCCTGCGGATCGGAGAGCGCGGCGCGGATCGCCTCGGCGTCCGCCGGCGTACCGGAGCGGTAATGCGCGAATACGCGATCGCACGCCTGTTCCACCGGCGAAGGACCGGGATTCGGATGGGGCTTCATCGCCCGGACGCGGTAGAGCGCGCCGCGGATGTCCGGCTTGCCCTCGCGCGACAGCGGGCAGCCGTGGATAAACCACGCGCCCGTGTCGATAACGATCAGACTGCCGTCGGGTGCCTGGATTACGTCGGTGGGGTGGAAATCCGGGTCCACCGAGGTCAGGAAATCGGAGTCCATGGTGCGATAGGTCGCGCCGCTGCGTTCGAGCACGTGCCGCAACACACGATGAGAGTTGAACTGGGCGCTGAACAGATTACCGTGGTACCGCGGCCCGAACGTGCGCCCGGTGTACCGCAGCAGGCCGGACGGAGCGACGCGGGCGAACTTGGTCATCACCGGCATGAGGTCGCCGGTGCGGACGAACTCGTCGACCACCGGATGCCACTTCGGATACACGCCGCCCTCGACGTAATGCAGCAGCGCGTCGCGCTCGCCGGCCTTCGGATCGGTGAAGTATGTCATCGTGCCGATCATTTCGCCGGCCGGGGTAAACACAACTTCCACCGGGTTATCGAAGCCGCCGCCGGCGAACCACTCCAGCCCGGAGCCGTCCGGCCGCACGCGCCAGATGCGGGACGCCTTGCCTTCGAACAGTTCGCCTTCCTTGGTTCGGATCTTGTATCCGTGGCGTCCGTCGGTGAGATACAGCCAGCCATCGGGGCCAAGAATCGGCCCATGCAGGCTCGCTGCGTTCGCAGACAGGTTCCAGCCCGTCACCACCACTTCGCGCTTGTCGGCGCGGCCGTCGCCATTGGTGTCGGTGAGCCGCAGCAGGTCGGGCGGCGCGGCCACGTACAGACTGCCGTCCAACCAGACCGCGCCCGCCGGCAGTGTCAGCTTATCGGCGAAGACGGTGGACTTGTCGAACATGCCGTCGCCATTGGTGTCTTCCAGCAAACTGACCTGGTAGTTCGGATCGGCCGACATCTCCGGCGTCTTCATCGTCTGACCCGACGACTCGCATAGGAATAGCCGCCCCCGGTCATCGAACTCGCCGAGCATCGGATAGGAAACCACGCCATCCGCCGAGGCGAGTTCCACCCGAAACCCGTCCGGCACGGCAATGGACTCCAGCCCACGCGCCCCAGGCTGTGGCGTCCGCGCGGACGGCCACATCATCACGACGGCGCCGGTAACGGCGGCGAGGATAATCAGGGCGGAAACGAGAAGGATCTTTTTGTTCACGGTACCGGGCTATGAGTTTCCGATTCTACCGTAGGAACCGTGGGATGCGACGTCAGAGGACCAGCGAGCGGCCACACCTACTCCCGAGTTCAGACGCACGGCATGCCAGCGCCCGGTTCGTGCGATCGATGCCTTGCGAGAATAGTTTGCCGATTCTGCTACAAAGAGGTTGCTGGCCACCCCAGATGGAGTCTTATGTGACCGAACACAAATTCGGTGGGACATGGACGCAAGTCAAACTCGCCTGCCTTCGTAAATACCTTCTGGCGTACCAGCAGATCTTCGTTGGAAACAAGAGGGCAAGCTTCTTCAGGACGTGGTTCGTGGATGCATTCGCCGGTACGGGATCGCGGGTTGCCTCGACGGCTCAGAGCGAAGCGCCGCTGTTTGATGATGTGTACCAAGACGAGGAAACGGCGGGCTACCGCGACGGCAGCGCGAAGATTGCGCTCGGTCTGCCAAAGCCATTCCACCGTTATCTCTTCATCGAGAAGTCAGCCAAACGGCTCGAAGAGTTGAAGAAGAATCTCAGAACCGAATATTCTGGACTCATTTCTCGGTGCGAATTCCGGCGTGGCGACGCGAACGAAGTTCTGAAAACCTGGTGTCGCGAGCGCAACTGGCATGAGGAGCGCGCGGTTGTCTTCTTGGATCCGTACGGCATGCAGGTCGAGTGGAACACGATCGAACGCCTCGCCGATACCAAGGGAGTTGATCTTTGGTACCTCTTTCCCCTTGGTGTCGGCGTCGCGAGGCTGCTCACGCACCGTGGCGACATGAGCGAGGCATGGCAGATGCGCCTGGACTTGCTTTTCGGCACAAGCAAATGGCGGGAAAGATTCTACCAGTCCGGCACCAAGTTGGACCTGTTCGGAGAAACTCATGAAACGCTGGAGCGGACTGCCACCACGAAGAGGATTGAGCACTTCATCAACGAACGTCTTTCTTCTTGCTTTGCGGGCGTTGCAGGAGGGTTGGTCCTGAAAAACTCTCGATCAAGCCCGCTTTATCTGCTCTGCTTTGCCGCGGCAAACAAGCGCGGCGCCAGTTCCGCCATCGGCATCGCTCAAGATATCCTTGACAGGTAGACAAAACCGCTGCGCCGGTGGCAGTATCCTACGCCACGTACTCGGGACTGAGTTGCACGGGCGGAGCGGCTGTCCATCCCTTGTCCAGGCGCTCAACGGCATCAGCCAGTTCCTGCCGAACTCGGACCGAAGGAACTGGCACGGTAGACAACGGCGGCATATCGTCGTACGTTCTGCCGTTCAGAATCCGGCCGTTCTTACCCTTCCTCACCCCTCCCCATTGTTTGAAGAAAAACCTTACATTCGCCCTTTCGCATTGTTCCCGGATGGATTCCACCCACTCCCTCCGCATGGGCCGGGCGCCTGCTCCGCTTTCGCCTCCAACGATCACCCAGTCGATACCGGAAAGATTCAGTTCGCCAAGATCCTCGAGGAGGGGTTCGACGCTCAGAAACCGAACTTTGGCCGCGGAACTGCGCAGACGGTCAATTCGCGGAAACCCGTAGCGCCTGTCCTCCACGCTGACGCCCCACCAAATGTGGCCGGCGTCAGCAGCGGCCCGCAGTCCCCCCCCAAGAAGCCGTTGCAGGCGCTCAGAGCGCTTCGTCAGCACTTGATAAGTATGCCACGGGGTGCAAAGCATGACTTCCGCGACGGCTGTCACATAGTCATCCGGAACGGCATCCTGGAACAAATCGCTCATGCTGTTCACAAAAACCGTTCTCCGCGAGGACCAGAGGAGTGGTTCAGTCAGTTTGGCCGGAACGAGGCGAGGGTCGAATCCGTGTTCATAGGGGTGGCCGCGAACCCCTCGGAATCGTTCAGCGAACGTCTCGGCATAGCAATGCTTGCAGCCTGGGCTGATCTTCAGGCACCCACGAACGGGGTTCCAGGTGGTCTCGGTCCACTCAATCTTGGAATAGCCGCTCATATAGGGGCCAATACACAGT
>CAYPUQ010000344.1:0-3449 GCA_964413655.1 uncultured Solibacteraceae bacterium | reverse complement strand
ATTGTTCTTCGCCGCCCCGCGAGATTGGCCGCCAGCGGCGATCACAACTTCCGGACATGCACGTAAAGCGGCCCGACAGTGGCGTTGTCTATGTCGACCGTGGCCTGGATCCGTGCGTCGCCGGACTCCAGCATCAACCTCGGAAACCGCACCTGTTTCGTTCCCGCCGCGACCTCGGCCGTCACGGACGTCCCGCCAACCTGCAGCCTCGCGCTGCCGGGACCCACCGGCTCGGCGAGGTCGGCGGTCACCTCGTACCGGCCCGGTGAAGCGACGTGGATCTCCCAGTGACCGACATTGTCGTTCGCCCACCCGGCCTGCGAGCCGCGCCAGTCCTGGCGTGTCAACGTAACCGGATTCTCGTGGCGCGTGCCGGTGTGGATGCGCGGCGGCGCATAGCCGCGCGTGGCCGAAACGTCCCGGAACCACTCTTCCGTCTCCGCGCGAAGCCGCTTGGCGATGTCGGGGTTCCGCGCGGCGACGTCGTCTTTCTCGCCGGGGTCCGATTCGATGTCGTACAGTTCTTTGCCGTCGGCCAGTTTCCAGCGCTGGGTCCGAGCGGCGCATGCGCGGAACAGTTCGGGCTCGTCGCCGCGGTGCCACTGCGTGAACAGCGTACGATCGGCCCAGTTGCCGGCCTCGCCGGCGAGCAGCGGCATCAAACTGCGGCCGTCGATCTTCGTCGCGGGCGGAGCCGCGCCGCAAGCGTCGAGCAGCGTCGGCAAAACGTCGATGTGCGCGGCGATCCGGTCCACGGACGATCCCGGTTTCACCCGCGCCGGCCACTGCAGGAAGAATGGAACCCGGATGCCGCCCTGGTAGACGGTTCCTTTGCGGCCCCGCAGGCCGGCATTGAACCGCTCCTGCTGCGGCCCGTTGTCGGTGAGGAAAATCAGCATGCTATTCTCCGCAAGGCCGAGGACGCGAAGCCGCTCCGACAGCCGCCCGATATTGTCGTCGATGTTCCGGCACATCCCGTAGATCTTGGCCGTGTCTTCGCGCAGGCCCATCTGCAGGTATGGCTCCACCAATTTGTCCGGCACCTGCAGCGGCGTGTGCGGGGCATTGGTGGAGATATACGCGAAGAACGGGTTCCGGCGGTTCCGTTCAATCCAGCGTGCGGCCTCATTGAAGAAGATATCGGTGCAATAGCCGCGATAGCGTTGCGGCTTGCCGTTGCGGAACAGTACCGGGTCGAAGTACGTGTTGCCCGGCGGGTCGGACGGCTGGCCGATCCCGCCGCCCGTGTGAATTACGTTCTCCTGAAAGCCCTGGTCGATGGAACGAAGCGGATAGTTGTCGCCCAGGTGCCACTTGCCGAATATCCCCGTGCGATAGCCCGCCCGGGAGAGCACTTCGGCCACGGTGATCTCGTCCGGATACATCATGGCGCGCCCCAGGTAAGTATCGACGACACCCGTGCGATAGTTGTACCGGCCCGTCATCAGGCTCGCGCGAGTAGGTGCGCACACGGGGCATACTTGAAACTGCGTGAATTGAACACCCTCGCGCGCGATCGAGTCGGTGTGCGGCGTCTTGAGGTGCGGGTTGCCGTGAAGCGATACATCGCCATAGCCCTGGTCGTCGGTCATGATGAGAATGACGTTCGGACGTTGCCGCGCCTGCGCGATCAGCGGACGCGCAACCGCGGCCGAAGCGGTCTGTAGTAGCCTGCGGCGGGTGATGGTCATCTGCAAGGACCAGTATATTGGCTGAGTGGCTCAAATGAATCGGAATGTCGTTGTTGGCCGATGGCTGATTGTCGATTCGGACGTGTGGGACCGGGAGGCTCTCGACTTGGTCGGTCCAGCCCACATCACGTTCGACGACCAGGGGCAGGGCGAGATGCAGCTCATCGCCATGGACGCCTCGATCGACTATCGGGTCAGCCGCGTCGACGATCGTGAAGGTACCGCCGTGGTCGAGTTTACATGGGCGGGATTTGACGAAGGCGACCCGGTCAGCGGCCGTGTCTGGGCCCAAGTGACCTTCGACACCATGCGCGGCATGCTCTTCATCCACGACGGAGACGAATCGGGCTTCACCGCCGAACGCGAACGCACCGGCCGGCTGCTTCGTTGACGATCCATCCTACCGCCCCGCCCCCAGCACACTCCGCGGAATCCGCAGCGCCATCGACCCCATCACCGTAATCACGTCGTACCGCCCCTGATACCCGATCAGCAGATGCGCCGCCCACGGCTCCAGCTTGTACTCCTTCGTCAGCCACTCAACCATATCCGACGTCGCAATCTGCAACGACCGGTCGAGCGGGCTCTGAAACTCGGGCTGGCTGCCGATCGAAATAATCCAATCGCTCGTCTCCAGCCGCGGGTTCGACAGACCCGCCTTCTTGATCAACCGCACCTGAAACGTTACATCCATCGACGTCTCGACGCCTGTGCCCGTCGGCTCCCCGTCGCCTTGCAGCGCGTGACCGTCGCCGATGAACAACAGCGCCCCCGGATGGAACACCGGCAGGAACAGCGTCGTGCCTTCGACAATCTCGTTGTAGTCCATGTTGCCGCCATACGGGCCGGAGATCGACGAAGGTGGCCCGAAATCGGCCGGCGCCGCCACCCCCACGCACCCGAGCATCGGACGCGCCGGAAAGTCGAGTTTCACCGCCTTCGACAGCGGCTCCCGCACGCGGACCCGGTTGTTCTTCAAATCAACTTCCCACGGAACCCTGGTGGCGAGCCCCTCGTGAACCAAGTCGGGCTTGTACCGGTTCGGATAGATGCCCTCGATGGAACTCGGCGTGAGCGCCGGAAGGAGCAGGCGGTAATTCGACCACGCCGTAGCTCGATTCATCCGAATGCGATCGAACCGCACCGCGATCGCATCCCCCGCCTCCGCCCCCTCAACATAAAAAGGCCCCGTCAATGGATTCGGATTCATCCCCGCCCGCCGCTCCTGCTGATCGTGCCCCCAGGCATCGATCGTCTTGGTCGCAACGGTGTCGCCGGACCGGACCTTCAACAAAACCGGATGCCGGTGATGGAACGAGTTGTGATACCGCTCCGCGACGACCGTGTGCGTCTCGGCGGCACAAAGCACTGGCATAAGAAGCAGGGGAACAATCGTGCGGCGCATGGGTCAAGTGTACGCCCAACAGCGCCGTCTCCGCCGCGCCGTACGCTACGGCCAGAGTCCCGCCAGGCGCTCTCGGGCTACTTTGGGGAACCTTCCGTCCACCGATTCTTGCCTCCTCGACGTCGAAGACCGGCCCCGCAGCGCTCGGAGACAGGCAGAGTGCTGCACTCGCCAGCGCCTTGCTGCGTGACACACTCGAACTCGTTGCGGTCAGCACCTCGTGCCCATCATTCCTCAAAACCTTTGAAGAAACTCCTGCATTAGCTCTGGTTCTGCATTATCTTTTGCCTTAACCCAGGGCTAGCGCTTCAAACTGCAACAGTTCGGTCAACGCGGCGGCGCAGGCCTGACAC
>CAYPUQ010000343.1:0-7032 GCA_964413655.1 uncultured Solibacteraceae bacterium | reverse complement strand
CGCATAGGGAACGATCGCGTTGATCTGGGAGGCCTGTACGTACAGCAGTGGCGCGGGTTCGCCGCCGATGAGGACGCGGACGCCGGCGAGCGATGTGGGGTAACGGCCACCGGAGGGCTCCGCGGAGATCCCATCTTCGGGGCCGAGGCCTGATCCGATCAGCGTGACGATTTGGCCGGGTGAGATTCGCGCGTGGTTTTGGCGGCTGGCCGCTCCGGTGACGCAGGCAAGGTCGAACTGGGGCGCGGCGTCCCTGTTCAAACGATCGATGCGATCGGGGGAGCCCCGGTAGAATGCGCCGGAAGGGGACAGCGCAGACCCGGCGACCCAACCGGAGAGTTGAGGGGGGAGATAGGTGGCGAAGGACAAGGCGCCGTGGGCGTCGAAGGCCCCCAGGTAGGTGTGGGCCGAGGTTCCACAACCGGCGCGCAGCGGGGCGTCAGGAGTGGTGGCGAGCACCGGCATTTGAGATTCTCCGGCGAGCAGGATCTCGCCGGGCGCGAGGAAGAGTTCCGCGCGGTCGAGGATTCCGCCGGCCAGGGCGCGCCTGGAGAGCAGATCCGACCCGTTCTCTCGCACGTGAATCAGGGAAGCCACCGGGTTAAGCTGGCCCGGCGAAGTCTCCGTCACGTAGAGCCAGGCTTGCCCCTGGGGATCGACGGCGAGAGCCTGTGCCGACTCGTGTCGGGCGGCGCCGAAGTACGACGCGTAGAGGGGACCCGACCCGTCCGGCGCGAGGCGAATGATATAGGTATCGGCGTCTCCGCCGCCGTACGATTCCTGCATGACGCCAGTTGTGGTGGGCGCGCCGTCCTGGGCCGATCCGGCAAGATACAGGCTGGCATCGGAGTGGACGGCCAGTTCGGTGAGCGCACCGGGAACGAACGTCGACAGGAGCAGGCGGTCAAGCGATGCGCCGAAGCGGACGATGGCTTGCGCCGGGCAGGACTCGCAACCGGCCGACGGCATCCAGGAACCGGGCGTGGTGGGGAATTGGCCGCCAGTTGAAGCGAGAATCGCCACGCTGCCGTCCGGGCCGGACGCGGCGTGCGTGACCGCTTCGCCCTGCGGCCCACCGAAGTAGCTCGAATAGACGAGGTCGCCGTTGGGGGCGTAGAGGCGCGCGAGGAACAGGTCGCCGATGTTGCCGATGAAGAGCCGCGGCCGCGGTCCGAGCGGGCCACGGTTTTCGGTTTGGCGGGCATTGGGGGTAATTGGGAAATCGGGAGAGGTGGTGTTGCCCACGATGACGACATTGCCCGCCGGGTCGAGGAGCAGACTCGATCCGGTGTCCTCGAACTGGCCAGCAAGAACGGTCAGGAAGATCGGTTCACCGTTCTGGTCGAAGGCCGCGGCGAATGCATCGGGACAGTAGCTCTGGAGGCCACCTGGGGCCGTGCTACAGACGCGGGCCGAGGGGAACGAGCCAGTGATGTAGATCGTGCCGCCGCCGTCCACGGCGAAGCTGCCTGGCCGGAAGGGTTGCGCGGGGCCGATGTTCAGGTCGAGTTCGACTTCGATGTACAGCGGACGGGCGGGATCGAAAGGCGGAACCTCGAATCGCGTTTCGCGATTCGAGGCGGGCGCGTAGGCGGCTTCGATCGCGACGCGGTTTCCTCCGGCCTCTTGCCAGGCAACGGGTTTCCGAAACGTCCACGCGCCGAAAGTGACCTGCGCGCGCCAGCCGCCATTTTCGTCCAGCGTTCCGCGAGCATTCGGCGTTACTGTCTCCAGCGCAAGCGTGGTTGGATCGCCGCCGGGGCGGACTACGAAGGTGAGCTTTGCGTGGCCCGCCGATCCACCGAAGATCAGGTCGATGTTCGGATGGATGTTCGAGTACTGGACGCGGCGGTAGGCCGGGATGGCGCGACGGCTCGATCCCGCTCCGAAGCGATTCAGGACTCCGGGCCACGGTTCAACCGGAACAGCGGACGGCGTGAAGCCGGCTGCCGCGAAGCGGACAGCCAGTTCGCCGGCGATATAGCCGGAGTTCAGGACGATGGAGTCGCTGGAAAGGTAAGTGGGGTTGGGTACGCCGCGCAGGATGAAGCGAATGTTCTCGGGGGCTTGGCCGCGGTTCTGTTCATAGAAGAAGAACCGGTCGAGCGGCACGCGCTCGATCACGGCGGCCATGAGGACGGAAACTGGCAAAAGCGCGGGCAGGAATCTCCAGGCAGCACGCATCATGAGCCGGGTTGCAATAAGGCTGCCAACCGGCCGCGGTCGAATGAAATCAGGGGGTACGCCACGGGCTCTTGTGGCGGAATGTCCCGGCGGCTGTGTCAGGCCGCGCGAGTCTGGATGAGTGAGCTGTTTAGTATTCTAATGAATGCTTCTATACTGGGCGTCCTCGTCTGGGGGGCGCGCGAACGGGCCGGGCAGGCTACGACAATCGGAGGAGAATACATGGCAAGCGGAATCGATCCGCGCGACTACGTACGGTGGGTACAGCGCTCGCTGAACCGGCTACTCGACGCCGGGATCGTAGTGGACGGAGCTACGACCACGGCGTACCACGAGTGGGTGACAGAGTTCAAATGGAGCCGGGGTTTGCCGGCGGATAACGTTGTTGATGAGACCACCCAGAACGCCTTTATCAAGGCCAACCACAAGGAGCCGGTCTACGTTATGTGGGCGCAGGAGGCCCTCGTCGATTCGGGCGCCGGCTATGACCTGAAGGTGGATGGGATCTTCGGTCCCAAGAGCAAGAAATGTCTCCAGTCCTTCCAGGCGTACAACGGACTCGTGGATGACGGCTGGTTGGGCGCCAAATCCGAGACGAAGCTAATCGAGGTGACCGGGATCTATCCTCCGGGTGAGAAGCGGGGCGACGTGCCGAAGCCGAAGCCAGTTCCTCCGAAGCCGCCAGAACCGGATTGGGTTGACCCGATGAACCTGGAGAGGAGATTCCAGTTTTGGGCGTGGGCCTACCGCGACAAGTTAGACAAGATGACCGGCGTCGACGAGAAGCAGAAGAAGGCGCTGATTTGTATCCTCGACAAGCTGCGGCTGAATCGCGGGTGGTTCGACTACATCGAGGCTGGGCCGGCGCGACTTTACGTCAACAGCAATAAGTACGACGGGCAGTATCCCGAAGACCTTTCTATCGATGCGCGCCAGGTGCTCAAGAACATGACCGAGCGCATCCGAACGAAGGCGAAGACGGAGAAGGAAGGCTATCAGCAATGGCACAAGGAGTTCATGCTGTGGTACTACCACAACTTCGAAAAAGGTCTGGCGGAGATTTCGGCGCTGTACAGTACCCAGGGATATGAGAAGAAAGCCAAGGCGCTGATGAATTGGGTGGAGCGAATGGAGAAGGATTCCCGCTCGATTATCTGGTGCTACTACAAGCACCAGCCGCGTCCATGGTGGTAACCGGCGGCTGAAACCCGGCGCGGGCGCGGCCCCTCTATAGTGAGGAAGTATGCGCGTGCGCTGGCGGGAGGTGAGAACGTCGGAGTGGATTCTCGCCGTCTATTTCCTGTACACCTCCATCCTGGCCCTGGTGCTGCCGCTGGCGCTTCCAGTGCGCCTGCTGACACTGGGAGTCAACGTCGCGGTGCTCGCCGCCCTCGCGATCGTGATCCACCCCCGGACGGACGGCCATGCGCGGGTGTTCTCGTTCGCTCGCGACTGGCTACCGCTCCCGCTGGCTCTGTTGGCATACAAGGAAATGGGCTGGTTCGCGCCGTCCAGCCACACATTCGATCTGGAGACTGCCTGGGTCCGCTGGGACCGGCTGGTTCTCGAAGAGTGGGGTGTCCGGTACGCGATCGACGCGTTGTATCCGGTGCTGCCGGCGATCCTGGAGATCAGCTACTCGCTGGTCTACACGCTGCCGATTTTCTGTCTCGCATCGTTTTACGTTCTCCAGCACCGCGGGAAGGTGGATGCCTTGCTTTCTTACTACCTTCTTGGGCTGCTGTTCGCTTACGTCCAGTTCCCGTTCTGGCCGTCCGAGCCGCCTTGGTCTGTGTTCCCGGGCGAACTCTTCCCCGAACGGGTCACCATCTTCCGGCAATTCAACCAAGCTCTGCTCGCCAACTATGGTATCCACACGAGCGTCTTCCCCAGCGCCCATGTGTCCGGCGCCTTTGCCGCCGCCTTTGCGATGTGGAGATTGATGCCCGGGCGCCGCGCGCTCAACGCCGGTGTGACCGTCTACGCGTGCCTGGTTTTCTGGGCCACCGTATACGGCCGCTATCATTACCTGGCCGACGCGGCCGCGGGTTTTGCGATGGCCGCGGTGGCGGTACCGATCGCCGGCCGGTTACTACACTTGCTTCGCTCGCCGGCCGTTACTGGTGAACCGAATACTGCGGCTGCGGCGGATTCAGCGTGACCTCGATGGTCTTCTCCGGCTCCTCGATGTCGTAGGTTTCACCAAACGTCTGGTAGCCCCTGGCGATTACCTGTACGCGAATGTCGCCCTGCGGGATGGGCGGAACGCTCACCACGCCCATCTGGTTGGTGCGCACGTTCCAGCTCTTGATCACTTTTCTGCCGAACTTCGCTTTCGACCGGCCCTTGATGAACTTCACCACCACGCTTGCGCGGTCGACCGGTTTGCCGTCGAGGTTCTTCACTTCGATCGTCAGCCGGGTCATCTGGCTGTCGTCCGCCCACACGGCAAACGGAGCCACCAGCAGAACTCCAATACCCAGGAGGGTCCGTCGAGTGGTCATAATTCCATGATACTCAGCGTTGGCGGCTGGGGCACAAGGGCGAAGGTCTGCGCGCACCGGCCGATGTCCGACGTCCGCGCTACTCATCGTGGAGAGATGCAGAGTCCGAGACGCAAAAATGGAGAGCGTCCTGCCCGTGGGCTCGGAGACTCCCCTGTGGTTTATGCTGCGGATCACCTGATCCTGAAACTACAATAGCATCTTCAATGCTTGACATCAACAACGAGGCCTTCGAAAACCGAGTGGCCGCCCGAATTCTGGAGTATTTCTATCGGAATGCGCCATGGAACCGGGGACTCTGGGGGCCTGGGGTTCGCATCCAACTTCTGGAGGTACTTGAATCCTCCGAGGCAGTCCAAGCCAGAGCCCTGCATGAGGCCGCGCTTCATCACTTTTGCGGCTCAGTCCTCCCGATGGCTGTGAACGACCCCGGGATCGGCGACACGCGGGCAAAGGCCATCGTCCAGACGGCTTCACTGGAAAGCTCCTGCATCGAAGTGCAAGCTATTTCAGCCTGGAAATGGCCGCACGCGACGTCGAGCAAAATTATCTCGCACGCTGGGCTGGCCACTTGCGAGGGGAGCCAACCGCAAGCGTCGAACGAACAGCCATGTCCATAGCCAGCCATCTGCTTGACCTTGGGTTCGACTCGGACTATTTACATCAGTGGTGGACGTTTCGCATCTTCCATGAGCAAGGTGTCCGGACCCTAGCTAGCCCGGCGACCCGTGGGACGGGTCATTGCAGGCAAGGAACGGGCAGCGGCTATGATCGCGTTGGTGGGCATCGGCGACAGTTAAGGTCGGCCGAGCAATGGAGCTGCCAAGCCCGGTAGCTAGCCTGATTCCGAGATCTCGTGCTCAAGGCAGTGGTGACGTTTGGGAGCCGTCGTTTGACTCGCAGCGATCCCGATTAGGAGAGTACCCGTTTTGCGCGACTCGGGCCGCCGGTTGCTCGCCGAAAGGAGACACGGATGGCGCGAAAGCGCAAGCAAGGCGGCAAGACGAATAATGCGGCGATGCCGGTAATGCGGCCAGACGCTGCGGGCATCGATATCGGGGCCACGGAGATCTTTGTTGCGGTTCCCGGGGATCGTGCAGCGGAGAACGTGCGCTCATTTCCCACTTTCACCCAGGACCTGTATCTGTTAGCCGACTGGCTCAAGGCATGCAGGATCGAAACCGTGGCGATGGAGTCAACGGGCGTCTATTGGATACCGCTCTTCCAGATTCTGGAGGAGCGCGGCTTCGAGGTGTGCCTGGTCAACGCCCGACACGTAAAGAACGTTCCAGGCAGGCGGACGGACGTTTGCGATTGCCAGTGGCTGCAGTTCCTCCATTCGGTGGGTCTGCTGAAGGCCTCGTATCGTCCGGCGCAGGAAGTGTGCGCGGTGCGCTCTCTGCTACGGCATCGCGAGAGCCTGGTGCAGATGGCGGCGACGCACGTGAACCACATGCAGAAGGCCATGGACCAAATGAACCTGCAACTGCATCACGTCATCAGCGACATCGTGGGGCAAACGGGACTGGCCATAGTGGACGCCATTCTGGCAGGTCAGCGCGATCCATTGGAGCTGGCCAAACTGCGCGGCGAACGGATCAAAGCCAGCGAAGCCGTCATTGCGAAATCATTGGTAGGTGACTACCGGCACGAACACTTGTTCACATTGAAGCAATCCCTGGAGGGCTACCGGAGCTACCAGAAGATGATCGACGCCTGCGACCGCGAGATCCGGCGCCATCTGGAGGAGTTCCAGCCAACCACCACGCCTGCGGCGCCAACAGGTGAACCGGAGATCTCGAACAAGCAGCAGTCCACGGACGGGATTCTCCGGTCAGAGTTGCAGCGGGTCTGGGGCGTCGACCTCACCAGGATCCCAGGCATCCGCACTGGCATCGCGCAGACCCTCTTCGGCGAGATCGGCCCGGACTTCACGAAGTTCCGTAGCGCCTCGGCGTTCGCCTCATGGATGGGATTGTGCCCGGACAACGACATCAGTGGAGGCAAGGTGCTTTTCGTCGGGACGCGCAAAGTGAAATGTCGCGCCGCCCTGGCCCTTCGCATGGCCGCCCAGTCACTGCATCACAGTAAAAGCGCCCTCGGCGATTTCTACCGCCGGATGCGCGCCAAACTCGGCGCACCGAAAGCAATCACGGAGGCGGCACACAAGCTGGCCCGGATCATCTTCCATCTGATCTCAACCCGCCAGGAATTCGACGATTCCAGGTTCGCCGCCGACCAACTCCGTTACCAGAGGCGGCAGGAAGCCAAGCTTCATGCCAGGGCCAAATCCATGGGCTACGCTCTCATTCCGCTCGCAGTCGCGGGGTGAGTTCCTTAGGAG
>CAYPUQ010000342.1:0-7033 GCA_964413655.1 uncultured Solibacteraceae bacterium | reverse complement strand
GCAGCCTCCCCAGGTTCCTGAGTCGCCCGCGGCTGCGCATCGCGAGCGGCCGGCCGCCCGCGGGCCCTCAATACGTCTGCCCGCCCCGGAACCACATTCGGAACCCGTCCCGGCTCACCGCAACATCGATCCCCAGTAGCACCGACTCGCGAAACTTTGCCCGGAAACCCACCCCGCCTGAACCTTCCATGCCCTTCAACCCAATATCGGAGTGCCCGGCAAACACGCGGCCGGCGTCGCCGAACACCACCACGTCGAAGAAGCTCTTCAAGTCCCGCCGGTACTCCAGATTGAACAGCATCAGGTTGTTATCGCGGAACCGGTACTGGCGGAATCCTCGCAGGTCGTTGCCGCCGCCGAGAGCGCGCTGCAGGAAGAACGGAATCTCGCCGCCGCCCGGCCGCCGCGTCATCGTCGTCAACGCACGCGCCGCGAAACTGCTGTTCTCGTCGAACGCTGGGAAATACTGGTGCAGGAGCACGTCAAAACGGTCAAAGCGGAAATTGCCGGCCTCGCGATCGTTGAACCTCGTCCACACAAACATGTAGTTGCCGCCAGAGCGCGGCGTGGCGGCCCGCTGCCGGTAATCGTACTGTGCGAAGCCGCCGTAGTGGTAGAAGTCCGGTTGCTGGTCGAGACCCGGAACCTGGGACGCTCCGAACCTCTCTTCAATCGAAGGAACGCGCCGCTCCTGGCCGGGTCCGATGTTCACCCAAAGCAATCCGCCCGTCCCGCCCAGGTACAACGACGGTAGCGGACGAACCCCCGCCGCCGCCGCGACGTTGACATCTTCCTGGCGGAACGTCGTGCGGTCCTCCTTGCGGGTGTCCCGGCCCAAACCGAAGAAGTTCTCTTCGGGGTAATTCCGATAGGTGAAGTTCAACCCCGCGAACGCTCGCGAGCTAAGCAGTCGCGGCGCTTCCAGCGTGAACTCTCCCAGCAGGTATTTCCTGACGGAAGCAACTCCCTCGACGCGGAGATCGACCGCCCCGCCGGCCATGCCGCCCTTCTGATAGGCAGGTCCCAACGCAAACCCGCCCTCGTAGGGCACACCCCCCAACTTCGGCCGAAACCCATCGCGCGGAATGGTCAGCGGCGGAGCCTGCGGCGGCAGCGGGTAGTTCTGCGAGGGTCTCGGAAACAGTTGCGCCTCGCCCGGTCCGGCCAACGACAGCGCCATCGCAACGCCCGCAACTAGAACGGTCCCGCGCCGCGCCTCAATTCCCACGGACAACGCTTCCCTTGGGCGGATAGACAACTAGCGCGACGCCATCCCAAGGCTTACCGTCCGGCGAACTCGACTCGACGGATCCCATCGGCATCACGCCGATGTAGTTCGGATTGAGGTCGTAGCGGCGCACCAGGTAGGAGCGGACCAGGAAGCCCCGATCGCGCGACCGCAGGTACTGTTCGTTTTCCGCCGCCGCGGCGGAGTAACCCTCCACGATCAACGGGCTGTTCGCGGCATAGCGGAGGAAACCCGCCACGGCGTCGTCCAGTTTCTTGCGGCCTTGCTCGCTCAACTCCTCGGAGCCGTCCTCTTTCGTCTGGAACAAGTCCTGCGCGTGGACCCATTCGCGGAGCCTTTCCCGGTCGCGGGCGAATTTCCCGGCCGCGTAGTCTTCCACCGAAACGTTATCGAGGTCGAAGAATCCACGGTTGTTGAAGAAGCCGCGGAAGAGAAAGTTGCGCTTCAACGCGCGGGTACTCTCCGCCAGGTTGTTGGTCGCCTCTTCAGCGTTCTTCAGCGTTTGGCGGAGATCCGCCGACATCCCTTCGTCGCTCGGGCCGCTGGGTTGAAAGCCCGTCAGAATCGCCCGCGCCCGCTCCGCCGCGTCCCGCACGTGGACCGCCGTCTGTTCCACCGTGTTTACCAGGTTGCTCTCCCGTAGATCGGTGCTCACCTTCTTCATATCTTCGGAGATCTCGCTGAGGTTCTTCGCCGTCGCTTCGGCCTGATCCACAACCTCCTTGAGGCTCTTGTACATCGCTTCGTCGTTGACCAGCTTCCCGATGGAGCCCTTCCCCCCCTGAATGTCTTTGACAATC
Source organism: uncultured Solibacteraceae bacterium (assembly GCA_964413655.1). Classification (GTDB taxonomy): domain Bacteria; phylum Acidobacteriota; class Terriglobia; order Bryobacterales; family Bryobacteraceae; genus CAYPUQ01. The sequence goes on along the minus strand of CAYPUQ010000342.1, from coordinate 4,984 downwards.
GTCCCGAGGTCCTCGACGACGCGAGTGCCGGTCGTGGCGATCTTCCCGATCTCGCCGCCGACGTCGTTGATCAGACCCACCGCTTGCTTGTTGACGTCGGCGAGCAGGTCGACAGTCTCGTCCATATGAGCGCGCACCTCATCAACAGCCGAGTTAATGTTCTTCACCGTGTCCACCGCCGTGTCGATGAGCGCACCGAATTCGATCGGCTCTTTTCCAGGGATCACGTCCCCCTCGTTCACCGCCGGGCTGGCGGCGGAACCGGGCTCCACTTGAAGGAATTTGTTTCCCACCAAGCCATCGGTTTGCACGCTGGTGATCGAATCTTTCCGGAGAATCGGCTGGAACTTCGCGAGCACGCGGAAGCGGACGCGAAACTTGCTCTCCGGGTCCGCCGGCACCGCGATGTCGAGCACCTCGCCGGCGTCCATGCCCGATACGCGGACCTTCGAGCCCTGTTTCAGCGCGCTGATGTTCGTGAACTCCGTGAAGAGGATCATGCTCTCGGTAAAGAGCAGGCGCCGGTCGCCGATGAGGAACAGCCCCAGGCCGAACAACAGGAACCCTCCCACCAGGAAGAGACCGACAATCAACTTTTTGGACTCAGACATGGTTCAATTCGCTCCCTCGAACTTCATGAAGTTGCGCACCAACTCGTGCCGCGAATTCTGGAGATCCGCCGCGCTGCCCTGCTCGAGGATTCGCCCCTCATGGAGCAACGCCAGGAAGTCGCCGATTCGCCGCGCGCTGGGTATGTTGTGCGTGACAACCACCAGCGTTGTACCCTGGCGCGATTTGAGGTCGTGCAGGAGGTCGTCGATCTCCGCGGATGTCACCGGGTCCAGTCCGCTGCTCGGTTCGTCCACCAGCAGGATCGGCGGATCGAGCGCCATCGCCCGCGCCAACCCAGCGCGCTTTCGCATCCCGCCCGAGATTTCGGAGGGCGCATTGTCGTAGATCCCCTCCAGACCCACTAGGGCGAGCAACGCGGCCGCACGGTCGCGAATTTCGGCCGAGGACAGACGCGTGTGACGGCGTAGCGGAAACGCCACGTTCTCGCCCACCGAAATCGAGTCGAACAACGCGGAGTACTGGAAAAGGAAGCCCATCCGCAGCCTCACCCGGGATAGTTCCCGCGAATTCAAATGGGTAATCTCTTCGCCTTCCACATAGATATTTCCGCTGTCCGGCTTCATCAATCCGATCAATTGACGCAAAGTGACGCTTTTGCCCGTGCCGCTCCGGCCCAGAAGGCAGAACGCTGATCCGCGCGGAATCTCGAACGAAACCCGATCCAGCACCTTCAGGCTTCCGAACGACTTCGACACGTTCTCGAACCGGATGGCGAGATCGTTCCCGTTCATCACGCCGGCCCCGGAAACACAAAGAAGATTGCCTTCACGATCACAACGTTGCTGACGATCACCGCGATCGACCCCAAAACGACGCTGCGCGTGGACGCCTGCCCGACGCCCTCGGTGCCGCCCCGCGTGTTGTAGCCGAGATAGCACGAAATGACCGAGATGATGAAACCGAAAATCATCGTCTTCATCGTCGCGGGCACGTAGTCGGTGAACTCCACGCTCGAGAACGCGCTTGTGAAATACAAATCGAACGTCATGCCGCTGATCACGGTCTCCGCGACGTAGCCGCCTACGATTCCGGTGAAGTTCATGATCGTGGTCAGCAGCGGCAACGCCAGGACGCACGCGGCCACCCGGGTCACCACCAGGTACTTGAACGAATCCACCGCTAGGCTCTCGAGCGCATCGATCTGTTCGCTCACCCGCATCGCCCCCAGCTCCGCGCCAATGCCCGCCCCCACCCGGCCCGAGAACAACAGACCCGTTACCAGCGGTCCGGTTTCCTTGAAGAGAGCGAGCGCGAGTCCCGCCGGGATCAGGCTTTCGGCCCCAAAGCGTTCCAGTGAAGCGCGCGTGTGCATCGACATCACCGCGCCTACGGCGAAGCCCGCGGCCGCGATCAGTGGCAGCGACCGCCATCCGACCTCGAAGATCTGCCGGACCGTCTCTCCGATCTCAAACGGTGTCCGGAACGCCTCGTAGAAAGCCCGCCAGGCGAACAATCCCAAATCGCCCAGCCAGAGCAGAAAACTCTTCGCGCTACTCATTAAGCCTTACCTAATGGTACGACGGAGGGGCCGGATAGGCCGCCCTCGCAGCCCTTGATGCATTCTTGAAAACTTCTTGAACGAATCCGAAGGACTTTCCGCCCCGCCAGACCCTATGGTCGCAACTGGAGTTCCAGCCGCACTGCACTGGCTCGAACCCGGAAGAAGTAAACCGAAACAGGAGAAAACCGTGACATCGAATCGACGACTTGTGTTCACAACAGCCATCGGCCTTGCCCTCGTAGGCGTCGTGGCATACCCGGCCGTTACCACCATACTGGGAGTCGGGACGACGCCGCACTCGCAGGTCATCAACGGACCCGCGGAAGTAACCGCGCGCCACTTCATTTCCGCCCCCGGCGAAGTGGGCGGTTGGCACTACCACCCCGGCTACGTCTTCAACGTCGTGACACGAGGCGCCATCGTTGTCGAGGACGGATGCGGCGAAGAGGAAACGTTCAATGCCGGCGACGCCTTCGAGAAGATCGACGGCCGTATCCACCGGTTCAAGAACCAGGGCGATGTGGACGCCGAAGAGTACAACCTGTTCGTCATGCCTCAGGGACAGCCGCTCGCCGTGCCAGTTCCGGAGCGCCGGTGCGGACCTCCGCGAAGCGTCAACGAATGCAGGAACCGTGGTTGGGCGGACTTCACACACCCGCGCTCCTTCATCAGCCAGGGAGATTGCATCGCATTCCTTCAGCGGCGAAAGTAGGACGTATGTCAGTACCTCGCCCGCAGTTCGTCGACGCGGCGGGCGAGGTCGGCCTTGATCGCGTTGAACTCCGGTTCGTCCCGGAGGCTGCGAAACGTGCCGGCGAGCGATCGCCCCATATAGTCGATCATCGGAAGATTGAAGAACCCACTTTCAACGGCGGCGCGCAAGGTGCTCAGAGCCTCTCGCCGCTCGCCCGCCAGCGCCAGGGACTCCGCCGCGAAGAATAGGAACACCGGATGGCGAGGGTCGGGCGCCAGCAATTGGCGAATGTGCTGCGACGCTTTCTCTTTTTGCCCCAGGGCCGCGTAGCAGAGGCTCAGGCCGTAATGGGTGTAAGGGTTCTCGTTCCTTGCGATCAGAGCTTCCCCGCGACGCGCGGCTTCCATCCAGGTCGCCTTAGCGCCGTTCTTATCTCCGGCGGCGGCCATCACGCCACCCCGCGTGTAGGCGAAGAACCCCAGCGATTGCCGATCGGCCCAAGCGGCTTCCAGAGCCCTATCCATCTCTCCGGCTTCGGCGTAAGCGAGCATGCCGAACGTTCCAGCCTCGCTGGCCGGCAGTGCGGAGATGACCTCCGCTCCCTTCGTGTAGTCACCGAGGAAAAGATGGATTCGGACCAACTGGCTGCGGAACTCCCGGTTCTCCGGTTCCTCGGCGAGCGCCCTCTCATAAAGTGGAATCGCCCGATCATAGAGGCCGGTTCGGAAGTACGCTTCCGCCGCGGCCGCGACCGCATCCAGGTCGTCAGGAGCGCCTTCGAGCGCCCGCCGGGCCATCAGCAGACTCTCCACCTCGCGTCCCGTGCTGTGTTGAATGTGCGCCAGCGCACGGAGCGCGATCGACGCGCTCGCGTCCTTCGAAAGCGCCTGGTTGGCGTTCGAAATCGCCGCGCGTAGCACCTCCCTCCCTCCTAAGCCGCGGCCGTAAACCCGATGCTGTGCGAAGGCGAGCCACCCGTACGCTTCGGCGAATTCCGGGTCGAGTGCAAGGGCTCGCTCCAGCATTCGCACGGCCGTTTCCAGATCGCCTGGAGTTGCCGCTAACAGGCTTCGCGCCCGCAACAGAAGATCGTAGGCTTCGGCGTTCGATGCTTCCCGCTTCGCGAGCAGCGTCTGCTCGCTCGCCGTTAACGTCCCCCTCAGCCGCCGCGCAACAACCTCCGCAACCTGCCGCTCGATCGTCAGCGCTCCATCCGAATCCGCCTCGAAACCGTCGTCCGCCCACAGCGTATCTGCCGTCTTCGTGTCGACCGCGTGTACGCTGAGGCGCATCCGGCCGGAGATAACCCGCAATGTTCCCTCAATCACTGCGTCGACGCCCAGTTGCTGGCCAATCTCGGCGGCGTCCCGTGGGGAATCCTTATAGCGGCGCACCCGCGAATAGGAGACCACCCGCAATCCCTCCAGGTTGGCCAGTTTCGTGATCAGCGCGTCCGTCATCCCCTCGGCCAAATAGGCTTCCCCGGATCCGGAAGCCGTCCGGAAAGGAAGAACCGCCACCGAATTGAACGAGTTCGGGGCTGCGCTCTTGCGGCCGATCCATAACGTCGCGCCCGCTGCGATGGCCGCCAGGACTACCAGCCCGGCGATCGTCAATCGCGGCCAGCCGAACCGGGTCCGCTCCGCAATAGCCTCTTCCTCCATCGGCGCCTCGCCGCCCCCTTCCGGAGTTTCTTCGACCGGCGCGGTAAAGCGGTATCCGCGCCGCGGGTGGTTCTCAATCCACTTGGCCTCGCCTAGCACTTTCCGCAGCAGAAAGATGTATTGAGCCAGCGTGCCCTCTTCGACGAACGTGTCGGGCCAAAGCTGCTTCATCATCTCGTCCTTCGTGAGGACGCGCCCGCTGCTGGAAACCAGCAATAGCAGCGTGTCGAAGACCTTCGGAGGCAGCGGAACCATCTCGCCGTCGCGATACAGAAGGCGATCCTCCGTATCCAGGCAAAACTGCCCGAAGCGATACACGCGACCGGCCCCCGCCCTCATACCGTGTCCGATTCTAGCGCAGCCGTCAGCCGGCCGTTGACAGACAGTCGCTTGAACGATTCTTGAAAGATCCTTGAGCCGCGCTGAAGGACTCGCCGCCCCGTTCGGCCCCATCGTGGTGACAAAGGAGAAACCATGATGCTCAACGGCATT
>CAYPUQ010000341.1:0-7061 GCA_964413655.1 uncultured Solibacteraceae bacterium | reverse complement strand
AATCGACCTGCGGTGTGCCCTGGAACACGTCATCCTGCGTGTGGTCGGAATTCTCCAGCCCGCAGGCGTGTACCAGTTCATGGACGGCGATCACTTTCTTCACGCCGTCGCCGACCGGCCGCTGGCCGCGCGGCGTGTTGATGAGCGGCTGGGTCGGCACGTAGATGAACGCCTTTTCGATGCCGGCATCGCGCCGGATCTGAAACGTCGCCCCGTGCATCTGCGAGCCGCTGAGAGTGCGTGAGAACTCCGTCCCGGCATAAGTGAACGTGATCGGTCCGTCGGCGGATTCGACCTTCACGGCTGCTCCGCCACCCGAGTCCGTTGGGGCGTCTTCCGACCAGACGAACGATACACCGAGGTTGTGCCCGCGCGCCAGCACGTTGAAATCGTTGACTCCCTGCCGGAAGACGTTCTCCCACGCGGTGCCGGCAATCGAAGACGCCATATAAATGGTGAGCTGCCCGCCGGAGCGGACGCTCGGTATCCAGGAATGTGCCATATTCTCCTCCCACCCAGCATTGCTGGGTAGTACGTTTCTATTATTGGACAAGTTGCGGCGACTGACTACACTGTGGAGGTAAAGCGATGAGGGCATGGGCGGCTGGGCTGGTAATCGTGTCGGCGGCGGGGCTCCTGCTAGTGAGCGCGCGGTCGCAGGACGTGCGCGAAGAGCGGCTGGCGCGCCACCGCAACCTCGGCAAGGCCTTCTACGAGAACCCGACCACACAGAAGGAAGCTGTCGAAGAGTTCAAGAAGGCGCTCGACCTGGCGCCGGACTCCCCGCGCGAACGGCTTAACTACGCACTGGCCCTCCTGGCGGCCGGCCGCACCGAGGAAGGCATCACCGAACTGGAAAACGTCCAAAAGCAGGACCCAAAGCTGCCGCACACCTGGTTCAACCTCGGCGTCCAATACAAGAAGCTCGGCCAGTTCGACAAGTCCACTGAACAATTCGAAGGGATGCTGAAGCTCGTCCCCGACGAACCGGTATCGCAATACAACCTCGGCACCCTATACAAGCTCGACAACCGCAACGAGGAAGCCGTCCGCCAGTTCGAGAGCGCTTCCAAGCTGGACCCGAACCTCGCCGCGCCCCACTTTCAGCTCTTCAACATGTACCGGCAGTTGGGCCGCCGCGAGGACTCCCAACAGCGGTTGCAACTCTTCCAACAGGTCAAGAAAGAGCAGGAGAACTCCCCCACGCCCGAGGACATGGAGTGGAGCTTCTACTCCGAGATCTACGACCTTGTCGACCCGGGTGCCGCGCGCGACGACATGAAGCCCGCCGAACTGCGCTTCACCGCCACGCAGTTGGCCACGGGCGTGGATGCGGCCAGCTCGGGCATCACGTTACTCGATGCCACCGGGGACGGCCGCACCGACGTACTCGTCTGGTCCGCCAACGGCGCGATGCTGTTCCGTCACGGCGCGACGCGTCTATCCGATCCCGTGCTGGCGGCGCTCAAGGGGGTTCGCCATGTCGCGCCCAGCGACTTCAACAATGACGGCCTGATGGACCTCTGCGTTGTGACCGGCGACGGGCCGGTGCTGCTGGCCAACAACAAGGGCAAGTTCGAGCGGCGCGACCTCCCGGCGCCGGCCGGCAACTACGAGAGCGCCGTCTGGATCGACTACGATCACGACTACGACCAGGACCTCATGCTCCTCGGCCCGAAGCCCGTGCTTTTGCGCAACCAGGGCGAAGCCGGGTTCACCGATCAAACCGCGGCGTTTCCGTTCGCCGAGGGCCATGCGCAGTCGGGGATTGTCTATCGCGTTGTGCCCGATTCCAAGGCGATCGATCTCGTGGTCACCTATAAAGACCGGCCGGCCGTACTCTACCGTGACCGTCTCGCCGGCAAGTATGAACCGGCATCCCTGGAGGCGCTCCAAGCCGGCGCTGTACTCACCGGCACAGCCGACTACGACCACAACGGCTCGCTCGATCTGCTGGCGCACGCGGGAGGCAAGGCTCTGCTCATAAGGAACCTCGACCCGCGGTTCGCGCGCGTGGAACTCGGCGACGGCTTCGCGGAAGCCGCCGACCTGGAGAACCGTGCGGTGCTCGACGTGCTCGCCGCCGGCGCGCTGCTGCGCAACGAGGGTGGCGGCCGCTTCAACTCCGGTGCTCTCCCGCAAGGCCTCGAAGCCGCTGCGCGATGGAAGGCCGCCGACCTGAACGCCGACGGCAAACTCGACCTCGTCGCGGTCCATCCCGACGGCCGCGTCCGCCGCTTCACGAATGTTACCGCCGCGCGGAGTTCCTGGATCGGCATCGCTTTGAAGGGCGTGAAGAATCCGAAGCTCAGCCCCGGGGCCGAAGTCGAGGTGAAGGCGGGCGTGCGCTACCAGAAGCTGATCTACCAGGGCGTGCCCTTGCATATCGGCCTTCGCGGCTACACCGAGGCGGACACGATTCGTATCACTTGGCCGAACGGACTGATTCAGAGTGAGGCGAAGCAGACCGCAAACCGCGCCCACGTCTACGAAGAGGCGCAACGGCTCTCCGGCTCCTGTCCGATGATCTGGACGTGGAACGGACGCGAGTTCGAGTACATCACCGACGTCCTCGGCGTCGCGCCGCTCGGCGCGGCCGCGGGCGACGGTGAGTACTTCCCCGTCGATCACCTGGAGCACATCTTCATCCCGTCGCGTTCGCTCGCGCCAAAGGACGGCAAGTACGAGATTCGCATCACGGAGGAATTGAGCGAAGTCGCTTATCTCGACCAGGTGAAGCTGATCGCGGTGGACCGGCCCGACGGCACGGATATCTTCCTGAACGAGAAGTTTCAGGGTCCACCCTACCCGCAGTTGCGCCTCTACGGTGCTCGCGAACGCATCTACCCAACCGCCGTCCGCGATCATCGCGGCCGTGATGTCCGCGCCCGCATTCTGAAGAAAGATGCCACGTATCCCGATGCCTTCGAGCGCCGCGAAAGCGGCGTCGCGGAGATGCACCACATCGAACTCGACTTCGGTGAAGGCGCCGCGCCCGGCAACCGGGCCGCGCTGATTCTGCACGGTTGGGTGGACTGGGCCGACGGCAGCACGTTCCTCGGCTACGGCCAGGAAAACAAGACCGGCCTGGTGATGCCCTACCTCCAAGTCAAGGACGCCGCCGGGAATTGGATCACCGTGCTCGAAGACATGGGTATGCCGGCCGGCAAGCCGAAGACTATCGCCGTCGATCTCGCCGGCAAGTTTCTCTCTGCGTCGCGCGCGGTTCGCATCGTCACCAACCTCAGTGTTTACTGGGACGAGATCTTCCTCACTGAAGACAGCCGCGAACCGGAGACGCGCCGCACGGAGTTGGTGGCCTCGTCCGCCGGTCTCCGCTTTCGCGGATTCTCGAAGAACGTAGTTCACCCGGCGCGGAAACAGCCGGAGTTGTTCTTCTATCCCGGTCCGTCGCCCGTATCGATGTGGAACCCCACGCCCGGACTCTACACCCGCTACGGCGCGGTGGAAGAGCTGCTCGCTGCGACCGACGACCGCTTCGTGATCATGGGTTCGGGCGACGAGATCCGCTTGCTGTTCGACGCGGACGCATTGCCGCGACTGCCCTCGGGATGGCAGCGCGATTTCATCCTCGCGGTCGACGGATGGGCGAAGGACCGCGATGCCAACACCGCCCATTCGCAGACCGTCGAGCCGCTGCCGTTTCACGGCATGAGCCGCTACCCGTATCCTGAAAGTGAGAGATTCCCCGATACCGCGGCGCACCGCGAATGGCGGGAAAAGTATCTAACCCGGCCGGCGCTCCGACTGCTCCGGCCACTGACGGAGGCTGGAGCCAATGAGTGAAAAATGGTTACGGCGCTCTGCCCTGCTGCTGCTGATACTGCTGATCAACAGCGCCTACATCTATTCGTTCGAAACCGCGAGCGTCTTTTACGTTCTGAACGTCCTGGCCCATGTGATTCTCGGCGTGTTGCTGATCGTCGCCCTGGCCGCGATTCTGCTCACCGGCGGGGAGACCTTCCGTAGCCGCTTCTGGCCCGCGGCGCTGGCGCTACTGCTGTCCGGCGGTCTCGGTCTCTACCTGGTCCGCTTCGGCGCGGTGCGCGAGAACCACTGGATCGTGGCCGCCCACATTGTCGCGGCAGCCGTCGGCGTCGTCGCGCTCTTCCGTATCCGGAACCCGCAGTGGCGGCGCGGCCTCGGCGGCACGCTCGTGTTCGTGCTGGCCTACGTGGGCGCTGCGGCTGGCTACCGGCACTATTTCCCCGACCCCTGGGACCGCATCGGGAATCCGCGCTACGTGCCGGCGTCGATGGAAGAGGAAGGCGCGGGCCCGAATTCTCCGTTCTGGCCGTCTTCCTCCAACACCAACGTCAACCGCACGATTCCGTCGAACTTCTTCATGGACTCGAAACTGTGCGGCGAGTGCCACAAGGACGTCTACGAACAGTGGGAAAGCTCAATGCACCACTTCGCGTCGTTCAACAACCAGTTCTACCGGAAGTCCATCGAGCACATGCAGGAGTTGTCCGGCACCAAGGGCAGCAAGTGGTGCGCCGGCTGCCACGACCACGCCGTTTTCTTCAACGGCCGCTTCGATCAGCCCATCAAGGACCAGATCGACACACCCGAAGCCCAGAACGGTCTCGGTTGTCTCTCCTGCCATTCGATCGTCCACGTCGATTCCACGATGGGCAACGGCGGCTTCATCATCGAGTACCCGCCGCTGCACGACCTGATGTCGAGCCGGAATCTGGCGATCCGCAAGTTCGACGAGTTCATCACTTATCTGAACCCCAAACCGCATCGGCGCACGTTCCTGAAGCCCTTCATGCGCGAGCAGTCCTCCGAATTTTGCTCCACGTGCCACAAGGTTCACCTCGACGTGCCAGTGAACAACTATCGCTGGCTGCGCGGCTTTAACGACTACGACAACTGGCAGGCATCCGGCGTCTCCGGCCAGGGCGCGCGTTCGTTCTACTATCCGGAAAAATCGCAGACCTGCGCGGACTGCCACATGCCGCTCATCCGCTCCAACGATCCCGGCCATCGCGACGGCTTCGTGCACAACCACCGCTTCGCCGCCGCCAACACCGCCGTCGCCTACGTCAACCGCGACGAAAAGCAGCTTGAGGAGACCATCAAGTTTCTTCAGTCGGGCTTCATCAGCGTCGACATCTTCTCCGCCGCGCCGGTGGATGAGAAGAGCGGCGAACTTCAAATGATCCGCCGCGCGGGCGATGCGCCGCAGCTTTCCTCGACGTTCGCCGTCGGCGAGGAGGCCGAGCAGGCCGGCCAGGTATTTTTGCGCGAAGTGGGCAAACTCGCCGCGCCGATCGACCGCGCCGGCGTCGAGTTCAAACCCGGCTCGACCGTCCGGCTGGACGTCGTCGTCCGCACGCGTAAGATCGGCCATTTCTTCCCGGCCGGCACCGTGGACGCCTTCGACGTGTGGTTGGAGGTGGAGGCTCGCGACGCGACCGGGCGCAAGATCTTCCACAGCGGGCGAGTCTCGGACAGGGGCCGCGGCCCGGTCGATAAAGGGGCACATTTCTACCGCTCCTTCCTGCTCGATGCCGAGGGTAATGAGATCGACAAGCGCAACGCCTGGCAGGCGCGCAGCGTGCTTTACGTGCGCCTCATCCCGCCCGGCGCGGCCGACGTGGCGCACTACCGGCTCTACATTCCGCCGGACGCGCAAGGCCCCATCAGCGTTCAGGCCAAGCTGAACTACCGCAAGTTCTCCCACTACTACACGCAGTACGTTTACGCAGGCGAACCGGAGCCGGGCCAGGATGCATCGCTGGCGGGCATCGGCCACGATAGCCGCAAGTACTCTTTCAAGAAGGCGAACATTCCCGCGAACGTTTCCGGGAAGATCAAAGACGAGATTCCGGTGCTGCCCATCATCACGATGGCCAGCGCGAAGACGGAGCTGAAACTCGGTCCGCCCGGCCAGGAGCCCGCTTGGACCCCGGTGGTCGAGCGTAAAGACCGCGAGCGTTGGAACGACTGGGGCATCGGGCTGCTGCTGCAAGGCGACCTTAAGGGCGCCGAGTACGCGTTCCAGAAGGTCACTGAGGCCGAACCGGATTACGCCGACGGCTGGCTCAACGTGGCCCGCGCGCTCATTCAGGAGGGCGAAACGGACGCCGCCAAACCCTACATCGAGGAAGCTCTCCGCCGCAACGACTCGCTCGGCCGGATCTACTTCTTCAAGGCAATGGCCGAGAAGGCCGATGGCGATTACGACGCCGCGCTGAAATCCCTCCAGCGCGTGGCCGCGCAGTATCCGCGAGACCGTGTCGTGCAAAACCAGATTGGCCGCCTGCACTTCCTGAAGCGCGAGTACAAGGAGGCGGTCGCCGCGTTCGAGCGCGTGCTGGCCGTCGACCCCGAGGACGTGCAGGCCCACTACAACCTGATGCTCTGCTACCGCGGCCTCGGCGATCTCGATGCCTCGAAACGCGAGGAAGCTCTGTTCCGCCGTTTCAAGGCCGACGAGGCCTCGCAGACCATCACCGCCAAACCCCGTATGCTGAGTCCCGAAGACAACAACGAACGCCAGATGATCCACGAACACGTGAGCGGCTCCTTATGAGACGCTGGCTCGCCCTTTTCCTGCCCTTGCCGCTCCTCGCGCAGGTGACGTTCACCGATGTTACCTCCCAGGCTGGCATCCAGTTCCGGCACAACGCGGGCAAGGCCGGCCAGAAATGGCTGCCGGAGACCATGGGCTCCGGCGGCGCCTTCCTCGACGCCGACGGCGACGGCTGGCTCGACATCCTGCTGATTAACTCGAAGGATTGGAAGCCGCCCGGCCGCCGCTCGCTCCAGGCTCTCTACCGGAACAACAAGGACGGAACGTTCGCCGGCGCCACCCGCGGCAGCGGGCTCGACTTCGAGGGTTACTGCATGGGCGTCACCGTCGGCGACTACGACAACGACGGGCGCGACGACGTGTATATCACGTGCCTGGAAGGCGACCGCCTCTTCCGCAACCTCGGCGGCTTCAAGTTCCAGGACGTGACCGCGGGGTCGGGCATTAAGAACGCCAACTTCGGCACGTCGGCCGCATGGGTGGACTACGACAAAGA
>CAYPUQ010000340.1:0-7071 GCA_964413655.1 uncultured Solibacteraceae bacterium | reverse complement strand
ATCCTGCGCCGGTTGCCAGCCCTCTCGCCTTCAGCGTAGGAAAGTCCCGCTAGGGCAGCCAGTGCCGCGCGGCAAGTGGCGGGGGCCACAGACGAGGCCTGCACCGGGGCACGGGGGCATACGCGCGAGGCGCGGATGGTCGCCACGACGCGCACAGCCGGGCGCTTACACGCGTGTCTTCGCGCCTGCGCGTTGTCTGACACTTTAGCCGATCGCGCCAACTCGAAAAATATTTTCCCAGCTAATCCAACAACTTACAAAAACCCCAAACTCGGCCCGCGCCCGTGTCCTTTTATTTTTGTGGGCAGTGAGCCGGCCTATGTCCGAAAACGAATTCCCACCACCAAAACGCGAGCGGACCCCCGCCCAGCGCGAAGCCTCCCGCCGCAATGGCGCAAAGTCCCGCGGCCCCAAACCCTCTGCCGGCAAACCCGCCCCCGGACCCGCCGGTCTTCACCCCCTCCTCACCGCCATCGAGCCCCCCGGCTCGCTCGACCGGCTCCTCGCCGAATACACCGCCTATTTCCAGCCCGCCGGCGCCCCCGAACTCGACCTCGTCCACCAGCTCGCCGCCGCCGTCTACCGCAAACAGCGCTGCCTTCTCATCCTCAGCCTCAACGTCGGCGGCGCCATCAAGGACAATGAAGAGCTCTACGACCGTCTCGGCCTGCCCCGCCTCTCCGCCAACCGCCTCGCCTTCGCCTACCAGACCCTCGCCGACTCCTCCCGCGTCATCCGCGCCGTTCACGCCGAGGAAATCCTCGTCGACCGCCAGTACCAGCGCGCCCTGCGCAACTTGGCGCTCCTCCAGGACGCCCGCCGCCACGGCCAGTGGGGCGCGCCGCCGCCCGAAGATCCGGAAGATCCGGAAAATCCAAAAAAACCCGGGAACCCGGCAACTCCATCGAACAAAAATACTTCGCCCCTCTCGGGTTCCCCCGGACCCGAGCCTACAGAAACCGCTCGAACGCCTGTCGCGCCGTCATCCCCTGTTCGAGCGCCACAACGTCCAGGATCGCCGCTCGGCGGCGCGCCAACTACAGAATCCCGAACCGCTCGAACGCGTCCCGCGCCGTCATCCCCTGTTCGAGCGCCTTACGGACCTGGCTCTCGCCGCGCACTTTCTCCAGCGCCGCCGCGAACACATCGGACTCGGCTTCGCGCGGAACCACGCAGACGCCGTCGAGATCGCCGAAGACAATGTCGCCGGGCCGGATGCGGACGCCTTCCACCTCGATGGAGACACGGAAGTCGATCACCTTGCCGCGCGGCGATTGATCCTGTGCGTACCGGCCGCGCGAGAACGTCGGAAACCCGAGCGCGACGATGCCGCGCGTGTCGCGCGAGTAGCCGTCCAACACGGCGCCCGCCGCGCCGCGGCGCGTGGCGCGAATGCTCATCAGCTCGCCCCACAGCGCATAGCGCGGCGATCCGCCCGTGCAGACGTAGATCTCGTTGGCCTGCAAATCGTCGAGTGCCTCAAGCATCAACCCGAATGGTTTCGCGCCCAAAGGATGACGCGACGGAGTGGCGGCGTCTTCGAAGAAATCGGCTTCCAGAACCGGCATCGCGCGACCGGCCGTCGCCATGTCTTCGTGCAGGGGCTGAATCGCGGCGGGGAGGAATTGATGTCGCAGCCCGAATCTGTCCATCGCGTCGCCGACCACCGCGGTGAACAACTCCTTCCGCGCCACCGCCAGCATCTCTTCGTCGTTGGTCCACATAGTTTCATTCTGCGCACAGCGGTCAGTTGCGAGGTTTAAGGCCGTTCGGATAATCTGAGGCGACTATGATGCGAGTCCATCGTCTGATCCTGCTTCCGGTCGTCGCGGCGGTGGCGCCGGCCGCGGCCGAGGTCGTATTTCCGAAGGCGTACCCGCCGGCGAACGAGATTGTCATTGAGAACATGGTTCCGGCGAAGATGCGGGACGGCGTGACGCTGTACGCCGACGTCTTCCGGCCGGCCGGACCGGGCAAGTATCCGGTGGTTGTTTCGCGAACGCCGTATAGCACGGAGCGCTTTCCGAATTCCTATGCGATGGGCGTGTTCCTGAGCCGGCGCGGTTACGTGTATGTGTATCAGGACGTGCGCGGGCGCTTCGAATCCGAAGGCAGGTGGGAGCCGTTCCGCGACGACATCGACGACGGCTACGACACCATCGAGTGGGCGGCGAAACAGGAGTGGTCGAACGGCAAGGTCGGGATGGAAGGCGGATCGTATCTTGGGCACGTGCAGTGGCGCGCCGCGATGGCGAAGCCGCCGAGCCTGGTGACGATCTACCCGCGCGTCGCATCGACGAGCCTCTATCACGACTGGATCACGTTGAACGGCGGGTGGCGCTTGTCGTTCAACTTCGGCTGGGGCGCGGTTCGGATGGAATCCCGCGTGATGCAGAATCCGGGCCCGCACACGCTGGATGCGGCGGGAGAAGATATCTCCTACGAGCGGCTGCAGTGGCGCCTGCCATTGACGGACATGCCGCGGCTGGCTGGACGCAAGCCGAAGTTCTACCAGGACTGGCTCGCCCACCCGGATTACGACGGCTACTGGAAAGCGATCAACGCCGAGGAGGTGTTCGAGAAGATCGCCGTGCCGGTACAAACGTCGGGCGGCTGGTTCGACATCTTCAGCCAGGGAACGCTGCGCGGTTACGTCGGCATGCGGACACGCGGCGGCAGCGAGACGGCGCGGACGAAGAGCCGCCTGCTGATCGGCCCGTGGGGGCACGGACCCTCGCAGCGAACCGGTGAGATCGACTTTGGCGCCCACGCGAACGTGGACGAAGAGGCGATTCAGTTGCGGTGGTTCGATTATTGGCTGAAGGGGATCGACAACGGGCTGGACCGCGAGCCGCCCGTCACGCTCTACGTGATGGGCCGCAACGAATGGCGCCAGGAGAACGAGTACCCGCTGGCGCGGACTCAGTACCGGAAGATGCACCTGGCGAGTGCTGGCAACGCGAACTCGCGCCGTGGCGGCGGACGGTTGCAGTGGGACCCGCCGGCCGCCGGGGCGCCGCCGGACCGGTATTTATACGACCCGGACAATCCGGTCCCCAGCGTTGGCGGCAACAATTGCTGCGGGACGCCGACGCCCGCCGGTCCGCGCGATCAGCGTACGGTGGAGGCGCGAAACGATGTGCTGGTGTACACGTCGGATGTTCTGGCGGAGCCCGTCGAAGTCACCGGACCAGTGAAGGTGGTGTTGCATGCCTCAACCGACGGCCCCGACACCGATTGGGTAGCGAAACTGGTGGACGTTTTTCCGGACGGCCGCGCCTTCAACGTGGCCGAGGGGATTCTACGCGCGCGATATCGCGAAGGAACCGATAAGCCTCAATTGCTGGAACCGGGCAAGGTCTACGAGTTCACGATCGACCTTGTGGGGACGAGCAACGAGTTCCAGCGCGGGCACCGGATCCGTGTGGACGTGACGAGCAGCCACTTCCCCCAGTTCGACCGCAACCCCAATACGGGGGAGAAGTTCGGGACGTCGGCAAAGGTTCGCGTCGCGCGGCAGACCGTGTATCATGACGCCGGCCGGCCGTCGCACATCTTGCTGCCGGTGATCCCGCGGGCGAAGTAGGATCAGGCGCGGAAGACTTCGCGCATGCGCCGTGCGGCGATCTTTTCGTCGCCCGGGTCGTTCATGAAGACGGTGAACTCGAGGCCACTCGTCCGGTTGCGGAGAACGACGATGCGCGGTTCGCCGTCGCGCAATTGCCGCTCGGCATCGCGAGCACTGAGACCGGCTTTCTCTTCGTCCCAAGTGACGTGAACCCGGTGGACCCGGCGGGTGCGATCGAAGGGAAGCTTCTCGGCCCGCAGGCCGGGAATGCGGGTGAACTCGCGGATCAGGTACTCGGCCTGTTCCGCCGACTGGCGGTCGATCGCGTTGAAGTCGAGTTTCGCGTAACGCTCGATGGCGAGCCAGATACCGGTGATCTCTTCGCGGCCGGCCTTCATCGGGCGTCCATGGGAATCGGAGTGAGGATTGGAGTTGAGCCACGCGGCACGGATCAGATCGCTGCGGCCGGCGAGGACACCTGAGCACTGCGGGCCGCGGATGTGCTTGCCGCCGCTGATGGCGATCATGTCGACGCCGAGCCGGCCCAGCTTTGGGATGTTCTGCCAGGGTGGGAGCATGTTGGCCGCATCCACCAAAACGGGCACGCCGGCCTTCTTCGTGAGCGCCAGGCAGTCCTCCAGGGTAATGGGAGTCTCCCATTCCCAATCGTGACTGGTGCCGCCGAGATAGTACATCATCGCGGTTTGCGGACCGAGCGCGGCGGCAAGTTGGTCTCGCGTTTCGACCTCGACGATGCGCACGCCGGCGCTGCGCACGGCATGGTCGTAGCCGTTGCGGTGCGGCTTCTGGATGACGACTTCGGTCTTCATGCCGGTAAGGTCGGGCAGGCGGCGGACCTTGGCAACGTCGTCGCCGGTGAGAGCCGCGCAGGTTCCGATGGCGATGGCGCCGGCGGCGCCAGTGGTCACGAGCGCCGCGTCCGTGCCGCACAGCGCGGCCAGACGCTCGCCCACTTTCTGTTGTAGTTCTTCGAGTACAACGAATTCCGACGACGCTTCGGCCATGGCGTCGTGGAACTCGGGTAGCATCTTCGAGGCGCCGATGGTGGTCATCGTGCCCTGGAAGTTGATCAGCGGGCGAATGCCGAGCTGCTCGTAGACGCGAGCGCGCTTGCGAGTGGCGGCGGTGAGCCGGGAAAAGGGCCAGAGTCCGAGCACACCGGCGCCGCGCAGCCAGGATCGGCGGGAAGAAAACATCATGGCCGCAGTATGCGACGCGGGTGAATGTAAAGTCAATCATTCATGCTAGACTAAGAGGGTTCGCAACCCCTCGTAGGATATCCCTATGCCCAAATTGAAGACTCATAAGGGCGCGGCGAAGCGCTTCAAGAAGACGGGTACGGGCAAACTGGTGCGCAACCATGCCAATGCCCGCCACTTGCTGACGTCGAAGTCGCCGGCCCGGAAGCGCAGACTGACCAAGAGCGCCGTCGTGGACGACGCCAATGTGCCGGCCCTGCGCGAAATGCTCCCTTACTAAGGAGCGATGGAGCGAGCGGCGCTCATGCACGTGCCCGCTTCGCCCGTTCAAAAAGTGAATCCATAAGGAGGAAACGTGCCTAGAGTCAAACGCGGTACACATCGTGCCGGTAGCCGGAAAAAGGTTCTTAAACAAGCCAAGGGCTATTTTCTTACCAAGAGCAAACTGCATCGCTCGGCGCAAGAGGCCGTGGAGAAGGCCGGGCGGTACGCCTACGTCGGCCGGCGCCTGAGGAAGCGGGACTTCCGCTCTCTGTGGATCACGCGCATCAACGCGGCCTGCCGGATACATGACATTTCCTATTCGAGATTCATTGCCGGGCTGAAACGGGCCGGCATCGAGTTGAACCGCAAATCGCTGGCCGAGATCGCCGTTGCCGACGACGCTGCGTTCGCGCAATTGGTGGACAAGGCCAAGACAGCCGCCGCTTAAGTGGGAGGAAGATCGATGTCGGTAGCAGCGAGCGAGAGGGAAACGGACGCGCTCGGCGCGCTGGAACAGCGAATTGTTCAGGCGGTGGAAATCGTCACGGCCCTGCGTGAAGAGCGCGACGCGGCCGTGGCCGAACGCGACGGCGCGGTATCGGCCGCCGCCGAAGCGCGCCGCGGCGGCGAGTCGGCTTTAGCACAGGTGGAGAGCCTGCGCGCGCAAGTGGAGAAGCTGACGGCGGAGCTGGAGGCTTTGCGGTCGGAGCGCGAAAACGTCCGCAAGCGGGTGGAAAAACTGCTACACCAGATCGACGCGCTGCAAACTCCGTGAACCGGTCCACACTGAGCGCGGGCTTGGTAAGGTATTAAGCTGGGGCCATGGAAGCCGAATCGCCCGACGATAGGAAACAGATCAAGGTCAGCATCCTCAATCAGAGCTTCACGCTGCTGACGAAGGGCGATCCGCGCGACACCATCGAACTGGCGCAAAAGGTGGACGAGTTGATGAACGGCATTGCGTCGCGTTCGCAGAATCTGGACACGACGCGGGTGGCGGTTCTTGCGTGCCTCCACTTGGCCGATCAGCTTCGCGGCACGGAGGCGCAACTGACCGAACTCCAGCAGCGCGTGGCGTCGAAGGCGCGCGAGTTTTCCGGCCTGCTGGACGAGGCCATCGAGGCGCGGTAGCCCGCTCTGCGGCGGCCCGGCAACACAGCCTTATGCCTTGCAGGCGCATGTGTGTGCGGCCAAAGCCGCAGTGGACCTGTTAATCAAAACGCTGGCCGTGGATCGACGGGACCGAGGTTATGCGGCGCCAGGCGCCGACCGAGGATCTTCGCCAGCGGGTGAGAGACTCGATCCCGTTGCGGCTGATGGGAAACGCCGCCGAACATCGCCGAGTTGGCGCCGGCCGCCGCTTATGTCAACGGAGCCGTCCTGGCCACAGGTTCTTAAAACGAGGCCTTCTGAACCCAACGGTGCGAGCCGAGTCCCTCGCCATGGTCCGACGTGAACACGATGAAGGTGTTCTCGCGCAGCCCCGCGGAGTCGAGCGCACGCTTGTGTCGGGGTTGATCCGCGGGCAGAGCCTTCGTTCGGCCGTCGAAGGCCGGCGGATGGACCGCGGCCTTCGTGCTGTCCGAGCAGTCGCACTAAGGCGCGGACGACAGGCAGGGCCTCATGGTTCGCACCGCACGCTACAAGTACGTCGCGTTCAACGGCGGCGCGCGGCCCGAGCAATTGTTCGACCTGCGCACCGATCCGGGCGAAGTGGACAACCTGGCGGTTCGCGATTCGGCGCCTGCTGCGCGATCGGCTCCGAGAGACAAAGGACGACTTCGCGCTACCCTCGTGACATGGCGGGCAAACGAACGAGACTGCCGGCGCCGCGCAAACGAAACTGGTCGGCCCAGAAGGCTCGCGACCAGAAGGCCGGTCCGATGAAGGACAGGCGCACGCCGCGCGGCGGCGCGAAGAACACCTTCCGCGAAGACATCGAACAGTCTCGGCAGTAGAGTTTCAACCGGAACCTGCCCCCCAAAATCGTGCTTGGTCCCTTCGAGTACGACTGCGCGT
>CAYPUQ010000339.1:0-7134 GCA_964413655.1 uncultured Solibacteraceae bacterium | reverse complement strand
CTAACTCAAATCCAGTCAATAACCTGCCGGAACCTGTGGCTGCTGTTGACGACGAAATCGGCCCCAACGACCCAACCCTCGAACAGGTTCTCGATCCCAACTGCAAGCTCTGAAAGCGGAGGAACCCAAAAACCCAATCACCGCCCGGCAATCCGCCGCGTCCAGGAGACGCCATCGAGCCGGTATTCCACCTCGATCCCGGCCGCTTCAAGGAGGACCGCGTCCGAAGTGTGCAACCGCAGCGTCCCCCGGCCCAGCGATACCCGCGTCATCCCCATCAGCGCGTCCACTATCTTCGGGCGCGACGCCGGTGCCGTGACGAACCACTCCTCCGGATCGGCGAAACGCAGAATATCGGCCCGGAAATCCGTGATGATCTCTACCGCCAGTTCCAGGTCCGGACTCGCATCGCCCGCGAATTGCAGCGCTTGCAGCCCCATCGATTCTCGCACCGCTTCGGCGCTGGCCGCCTTGCCTACCTGACTGCTCCGCGCGGCGAAAATCATATCGCGCGTCGTGAAATAGGGCTTCACATCCACCACGAGAGTACCGTCCATGAAATCCAGCCGGTCCACTTCGATGCGCCGCCCGTCGATGCGTTCGATTCGCGCCGCGGTCAGCCCCAGGGGATTCGGCCGCGACGGCGACCGCACCGCGAACACTCCATGCAAGCCCTCGGGACCGGAATCGTCCACTCCGCGCGGCTTCACCTGGAGCGGGTCGCGGTTCGCCTCGCCCAGCCAGGCGATTACCCAAATATGCGTGTGCTTTTCGATTCGCAGCAGTCCTCCGGCAAACTCCTCGAAAATCTCCACCGCCGCCGGAACGCCGAGCGGCGGCAGATCCTTCCGCTCCTTGCACGGCGAATGCACTGCGCCCACCGGACGCAATTCCATACTCACGGCCGTCCCTCTCGCAGCTTCAGCCCTGACGGATGCATGCCATAGCCGATCCGCCGGACCCACTCTCGCATGTGCGCCTGCATCTCGTCCCGCCTCCGGCGGTGGCGCGGATCGGCCACCAGGTTGTTCTGCTCGTACGGATCCTGCGCCAGGTTATAGAGGTGAGTCGGCGTGCTTGACGCGTCCGTCACCAGCTTGTCCACCCCGCGCACTACCATCCTCCATTCGTCCGGAGTCTCCAGCTTGCCGTAGCAGAAAACCGACTCCGGCCGCTCCTCGTCTCCGCCCAGCAGCAGCGACGACAGGTCGCGGCCCTGCACTCCATCCGGCGCCTCCGCGCCGCACAGCGAAAGCAGCGTCGGCATCAAATCGACATTGGAGAGTAGGACGTCCGATTTCCCGCCCGGCTGCATCCGTCCCGGAAACCGTATCAGCAGCGGTATGCCGGCCGATTCCTCGTAATGGACGCCCTTGAAGTCGAGCCCGTGCGAGCCAAGCATGTCGCCGTGATCCGCGGTGAACACGACCAGGGTGTTCTCCGCCAGTCCCTCTTCTTCCAGCGCGATGAGCAAACGCCCAAGCTGATAGTCGAGCGCCGAACACAGACCGTAGTAACCGGCCAGTTCCGTCCGCGCCTTTTCCTGCCACTCCGGCGGAACGTTCTCGCGCAACCGGAACTGCCGCGGATCGTACACCAGCGCGAACTTCGGCGGCGGGCGCCGTGGCGTGTGCGGCGGACCCCAGCTCAGATACAGAAAGAACGGATTCGCCTTGTTCCTTCGCAGAAAATCGATGGCCAGTGAGGTCTGGTATTCCGGCTCGAACCCTTCCCCGCGCAGCGGTTCGGGCTCGTCGCGAAAATACACCGAATCGTAATACTGGTGCCCGCGATTGAAGGCCGCCCAATAATCGAAACCGCGGCGGCGCGGACCGGGGGGCACGAAGCCGGGCCGTTCCTCGCCGTCGAGGTGCCACTTCCCGATATAGCCGGTCGAATACCCGTCCGCCTTAAACTGAGTGGCGATAGAAGGTTCGTCAACCTGTAGCCGCAGGTTGTTGCGCGGCATCCGGCAGGCATGAGGAAACCGCCCGGTGATCACCGAAGCGCGCGAAGGGGTGCAGACGGGATTGGAAGCGTACGCCCGCCGGAAGTGGACGCCGCTCCCGGCTAGGCGCTTTAGGTTCGGAGCCACCAGGTCCGGGTCGCCGGCGGCGGGAAGGGTCTGCGGGCGCCACTGGTCGGCGAGCAAAAATAGTACGTTCGGCCGCGCCTGAAAAGCGGAAAGGGCGGCCGAAGCCGCCCCTCCGATAAATGTACGGCGCAGCATCGGGCTGGCCGGCCTACCGGGCCGTGCGGGCTTGTGTCACTCGGTTAACCAACTCCCGGTACTGGTCGGTGCTCATCCCCTGCCCAATTAGTTCGAGCGTGTACTTGTTGCCATCGAACGGATCGATCTCCAACTCGTAGGGGTTTTTCAGCTTCATCTCCTTGATATCGCGGAGAGCCCATTGGCGGGAATCGGAAATATTGTCGACCGAATCGAAGATGACACGGTCGTCTTTGATTATCAATTTTCCGGCGGTGTTGCCGCGGAAACGCTTCTTGCGGCTCGCCGAAAACACCATTTCATCGCCACTCGTCGCTTCCGCTGCACCGCCACCGGCCGCCGCGGCGGTCCCGGTGGTCGCGCCGCCCCACCAACGCGCCACACTGGACGCCTCGGCCTGCGTAGTGAGCCGCATCATCAGCCGGTTGGTCGAACCAGCCCGGTCGCGCACCGACTGCCGCAACTGAATGGTCACCAGGTCGTTCTCATTCTCCAGGCTCTGGATTCCCGATTTCGGCACTGCCACGGAAGCCTCCGGTCGCTCGTCGTCAACGAAGGCGAGCGTATCCGGCAGCAGCACCAACTTGCCCACAACGCTGCCGCCACCCGAAGTGGAATCGGCGCGGAAAACACGAATGTCCGTCTGGGCGAGGAGAAGGCCCCCGGCCAGTAATGCGAGAATCGCCATGTAAAGTTTCTTCATTACACCTCTCCCTCGTTTGTGGATTCGAATATCTTCATTATACTCAATAACTTAATAACTGGGAAGTTGTTGGCTGCCTCCTCAGCGCAACATCGACTCCCGCTTCGCCTTGAACTCCGTCCCCTCCTTCCACTCCGGCCACCGCTCCGCCTCCGCCACGCGATGCCCCACCATGAGAAACAACCGCAGATCCTCGACCGCTCCACTGAGATCCCAATCCGGCTTCACTTCGTCCGACGGCTTGTGGTAGTCGTTCTTCGTGTATTCCTCTCGCTTCTGCATCGCCCATTCCTGCGATTGCCCGATGTATTCCGTCCCTGAATCCGTGTAAAGCGCCGGAACTCCCTCCTTGGCGAACTCGAAATGGTCCGACCGGTAGTAAAACCCCTTCTGGGGTTCCGCGTCCGGTTTCAGCACCCGGTTCTGACGCTTGGCGGCTTCCCCCAGCACTTCGTCGAGCGTCGTGTTGCCTAAGCCGATCACGGTGATGTCCCGGGTTCGCCCCCACGCATTCAAACCATCCATATTGAGATTGGCCAACGTCCTATCCAATGGGTAGAGCGGAGTCGTGGCATAGTATTTCGCGCCGAGCAGACCCTGCTCCTCGGCGGTGACCGCTAAAAATAGGATGCTCCGTTTCGGCGCGGGGTCCAGTTTCGTAAAGGCCTTGGCCAGTTCCAGTAACCCGCCCGTGCCCGAGGCGTTGTCGTGAGCGCCGTTGAAAATCTGGTCGCCCTCGATCGATTCGTCCTTTCCGAGATGGTCCCAATGCGCCGAATAGATGACGTACTCGTTGCGTAGCCCCGGATCGGAACCCTGCAACTTAGCCACAACGTTGCGCGACTGCACCTCGCGCAATTTGTTTGCTATGCGGAACTGCGCCGTCGCGCCGAGCGCCACCGGGCGGAAGTCCTTCCGCACCGCGGCCTGCTTCATCGCGTCGAAGTCTTGCCCCGCCGCCGACAGCAGTTCTTTCGCCTTGTTCAAGCTGATCCAACTCTCCACTGGAACGCGGGCCATGTTCCGGTCCGGCGTCGCGATGTCGAAGTTCTCGCGGCCCCAACTCCCCGTCACGACTTCGAACGGATAACCTGCCGGGCCGGTCTCGTGGATGATCACCGCCGCCGCGGCCCCTTTCGCCGTCGCGATCTCGTACTTGTATGTCCAGCGGCCATAGTAGGTCATCGCCCGCCCCCGGAACATCTTCTCGTCCAGCCGCGACGGATCATTGGGATCCGGTACCGCCGGATCGTTGATCAGCATCAGGATGGTCTTGCCTTTCACATCGACATCCTTGTAATCGTCCCAGCCGTATTCGGGCGCCACCACGCCGTAGCCCACGAAGACAACGTCCGAGTTGCCCACCTCCACGTTGTCGACATAGCGGCGCGTCACGCCCACGAAGTCCTTCAGCGGCGCGAGCGGAATGCGCCGCCCTTTGATTCGGAACTCGCCCGAGGCGTGCGAAGTGATGCCGGCCAGCGGCACCTGCTGCACGAACGTGCCGTCTGGATTACCCGGCTGCAGCCCCAACTTGCGGAAATGCTGTTCCAGGTAGTCGACCGTAAGATCCTCGCCGCGTGTACCCGGTGCGCGGCCCTCGAACTCGTCGCTGGCCAGCGTCTTGATATGGGCCAACAGACTTTCCTCCGAAATGCTGTCCAGCGCGGGCGTGAGGTCGGCGGTCCTTGGACCGCAGGCGAATAGAAGGAGCAGGGGCAGAGTTGCCGTGATGCGAAAAAGCCGTTTCATACACTCCGATTGTGCGGCGTGTGAACGGGTTCCGCAACCTGGGTCCCCCGTACTGGAACCCCGCCGCGCGCCGGCTCTCGTATGGGGGCGCTTGGATCGAATAAGATAGTGTGGAACCGGACCGCCGCTCCAGTACGCGTGTCCGGTCAGGAAGGGAATGTGAAACAGCTTTCCAGAGTGGTCTGGTCGGAGGGGATGTACTTGGGGCCCCATCACTTCCAGGCCCAGGCGTCGTTCTTCGAAAACACGCTCCATTTCACGTCGAACGCGCTGTGGTTTTGCCCGTTCGGCTTCGCCGGCTACGAATTGGACGCCGAAGCCCTGCGCAACGGCGTGGTGTCGCTGCTCCACGCCCGCGGCCTCTTCCCGGATGGCATCGCCTTTCACATTCCGGACAGCGACGCCGCCCCTGAGCAGCGCGACATCGCCGAACCGTTTCCGCCCACTCGCGACCGCCTGATTGTGCTGCTAGGTATCCCCGAGTACGTGCCCTCCGGCGCGAACTGCGCGCTGAACGGCGCGGGCGGCGACCGGCTCCGTTACACCGCCGTCGAGAAGCCTTTGTTCGACGACAACACCGGCGCCGACGAGAAGCCTGTCCGCTTCGCCCGCAAGAACCTGCGCTTGATGCTCGAAACCGAAGACTCGGCCGGCTACGTCACCCTGCCGCTCGCGCGCGTCCGCCGCGACGGCGCCGGCGGTTTCGTTTACGACGACGAATTCATTCCGCCCAGCCTCTACATCGGCGCCAGCGAACGGCTGATGATGATCGCCCGGCGGCTGCTCGACATTCTGCAAGACAAAAGCACGTCGCTGCTCGGCGCCGCCCGCGGCACGGGCAAACTGCAATCCGGGCTGTCGCCCCAGCAGGTGGCGACGTTCTGGTTCCTCCACGCCATCAACTCGGCCATCGCGCCGCTGCGTCACCTTTGCGGCACGCGCATGTGCCATCCCGAAGAGCTGTTCTCGGAGATGCTGCGGTTGGGCGGCGCGCTCTGCACCTTCGGCCTCGATTCCCACCCGAACCAGTTGCCGTTCTACGACCACCTCAACCTCGAAGACAGCTTCGGCAAGCTGGACAAGCACATCCGCGCTCATCTCGAACTCATCGTCCCCACCAACTGCGTCACTATCCCGCTCAAGCCGGCCGGCAACTACTTCTGGCAGGGAGAGGTCACCGACGCGCGTTGCCTGGGCCGCTCGCGCTGGCTGGTCTCCGTTCATTCGCGCATCGGCGAAGCCGATCTCATTCGCAACAGCCTCCAGCTCATCAAGGTGTGCTCGCAGAAGTACATCGGCGAACTCGTGCGGCGCGCCATTCCAGGTCTCGACATGACCCATCTTTCGAATCCGCCCGCGGCGGCCTCGCCCAAGGTGGAGTATCAGTACTTCTCGATCAACAAGTCCGGCCCTTGCTGGGAGAGCATTATGAAAACCAAGCAGGTGGGCGTCTATATACCGGGTGAAATCCCCTCGCCGGACATCGAACTGCTTGTGATTCTGGACTAGGAGGAGAATACATGGCGGGAGTAGCGAACCCGGCGGCCGGCGCCGACTCGGGCCGGCGGAAAGAGAACCTCGCCTTCTGCTTTCAGGAAGTGCTGACGGCTATCGTGCGCACGCGCGCGAATTCACAGTCCATCTCGGATCCCGCGGCCTTCCGGCAGCAGATTCGCGGTGCGCTGAAGGCGGCCGAACAGGATGCGGGGCAGCGTGGTTACCTCAACGAGGACATCCGCCTTTGTACCTTCGCCGTCGTAGCTTTTCTCGATGAGTCGATTCTCAATTCGCAGAACCCCGCTTTCGTCGACTGGCCGCGTCAGCCGCTTCAGGAAGAACTGTTCGGCGTGTTCGTTGCCGGCGAGATCTTCTTCCGGAATCTGGAACGTCTCTTGACTCGGCCCGATTCGCACGTGCTGGCCGATATCCTCGAAGTCCACTTGCTGTGCCTGCAACTCGGCTTCCGCGGCAAGTTTAGCCTCAGCGGCAGCGCCGAACTGCGGTCCACCTCGGAACAGATCAAGGAGAAGCTACGACGCATTCGGGGCTATTCCGAAGAGATCGTGCCGGGTTGGGCGCCGCCGCCCGAAGCGCCGCGCGTGGCCGCCGATCCCTGGCAGAAACGGCTCATCTTCGGTGCCGCGGGCGTTTGCGGTTTGGCTGTCATCTTGTTTATCGTCTATAAGCTTGTGCTGGGCTCCGGCGTCTCCAGCGCCGAGTCTGCCGCCGCTTTGTTCCGCCTGTAGCTAGAGGGAAGAGCGCTCATGAATACAAAACTCATCATTTTAGCTGTCGCGGTCCTCCTCATCCTCGCGGTGGCGTGGTTTACGGGTACATGGCTGACGCTGAGCGGCTCGGATCTTTGGATCGTCCGTGGGGCCATTATGGGCTTGGGCGTTGTGGTGCTGGCGCTCTACTGGTTCTACACCGTCCGGCGCGCCAGCCAGTC
>CAYPUQ010000338.1:0-7136 GCA_964413655.1 uncultured Solibacteraceae bacterium | reverse complement strand
GCTCCTCCGGTAATCGTTGTGCGGTTCCTCGCCACGAGAATGCGCCGCGCCCGGCCCAGGTCCTCAGGTTTCAGCGAGGAGAGTTTCAGGCCGCTTTCTTCAAGGACCGGTTTGCCGCCGCTCAGAATGGCGATGTCCTCTAGCAGTGCCTTGCGACGGACGCCGAAGCCCGGAGCTTTCACGGCGCAAGAAGAAAGCGAACCGCGCAACCGATTAACCACCAGAGCGGAAAGCGCCTCGCCTTCGACGTCCTCGCCGATAATCAGGAGCGGTTTACCGGCCTGCGAAATCCTTTCGAGGAGCGGAAGCAGATCCGGTAGCGATGATACCTTTCCCTCGCACAAGAGCACGTAGGTGTTCTCAAGGACCGCTTCCATCGCCGCCTGATCCGTCACGAAATAGGGCGACAGGTAGCCGTTCTCGAACTGTAACCCCTCGACGAACCGCAGTTGGGTGCGAGTGGACGGCGATTCTTCAATGAGCACCGCGCCATCTTTGCCGGCCTTCTCGACAGCCTCAGCGATCAAGCCGCCCAACTCGGAGTCGCCGTTCGCCGAAACCGTGGCCACTTGGGAGAGGCCCACATCCGATACGGGCCGGCTCATCTGCTTCAACGAAGCGACCACTTCGCCAGTGGCCCAGTCAATGCCGCGCTTGAGGGCCGCCGGAGAAGCTCCCGTCGCGACGTGCTTCACGCCGAACCGCAAAATGGCGTGCGCAAGAATTATGGCGGTTGTTGTGCCATCACCCGACTCGTCGGCGGTTTTTGCCGCCACCTCGCGGACGAGTTGCGTGCCGGTGTTCTCAAGGCGATCTTCGATTTCGACATCGCGTGCAACTGTTACGCCATCCTTCGTGATCAGCGGGGAGACCGAGGACCGCTGTAGAACTACATTCCGGCCCCCCGGCCCAAGCGTGGCCTGCACGGCGTTGGCCAGCGTTGTGACGCCGCGCAGGATAGCCAGCCGCGCATCTTCGCGGAATGTAATGGACTTGGCAGGCATGTCGCGCCTCCAGCACAGCTTTCCGGGTTGCCGTACCGATGCTTTTGAGTGTATAGTATTACTTAACGTCCGTCAAGCGAACGTGCCTTGTTCCCGACGGCGCAAGGGGGGTGAATGACGCAAATCCGAGTGATCTACCATGACCGGTGCTTCGACGGCGCGGCCTCCGCTGCGCTCTTCGCTCGCTTCCTGCAGGACTACTACTACTGCGCCGGAACGTTCATTTTCCGGGGCGTTATACATACTCCGCGCTTTCAGTGGCACGACGGATGGTTCGACGGCGACGAAAACGCGATTGTGGATTTCCGCTATTCTCGTGACCCGCGTGTCACCTGGTGGTTCGATCACCACCAAAGCGCCTTTCTCTCGCCCGAGGATGAGCGGCATTTTCGCGCGCACCGTTTGCCGCACCGCGTCCTCGATCCTACCTCCTCCTCGTGTGCGTCGCTCATCGCCGGCTACCTGAAGCGGAAATACGGTTACGAAGCAGTGGAATTGAACGAGTTGGTTCGGTGGGCCGACATTATCGATGGCGCCAAGTTCCCCACTCCGGAGTCGGCGGTTGAGATCCTTTCGCCGGCGTTGCGGCTCAAGCTGGTTATCGAGAACGCGACCGAGGCCTCCGTCCGGGATTTTGTTGTCCGCAGCATTCGCTTTCGGCCGATGCGGGAGATCCTTGAGGAACCGCGAGTACGAGCATTGGAGCAGCGGTTTGCCGAGGATCAGGTGGAACTGGTTGACATCCTTCTCGAAAGGGTTCATCGCCACGGGAAAATCGTGGTTTTCGATTTAACGGATACTCGAGTGGAGCGCTACAACAAGCTGATGCCATATGCGATGTTTGGCGGTGTCGACTATGCGATCGCGATCCTTCGTACGGATGGCTTGATTCGAGTTTCGCTCGGTACAAATCCCTGGTCGGAAAGCGCCTCGCTGGCCAATCTGGCGGCATTGGCTGAGCGGTACGGTGGCGGTGGTCATGCCGCGGTCGCCGGTATTGCCTTGGGACCCGGCGACCTGCCTGAGGCCCGCCGGATTGCCGGTGCAATCGTCGGCCAACTCAGCCACCTCGAAAGGCAAGTGCATCCGGGCAATGGCCATGAGGCGGATGCATCTGCCGGGAGCCACCCGGCTGCATGATTAGCGCGGAGGGGTGCTTCACCGTGCGCGCGCTGAGCAGCGGAGGGCGTCCGAACGATCAGTGGGCTACTCATGTCTGACATTGATCTCTGGGGAATAACCCATGTTGGCCGGGTCCGCAAGAACAATGAGGACGCCTACACGCTGTCGGCGGAACTGTGGTTGGCTGTCGTGGCGGACGGTATGGGCGGCGCCGCCTGCGGAGAAGTGGCCTCATCTATCACAGTCACGACGATAGCGGACTATGTCCGTGACTACCAAGGGCCGGAGTATTCCGGAGACGTCCTGCTGCGCGAGGCGATCCTACTCGCCCACCAAAGAGTGCTGGATTCGGCGCGGAGCCGGAACCACTGCCACGGTATGGCGTCGACCGTCGTGGCAGCCTCCTGGCGCGGCGGCCGCCTCACCATTGCGAATGTCGGTGATAGTCGCGCCTACCTCTTGCGGGGCGGCGACCTTTGCCAGGTTTCTTACGACCAAACCCTCGGCAACGAGTTGCGGACAAAACAAGGTTTCACTGAGGAGCAGATCGCCCGCTACCCGCATCGGAGGGCGCTGACGATGGCGATCGGGTCGGCGCATGAGATGGCACCGCGGCTGTTCGAAGACAGCATCATCGCGGAGGATTTGATCCTGTTGTGCTCCGACGGCTTGCATGGGCAGGTGAGTGACGGGAAGATTCGGGAAATACTGCTTTCTGGAGAAGAACTCGATCTGCTAGGCACCCGCCTACTCGACGCCGCCCTGGTAAGCGGTGGCTCGGACAATATCACGATTGCACTTCTGCGCCTCCGGAGCTGACGACGGCATCGCGGGAGAGGACTTACGTATTTGAATTGAAGGACGAAGAGATAAGGGTATGTACTTGACCGTCGAACAGGTTGCCAACAACCTCTGCGTTTCACCGGGGATGATCACCCATTTCATTGCGTCGGGTTGGCTTTCGGGCGTTGACAAGAACGGTATAACGTTCCTCACGTCTCACGAGGAGTACAAGGCGCGGTTCATCCTCCACTTGAAGCAACATCGTAAGCTCACCGACGAGCAGATTGCACGAGTCCTGTTTGCGCAAGAGCCCCCCTTCAGCCTCGCAGCAGTGGACTCCATATTGGAGCGCGACCGATGAGAAACGGCTTGCGGCGCTAAGAGCCGGGGCCGCCCTCCACCATCGCCCAAAGCTCGTCCGCCAGCCGGCGGAGGTCCGCTGCCCCCTCCATGCGCTCTGCCCATCGAGAAGGAATGGCTGTGTCGCCCAGATAAGCGCCCGACAAAGCACCGGCCATCGAAGCAATTGTGTCCGTGTCGCCACCGGCGCTGACGGCATACAAAACACAATCCGGGAATGCCCCGAAATTCTCCAGGAATGCGTACAGCGCCAATGGCACGGAGCGGCTGGCTTCGATCCCGTTGCCCAGAAGCCGCGCGGCATCCGCCGGCGGCATACCGGCCGGCAATTCCTCGAGTTGTTCGATGATGGCGCGAAATGTCCGCGTCCGCAGGTAAGGCGCTAAGCCAGTCAACAGGCGTGACCGGTCGAGCTTCGTTCCGGGCGGCTGTAGCGTCAAGAGTGCGATGGCGCAAGCCTGCAATATCGCGCCGTCGACTCCTTCGGCGTGGGTGTGGGTCACCGAGGCGGATTGGCGGGCAAGATCGGCGACTCGTTCGAGGTCTCCGCGAGCAAGCAGTGCAACGGGCGCGACGCGCATGGCGGCGCCGTTACCGAACGATCCGATCCCTCCATACAGCGAGCCGGCCGCCTGATCCCATCGAACGCCACGCTCCATCAATTGGAAGATCCGAGGTGGACCCGCCCCGTAGCCGCGCCACGGTTCACGCGCGTAATTCCGCGCGAACACGGCGGCCGTCTGCGCACCATCGAACCCGCCGCGCTCCAGGATCGCTTCGGCGAGACCAATGGTCATGTGTGTGTCGTCGGTGTAGCGAAGCGGCGCCGCGGAGTTTGCGATCTGCTGAAGCCGGTCCGTGTTGACGATCCAGTTCCCCTCGAACGGCGCGCCGATGCCGTCGCCGATAGCAGCGCCAAGGAGTGCGCCGCGAAATCTGCACCGGGGATAGTCGTTCGTGGGCACCGGCGGCTCCTCAGAGAGCCCGGCTGGATACAATCAGCAGTTCGGCGGGCGCGCGCGACGCATTCACCCACCGGAATAGCTTCTGTGGAGGGATCGTGATGGCGTCGCCCCTGGCCAACACCTGTTGCGTCCCGTCGAGCAGCAGTGTTAACTCGCCGGAAACGACAAAGGCGAACTGCTCGCGGGCCAGCGAGTGCGGGCGCGTACCGCTGGTTCCGCCGGCTCGCAACTGGATCAGCACCGGCTCCAGCCGGGCCGTGCGATCCAAGCCAAGACTCTCAATTTCCGCCTTGGACCATTTGCTTTCGAGCCGGGGGCGTTGCTCCGCCCGGACCACCGTCGGCGAGCGCGTGTCACCCAACTGAAAGAACTCCACCAGCGTGACATCCAGCGCCGTGGCGATTCTCTCGAGGGACGCGATGGACGGAGACGCCTGACCGTTCTCAACCTGAGAAATGAAGCTCGGCGAAAAGCCCGCGCGCGCGGCCAGTGTCCTCACCGACAGCCGGCGCTTCTCCCGAAGTTCGCGCAGCAATTCTCCTACTTGTATTTGATATCCGGCGGTGGTTGTACCCATTGCAATCTATCCTGACCGTACAGTAATACTGGACACTTCGTCAAGCCATCGAACCGTCGTTCCGCGCCTGGATCAGCCGCCTTGTGCGCAGCGAACGCAGACTTGCGCTTCCGGCCGGACTCTCAGCCGCGCCAATGCAATCTCCTCTTCGCAGCGGACGCAAATCCCGTAGCCGCCCCGCTCGATCCGGCGAAGCGCCACCTCAATCTGCTCGAGTCTGGCTTGGTTCCGGCGGCGAATCTCGAGCGCCATCTGCTGCGCCTGCATCGCGTCCTGGCGCGTCAGGCGCCCGATTGCGTTATCCGGACTTACCGGAGACACGCTCTCGGCCGACTCGTTCATGCTCGCTTGCAGTTCGGCCCGCGTCGCCTCCAGCAAACGGCAAAACTCCGTCAGTTGATCCTCTGTCATGCTTCTGCAAGTTTCACGCCAGGCCGGCGCCATTGGCGCTCGTCTCACTAAAGCGAATCTCCGGGTAGTCGCGTTCCAGCGCTTTCAGATCCCATTTTGAAGAGAACAGGCAGACCAATTGTTCATTCCGGTCCCGGACGAGCGCTACTCCCATTGTCGGCCATCGAACGCAGGCCAGCGATTCCTGCGACCCTTGGGGCCAGCGCGCGCAGATGTACGGCAGGGGACCGACCTTCGCGCGCACGCCATACTCTTGCAGGAGCCTCGACTCCGCGACGTCGAACTGCAATCGTCCCACGGCCCCGACAATCGGCTCGCGGCGGGCTCCGTCGGGATCATAATACACCTGGACCACGCCCTCCTCCGCCAGTTGCAGCACCCCTTTCCGGAATTGCTTGCTTCGGCTGATGTCCTCGTTCTGGAGCACGCCGAAATGCTCCGGTTGGAAACTGGGCATGGGGTCGAACTGGATGCCGGTAGCGCTGCTGAGCGTGTCGCCGATGACAAACATACCTGGGTTCACAACCCCGACGACATCGCCGGCAAAGGCCTCGTCCATGGTCTGCCGGTCGCGCGCGAACAGCCGGTGCAGACGAGTCATGCGCACCTTCCGCCCCAGCCGGGGATGATAAACCAGCATGTCGCGTTCGAACCGCCCGGAACAGATCCGGAGGAACGCCATGCTGTCCCGATGTTGCGGGTCCATGTTGCCTTGGATCTTGAAGACGAACGCCGAGAACTCCGGATGTAAGGGGTCGATCGGCCCCTGTGTGCTGGTGCGGGGCCTTGGAGGGGGAGCAAGGTCGGCCAGCGCCTTCAAAAAGCAGTCGAGACCGAAGTTGTTCAACGCGCTGCCAAAGAATACCGGTGTTTGGCGGCCTCCCAGGAAGAGTTCCTTGTCGAACGGAGCGATCACTCCCTCCAGCAACGCCAATTCCTCTTTGACATGACCGGCGTTTCCGGCGCCGGCCACTGTTTCAAACGACGGATCGTCGACCGGAACCTCAATGGCGTCGGTGCGAAGTTGGCCGCCGGCTGCGCGGCTATAGCGTAACAGGCGGCGCGAGGCCAGATCGACGACCCCTTGAAACTGCGGGCCATAGCCAACCGGCCAGTTAACCGGGCAGGCAGCGATTCCGAGCACGCGCTCGATTTCGTCCAGCAACTCCATCGGGTCCCGCCCCGGCTGATCGAGCTTGTTGATGAAGGTCAGAATCGGGATGTGCCGCAAACGGCAAACCTCGAAGAGTTTGCGCGTCTGCGGTTCGATCCCCTTGGCGCTGTCGAGCACCATCACGGCGCTGTCAACCGCCGCCAGGGTTCGGTAAGTGTCCTCGCTGAAATCCTGGTGGCCGGGCGTGTCCAAGAGATTGAACA
Organism: uncultured Solibacteraceae bacterium; assembly: GCA_964413655.1. Taxonomy (GTDB): domain Bacteria; phylum Acidobacteriota; class Terriglobia; order Bryobacterales; family Bryobacteraceae; genus CAYPUQ01. The sequence goes on along the minus strand of CAYPUQ010000338.1, from coordinate 537 downwards.
GAAGCCCCTCATGTTCGAACTGAAGTGCGGTCGACGTGATGCTGATGCCCCGTGCTTGCTCCATCGCCATCCAGTCGGAAGTGGCATGGTTGCGCTGTTTCTTCGGCCGTACCGAGCCGGCCGCCTCCACGGCCCCCGCGTACAGCAGAAGCTTTTCCGTCAGCGTCGTCTTACCGGCATCGGGGTGCGAGATGATCGCGAAGGTTCGCCGCCGGAGGATAGAGTCCCGCACTTCTTTCGGAGCCGTACTCGCCGGCGAGATCGTCTCAATCGCACTGACCATAAATGCTCTCGCGGGCAGAAGACGAGCGCCCGAATCGGGGGTTACTTGTGGAGAAGTAAGACGGGCGCTCAGCACCTCACTCGCAGGAGAGGCAGGTGTTCATAGGTGCCAGTAAAAATTGTATAGTATCACTGAACGAATGTCAATCTTCAGGGCCTGTAGGGGCGTGTAGCCGCCTGTAGCCGAGCATGACAGCCAACACGTGCGACAGCAGCCAGGCGTCGCGCAGGTGCGGACTGGTCCACGGGCTGACC
>CAYPUQ010000337.1:0-7146 GCA_964413655.1 uncultured Solibacteraceae bacterium | reverse complement strand
GCCGCGGGCGCCAGAACGCCGCCGAGATGCCTGAGGTGCGCTACGACCTTGTCGATCTCGTCCGGCCGCAGCCCGCCTTCCTTATCACCCCAACCGGGCATCCTTCGCCCCGGCCGGCCGCGCCGCACGGTCTCGCGGATGAACTCGTCGCTTGCCAGGGCGAGAAAGTCCGGGTTGGCGGGCGATGGGAACGCCGGCATCCCCGGCGATCGCCGTCCCAGGCCATCCGGCCCGTGGCACCCGGCGCAGAACGCGCCGAAGATGGTCGCGCCATCGGAGGCGAACTCGCGCTCGCCGAAACGGACCACGCGAACGCGGTCTTTCGGCAGGAATGTCTCCGGCAGGTCGCGGCGGCGCAGCGATAGCGTGTACATCGTGAGCAACTCGATATCGCGCTCCGGTAAACCGACCGCCGGCATCTGCGACCCCACAACTACGGCGACCGGCGAGCGGAAGTGTTCGGCAATCCAGTTCTTCAGCGACTCGTTGCCTGGTACGTTCGTGAAGTCCACCTGGCCGGGGTCCTTCTCGCCGGCGCGCGTCAACTCCGGTCCTTCGTCCCCGCCGACGCCGCTCACCTTGTGGCAGCCGAGGCAGCCCGCCGAGTGGAACACGGACTTGGCCTCCATCAGACCGGGCGCACCCACGAGCGTGGCGAGGTAAGTGTCCAGCGCCTCGCGGCCAGGGTCCGGGATCGGCCCGAACGAATCTCTCCACGGACCAGCCACGGCCTTGTCGCGTTCCTCCAGATGCTTGCGATACCAGTCGCGGTCGTAGCCTTTCACGCCGGCGTGGGAAAGGTCCGGGCCTTCCATGCCTCCGCCGCCAGGCCGAATCGTTGCGCCGCGCCCATCGACGCGGTGGCAGGCCAGACAGTCCAGCCGTTCGAACACCAGCCGCGCCTGCCGGTAGCCATCGCGATTCGGAATGCCGAGCGGCGCGTGGCAGGTTCCACAGCCGGCGTAGCTGAATTTGGCGGGCAGCATCGGCTCGGGCCAGAAATGGACATCGCCATGCGCGTCGGCCCTTTCGGTCGCCTGGCCCTGTCCGCCGTGACAAACGGTGCAGCCGAACTCCGCCGGATCGTGAACCACCGGCGGATGCGGCAGGAGGATCTCGTGTCCGGACACCGACTGCTCGCCGGCGCCCATGCTAACGTGGCAGGACACGCAACGGTCCGTCGTCCGCAGCGCGGGATTGACGATCTGGCGAAGCTGCACGTTGATGGGCTGGTTTTCCAAGCGCGCGCCGGTCTGGATGCGCCGCCAGTCGCGGCGGAAGTTTTCGTCGACCGCCGCCACGACCAGCAGCGCCAGCACTCCAAGACTCGATCCAAGCAGCAGGTATTTGTTCTTCGTCATGGCGTCAATGCTTCGGCCAATCGGCCGGCGACCAGTAGAACTCCCAGTTCGGCCCGCGGAAGTACGTTCCGATGACCGTAAGAATCAGAAACCCGCAGAGGAAGCAAGTGAACAATCCAAGCGCCCCGGCCCGCGCCGACTGGTAACGCCGCACCAGCCAGATGGAGTAGCCGCCGTAGATCGCGGTCAGAACCGTGCCCGGGTTGACGAGCGTGACGACAAGCTGCGGAATGGACGGGAACCACTCGCGGAGCCAGCCGAACTGGATGGCGACGGCCTCCACCGCGATGGTCGCGACGAACGCGAACACGAACGCGCGCCAGACCAACGGCCAGCCGCCGGGCCCGCCGAACCATTCGCCAGTGCCGCTTTTCTCGCGGTCGAGGTACGGAATCAGGCCCAGCCCGATCAGCACGATCGCCGGGATGCCGACGCCGCCCATGAAAGCCGAGAACGAAACCAACTCCTGGAGACCGAGGAAATACCAGGGCGCTTTGGCCGGATTCTCCGGCACGGCCGGGTTGGCCAGTTCTTTCAGCGGCGCGTCCGAGACCAACGCGAGCGCGACGCAAACCAACGTGGTCAGCATCAGCAGCGCGAGTTCCGCGTAGAACAGGTGCGGCATCGACGGAACCGTGTTTTCCGGACCGCGCCCTACGGCCTCGGTCCGACCGCGAACGATCGCCGCAAGATGGTAGGTCTTCTGCGGCGCCTCCGAAAAAACCGGATAGACGTCCGCCGGTGGCGGGCCGAGCCGCTGGTCGACATCGGCCGGCTTCGCCAGGCCCCCGTCCTTGCGGATGCGCCAGAAATGCACGGCCATCAATGCGGCAAGCACCAGCGGCAGGATCATGACGTGGAGCAGGTAGAAGCGGATCAACGCTTCCGCGCCTACGGTGTCGGACCCGAGCAGGAGCAGCCGCTGCAAACCACCCGGATCGAAATACTCGGTTACCCCAAGGGCGTCAGTTACTTCGCGTGGCGATTGCGCGATGTTGGCGCCGATGGTGATCGCCCAGTAGGCAAGTTGGTCCCACGGCAGCAGGTAGCCGGTGAACGACAGCGCCAGCGTCGTTACCAGCAGACCCATGCCGATCAGCCAGTTGAACTCGCGCGGCTTGCGATAGGCGGCCGTGTAGAACGCGCGCGCCATGTGGAGGATCACCGTCACTACCATCACGTTCGCCGCCCAGCGATGAATATTGCGGATGAAACGGCCGGTCGGAACCACGAAGTGGATGTCTTTGATTGATTCGTAAGCGGCGTCGGGATATGGCTTGTAATAGAACATCAGCAGAATGCCGGTGACGAGCGTGATGAAGAAAGCGGCGGCGCTGGCGATGCCGAGTCCGGCCGTCGTCCACCAGCGCAGGCTCCAGCGGTGCGTGCGCACAGAGTGCAGGTGAAGAAAGACATTCCCAAAAACGAACGTCGAGCGCGTGCGGTCGGTCGTGGGCGAGCCGCTACGAAACGCACTGTCGAACATGCGCCGCGGCGCCGCGCGCAGATTGTCCCAGAACTCGTCGAGGGCGTTGCGGGGCGGGGCCGGATTCATGACGTTACCTTGGTGCCGGGCGGAACCGTCGCGCCTTCATCGACAATCCAGTCGTTGCCGCCGCCGCTGACTTTCAACCACGGCAGCGCCACTGGCGCCGGACCGCGCGTCACATCGCCATTCGCCGCGAATCGCGAACCGTGGCAGGGGCACTCGAAGCCGCCGGCTTCGGGCCGCACGATGCAGCCGAGGTGCGTGCAGAGCGTCGAAATCGCGTAGACGCCTTCCTGGTCGCGGAACAGCGCCACGGAGCGGCCGACCGGCACGTATGCTTCGCCCTGCGCCAGCGCCTCCGGCAGCGCCACACGGAACTTCTTCGATGGCGACGGCAGCACCGCCGCCTTTGGCAGCCGCAACATGCCGAACAACGAGAACAACAGCGCTCCCGCCGCGGCCCATAGCGAGGCGAGGCCCAGCGCATCGCGCCGCGGAACCGGTTCGGGGTCGAGGCGTGATTGAGGCTTGCCGGGTGTCACAGTCATAGGGACCTCCAGGTAGTGCAGAACGTCACGCGCTCCATCGCGATGGCGTCGGTTGGGCAGCGCATCACGCACAACGCGCAACGGATGCAGCGGTCTTCGTCTTTCAAAATCGCCGAGTTGGTTTCCAGGTCCACGTCCGCGCCGAGCGTAGCGTGGATGGCGGCGGCCAGTTCGGGATCGCCGGCCAGTTCACCGAGCGGAGTCAGCTTCAAACACTCGGTCGGACAGACGTCGGCGCAGCCGCCGCATAGCACGCAGCGCGTTCCGTCGAAGACGGGCGTCACGCCGCAGTCGAGGCACCGCGACGCTTCGCGCATTGCCAGGGGCGCGTCGTAGCCGATCTCGACCAGCGTTTCGGGGTGGTGAAGACGCTCGGCCGGCTCGCGCACGGGAACGGCTTGGCGGCGGATCGATTCGTAGCCGCGTTCGCGGCGATACTGGTCGAGGACATGGTGCGCCGTTACGGCGTCGGCTTGCAGGCGGCGTCCGGTCAGGTACTCGTAGACCGATCGCGCCGCCGCCTTGCCCGAAGCCACCGCGTCGATGAGCAGCCGCGTCCCGTGGGCCAAGTCGCCGGCCACGAAGACACCCGGCGCCGTGGTGGCGAGGGTCGTAGGATCGATCTTTGGCCAGCCCGGCCGGGCGAATTCAATCCCGCCGTTCTGTCCGAGAAAATTTGTTTGCGGCGATTGTCCCACCGCCATCAGAACCGTGTCGCAAGGCACGGTGCGGCGGTCGCTCTCGTCATAGACGGGCGAGAACCGGCGGTTTTCGTCGTAGACGCGCAGGCAGCGGCGGAACACCACCCCGGTTACTTCGCCGTTCGCACCGCGCTCCACCTCTACCGGACCCCAGCCGTTCATCCGGTCGATACCTTCCTCGTCGCCTTCGAGGATCTCGACGGTATCGGCCGGCATTTCTTCGAGGCTTTCGAGGGAAACCAGCTTGACCCGCGCGGTGCCAGGCAGGCGGGCCGCCGTGCGCGCCGTGTCCCAGGCGATTTGACGCAGCACCGTCCGCGCCACGTCGTAGGCCACGTTGCCGCCGCCGATCACGACGACCTCGCGGCCAACTTCCAGACTTTGACCGAGGGCAACCGCGCGGAGGAGATCGACGCCGCCGTAGACGCCGGGGCCTCCCTCGCCCGGCAGCCCGAGCGCTCGCGAAGATTTCGCACCCACCGCAACCACAACGGCGGCGTAGTCGCGGCGAAGATCGGCGAAGGTAATATCCTTACCGACGGTGACGCCGCACCGGATCTCTACGCCCAGCGCTTCGATCACCGCCACCTCGCGCGCAATTACCTCGCGCGGCAGCCGGTAAGCCGGCACGCCTACCGCCAGCATCCCGGCGGGCACCGGCTCGGTTTCGAAGACCACTGGGCGGAAGCCGAGCAAGGCGAGATCGTGCGCCGCCGACAGACCCGCGGGCCCGGCACCGATAATTGCCACGGGCTCGCCGCTCGCCTTTTGCAGCCGGCCGTCCAGACTGGATCGCAACAGCGCCGCCATCTCGTCGGCGCCGGCCACGACGTTCGGAATCCAGGCGGCTACTGTCGCCAGAACTTCCGCCGGCAGCCGCGTCTCGGGACCCGCGATTTCGCACGCGAAGCGCTTCAGCGCGCGAATCGCGATCGGCCGGTCGGCCGTGACGAAGCGCCCATCGTCGTCCACCCGCGGCACTTTCCCGCGCCGGCAGGCCGCCTCGCACGGCGCACCGCAGATCCGACCGCAGATCGACGCGAACGGGTTCGGTCCGCGCGCGATCAGGTACGCCTCTTCGAACCGTCCCTCGGCGATCGCCCGTACATAGCCCCGCGCGTCCGTGTGGACTGGGCAGGCCACTTGGCACGAGATCAGTCCCGCGTGATATCCGTCTCCCGGTATTTGGACGTTAAGCGGCGTCATGACACGTCAATCCCCGTGGATGGCGATCTGCGCCAAGCCCGCGAGCGCACCGCCAAGGATGACGCATGGCATCTGTCCGCGCCGGCGGCCCGACGGCGCGGGCTTCTCCACCAGTTGCGCCAGGCTCCATCGCGACAGCACCCGCACCACGGCGGTCTGCAGTTCCATCGCCGCTTGATGGAAGGCGCACGTGAGCCCCGGATCGCACTCTACGCGGCAGTAATTCCCGACAATGTTGCCCTGACAGGCCTCAACCACCGTCAGCAGCGAGATGTCGGCCGGCCGCTGTTCGAGCCGTACCCCACCCTTCACTCCTTTTTCCGCGCGCAGAATCCCTACCCTCACCAGCAGTCGCGACACCTTGGCCATGTAGGTCGGTGATTCGCCTAGTTCCTCGGCGATCCGCCGGGGGGAGAACACCGTCCCCGGCGGGTTCCGCGCCAGAAACAGCAGCGCCCGGATGGCCGACAGCGATGTCTTGGTGATTGTCATCTGCTAATTCGGATAATATATATCCGAATTATCTTTGTCAAGCGGATTCGGAGCTGGATCTGGATCAGATCCAGAAACGTGGCGATTCAGCGGCGTCCGAAAGGGATGAGTCAGGCGGCAGGAAAGGGCTATCTGTTCGACTCAGCCGCTGCCAGCCGGAGGATGTTGGTGGCAGTGAGCGACGGGGCCACTTCTTTGCCCCCACGTTTCGCCAATGGTTCGCCGAGCCTTTCTCTCTTTTCACATCGTGCCGGAACGGTCCTCGCCGTCAAGGGTCCGCTTCGCCGCGCCCAACAACGGCGCGCCCTTGACTGCTCCGGGCCGTTCCAAAGAACGCTTCCTGACAAGAGAGAAAGGCTCGGTCTTGATGGCTGCGGGCACCGTCGGTGCCAACGCTGCCAGAATGGCCCCTTTTTTCGCTGCCACCGTCAGGAGGAACCTTAACCTTAACCTTAATAACGTGGGACGGGTTCCCGGGAACCCCGGATCAGGGCATCCGGCGCGGTCCTGGGGATCGCCCTACCGATGTAAATCCAGGCTCTTGTCGCTTCGCAGGCAGATCCGGCCATCGGACAGCACCGGCCAAACGAGGGTCCGCTCGCGCCGGCCGAAGGTCGCGCGGGAGGCCACCGCCGGGCGGGGCGCACTGGCCCCGTGAACCTAGAATCGCCGTGCTTGGGTGGCAGTTCACGCCGCAGGATTAACGGAGCCCGGCGTTCCGATGGTTGGTGAAGTACTCCTGGTCTTCCCTTTCCAGCCGCTCCATCACGCTGGGCGGCGACGACACGGTTTCCGCTGCGCTCCCAGCCAGCGCTTCGTCCAGCCGCAAAGGTGGCATTTCACGATAGTTTTCAGGGACGTCAAACAGGCTGGCGTCCCGCGTGGCAAGCACGACTTTCAGGGCGTTGATCTCAGAGCGGCCGGTAACGTTTCCGGCGGAATCGCGGCGTTCGCCTTTCACCTTCAGAGTCTCACAGTCCAGATCGAGAGCCTTCCATTCGGTGTTTACATTATCTGTGCCGCGTGTTTCATCGGACTACTCCGGACGGGCTGCGTCATATCGGTACCGGCTGGCACCAAGCATCGGTTACAGCACGTCTTGCTGGAACCTAAAAGTCAATCAAGGCGATAGAAGCCGCGACAGAGGCAATTCGCTCCGTTAGCTGGAAGATTTGTTTGGTGAAAGCACCCCGAAAGGAAGCACGTGCTGTCCCAGAAAGGGAGCGTGCCCGCCTTGCAACAGTACTGAATCACGCGGACATAGATTGGCGCTCCGTCACCACAACCGCACGTATGGCTGGGTTGCCCCAGGCAGTCACAGTCGCAGTCCCACTAAAGGGACTACCGGC
>CAYPUQ010000336.1:0-7156 GCA_964413655.1 uncultured Solibacteraceae bacterium | reverse complement strand
ACACTTTCGCCCCACCATGAGTACGACGCTACGGTAACTTACTCGCCCCCATCAACCACTCGTCCACCGCCCGCGCCGCTTTGCGGCCTTCGGCAATCGCCCACACCACCAGCGACTGCCCGCGCCGCATATCGCCGGCCGCGAACACGCCCGCCACCGACGACTGATAATCCTCACCCGTCTTCACATTCCCGCGCTGGTCGAGTTCCACCCCCAACTGTTCGATCATCCCGTTCTTCGCCGGACCCGTGAAGCCCATCGCGAGCAGCACCAGGTCGGCCTCCACCGCGAACTCCGTGCCCGCGATACGTTCGAACTTCGGCGGCGGCCCCACGCGCACGCAATGCAGCAGCTTGACGTTGCCGTTCTCGTCCCCCGTGAACTTCTCCGTCGAAACCGCCCACTCGCGAACGCCGCCTTCTTCGTGACTGCTCTCGATCCGCAGCATCACCGGCCACAGCGGCCACGGCGTGAAATCGGCCCGCTGCTCCGGCGGCTTCGGCATGATCTCGAACTGGGTCACCCGCGCCGCCTTCTGCCGGTGGCTGGTGCCCAGACAGTCCGCGCCCGTATCGCCGCCGCCGATAATCACCACCTTCTTGCCGGTAGCAAGAATCGGTTCGGCCAGCCGGGTCGGATCGGCGACGATGCCCGCATCGCCCGCCACCCGCTTGTTCTGCTGCGGCAAAAAGTCCATCGCGAACTGGATGCCCTTCAACTCGCGCCCGGGAATCTTCAAATCGCGTGGCCACTCGGCGCCGCCCGCCAGCAAAATCGCGTCGTACGTCTTGCGCAGTTCCTCGACTTCGACATTCACGCCGACGAATGCGCCCGTGCGGAACTCCACACCCTCCGCCTCCATCTGTTCGACGCGCCGGTCGATGTGGTGCTTCTCCATCTTGAAGTCTGGGATGCCGTAGCGCATCAGCCCGCCAATCCGGTCGGCCTTCTCGAACACGGTGACCAAGTGGCCGGCGCGATTCAACTGCTGCGCGGCGGCCATGCCGGCTGGACCGGAGCCAATCACGGCGATCCGCTTCCCGGTTCGCGTCTGCGGCGGCTCCGGCTTGATCCAGCCCTCGCGGAATGCGTGGTCGATGATCGTCCGTTCGATGTTCTTGATCGTCACCGCCGGCTCGTTGATGCCCAGCACGCATGCCGCCTCGCACGGCGCCGGACAGATCCGCCCCGTCACCTCCGGAAAATTATTGGTCGAGTGCAGCACGCGAATCGCCTGCTGCCACCGCCCGCGATACGCCAGGTCGTTCCAGTCCGGAATGATGTTGTTCAGCGGACACCCGGTATGGCAAAACGGTACGCCGCAATCCATGCAGCGCGCGCCTTGCGTGCGCACCCGCTCTTCCGGAAAATCGAGATAGATCTCGAACCAATCGTTGACTCGTTCGGTCACGGGCCGGCGCGATGGAATCTCGCGCTTGTACTCCATGAATCCGGTGACCTTACCCACGGGCCACCTCCCCGGCGGCGGCCGGAACAGGCACGGCGGCGGCCGCCCGCGCCGGCCGCGCCACACCTAAAACCCGTTTGTACTCGTGCGGGAACACCTTCACGAACTGCGGCAGCATCGTGGCCCAGTTCTCCAGAATCCACTGTCCGCGCGGGCTGCGGGTGTACTCCACGTGTCGCCGGATCAGGTTATGAACCACGTTGATGTCTTCCATCGATTCCACCGGCTCCAAGTCCACACCCGCCAGGTTGCAGTTCACCTTCGCGAACTCCCCGGTCTCGTCGAGCACATAAGCGATACCGCCCGACATACCGGCGGCAAAGTTGCGGCCGGCCGGCCCCAACACCACCACCAGTCCCTTCGTCATGTACTCGCAGCCGTGGTCGCCGACGCTTTCCACCACCGCCGTCGCGCCCGAATTGCGCACCGCGAACCGTTCGCCGCCCATCCCGTTGAAGAACGCCTCGCCGCTCGTGGCGCCATACAGCACCACGTTGCCCACGATGATATTCTCCTCGGCCACGAAGTTCGAACCCTTCGACGGAAAGACTATCAGCCGTCCGCCGGACAGTCCCTTGCCCGTGTAATCGTTCGCGTCGCCTTCCAGCGTGAGCGTGATGCCCTTCGCCAGAAACGCGCCGAAGCTTTGCCCCGCCGACCCGGTGAGATGGATCTTGATCGTGTCGTCCGGCAGTCCCTCCGAGTTGTACCGCTTCGCGATCTCGCCGCTCAGCATCGTGCCCACCGTGCGGTGTACGTTGCGGATCGGCAGCTTGATCTCCACCGGCGTCTTGTTCTCGATGGCCTCCTTCGCCAGGTCGATGATCTTGTGGTCCAGCGCCGCCACCAAGCCGTGATCCTGCTCCTGCAATCTCCGGCGGCCCACCCGGCTCGGCACTTTCGGGTTGTACAGAATGCTCGAAAAGTCGAGCCCGCGCGCCTTCCAATGATCGATCGCGGCGCGCGTTTCCAGCTTGTCCACCCGTCCCACCATCTCGTCCATGGTGCGGAACCCCAGCTTCGCCATGATCCGCCGCAGTTCCTCGGCCACGAAGAAAAAGAAGTTGATGACATATTCCGGCTGGCCGGCGAACTTCGCCCGCAGCCGCGGATTCTGCGTCGCAATGCCCACCGGACAGGTGTTCAGGTGGCACTTCCGCATCATGATGCAGCCCATCGACACCAGCGGCACAGTCGAGAAGCCGAACTCCTCGGCGCCCAGCAGCGCCGCGATCGCCACGTCGCGGCCCGTACACAGCTTCCCATCGGTCTGCACAATGATCCGGCTGCGCAGGTCGTTCATCACCAGCACTTGCTGCGTTTCGGCCAAGCCCAATTCCCACGGCACACCCGCGTGCTTGAGCGATGTGAGCGGCGAGGCGCCGGTGCCGCCCGAGTCGCCCGAAATGAGCACCACGTCGGCATGCGCCTTCGCCACGCCCGCCGCCACGATACCCACGCCAACCTCCGACACCAGCTTCACCGAAATCCGCGCCGCCGGATTCGAGTTCTTCAGGTCGTAAATGAGCTGCGCCAGGTCCTCGATCGAGTAAATGTCATGGTGCGGCGGCGGTGAAATCAGGCCCACGCCGGGAATTGAATGCCGCACCTTGGCGATAAAATCGTCCACTTTGTGACCCGGCAACTGGCCGCCTTCGCCGGGCTTGGCGCCCTGCGCGATCTTGATCTGCAACTCGTCGGCGTTCACCAGGTAGTGCGCCGTCACGCCGAAGCGGCCCGACGCCACCTGCTTGATCGAACTGCGTTTGGAATCGCCGTTCGGCAGCGGAATGTAACGCGCTTCGTCTTCGCCGCCCTCACCGGTGTTCGAGCGCGCGCCGATGCGGTTCATCGCCACCGCCAGCGTCTCGTGCGCCTCCTTCGAAATCGACCCGAACGACATCGCCCCCGTCGCGAACCGCTTCACAATCTCGCCGGCCGGCTCCACGTCGTCGAGCGGAATCTCTTTGGCGGCCCATTTGAAATCCAGCAGGCCGCGCAGCGTACAGTGCTGGCGGTTCTGATCGTTAATCAGCCGCGAATACTCCTCGAAAGTTTCGTAGCGCTGCTGCCGCACCGCGTGCTGCAGCTTGCTGATCGTCATCGGGTTCAGCAGGTGATACTCGCCGCGCACCCGGTAGGCGTAACTGCCGCCCACCGGCAGTTCCGTGTCGGCCTCGGTCACCGGCTGGAACGCAAGATCGTGCTTCGCCTTCGCTTCCCGCGCGAGCACGTCCAATCCCACGCCTTCGATCCGCGACGGCGTGCCGGTGAAGTACTGGTCCACCAGCTTCTTGTTCAAGCCGATCGCCTCGAAGATCTGCGCGCCGCGGTAGCTCTGCAACGTCGAAATGCCCATCTTCGAAAAGACCTTCAGCAGTCCCTTGTTGATCGACTTCTTGAAATTCTTCAGCGCCGTCTCGAACGAGATGTCGCCCAGCAAACCCCGGCCGCACATCTCCTCCAGCGTCTCGATCGCCAGGTACGGGTTCACCGCGCTGGCGCCGTAGCCGATCAGCAGCGCGAAGTGCATCACCTCGCGCGGCTCGCCCGACTCCACCACTAGCGCCACCTGCGTGCGCGTGCCCTCCCGAATCAGGTGGTGGTGGACCGCCGAAAGCACCAGCAGGCTCGGAATCGGCGCGAAGCTTTTGTCTACGCCGCGGTCCGACAGCACCAGCACCGTGTAGCCCGATTTGATCGCAAACGTCGCGCGCCGGCAGATTTCGTCGAGCGAGCGTTTCATGTCCTCTTCGCCGCCCTCCGGGTTGTAGAGCATATAGAGAGTGGTCGCCAGGAAGTCGCCCGTCGAAACGCGCCGCAGCTTCTCCAGGTCGTAGTTGGTCAGAATCGGTTGCGTCAGCTTCAGTGTGTGGCAGTGCTCCGCCGTCTCGGCCAGAATGTTTCGCTCCGTGCCGATATAGCTGGTCAACGACATCACCAACTCTTCCCGGATCGGGTCGATCGCCGGGTTCGTCACCTGCGCGAAGAGTTGCTTGAAGTAGCTGAACAGGCTTTGCGGCCTGTCGGAGAGGCACGCCAGCGGCGTGTCGGTGCCCATCGAGCCCACCGGCTCCTGGCCGTCCGCCGCCATCGGACCCAGAATCACCTTCAGGTCCTCGTCGGTGTAGCCAAAGGCCCGCTGCCGCTCGAGCAGCGTGTCGAGGTTCGTTGGATGCCACTTCGGTGGCGTCGGCAGGGTCTCCAGCGTGATCTGCTGCCGCTGGATCCACTCCGCGTATGGCTGCCGCGACCACAGCCGCTCCTTCACTTCCTCGTCGGGAATCAGCCGCCGTTCCCGCAGGTCGCACAACAGCATCTTGCCCGGCTGCAGCCGGCCCTTGAACTTCACGTTCTCCGGCTTCACCGGCAGCACGCCCGCCTCGGACGCCATGATCAGCATCCCGTCGTGCGTCACCAGGTAACGCGCCGGCCGCAGTCCGTTGCGGTCGAGCGTCGCGCCGATCACTTCGCCGTCCGTAAACGCGATCGCCGCCGGCCCGTCCCACGGTTCCATCAGCGACGCGTGGTACTCGTAGTAGGCCTTCTTGTCGGGATGCATCGTTTTGTCGTGATCCCACGCCTCGGGAATCAGCATCGACATCGCGTGCGGCATCTCGCGCCCGGCCATGTACAGCAGTTCGGCCGCGTTGTCGAACGTCGCCGAATCGCTTCCGTCCGGCGTGATCACCGGGAACAACTTCTTCAGATTGTCCCCGAACAGCGGCGACTCCAGCACATTCTCCCGCGCGTGCATCCAGTTCGTGTTGCCGCGTACTGTGTTGATCTCGCCGTTATGGCAGATATAGCGGAACGGATGCGCCAGCTTCCAGGTGGGAAACGTGTTCGTCGAGAACCGCTGGTGTACCATGCACAGCGCGCTCACCACCTCCGGATCGGCGAGTTCGTTGTAGAACTCCGGGATCTGCGGCGCCAGCAGCAGGCCTTTGTAAACGATCGTCCGCGTCGACAGCGACGGTACGTAGAAGAAATCCTTCTCGCGAAAATCGGAAGCGGAGATTTCGTGCTCCACCCGCTGCCGGACGATGTACAGCTTCCGCTCGATCTCCGCCTGCGCCATCGGCGTCTTCGGCGCCAGGAAGATCTGCTCGATATATGGCTGGGAGGCCCGCGCCAGCCGCCCGATCGCGTCCACGGTTACCGGCGCATCGCGCCAGCCGAGCAGGCGCAAGCCCTCCTCGTCCGCGATTCGCTCGAAAATGCCCTCGCACAGCAGCCGAGACTGCTTGTCCACCGGCAGAAAAACCATCCCCACGCCATACTGGCCGGGTGCCGGCAGCGTGAATCCGAGCGCCGCGCACTCGCGGGCGAAGAACTCATGCGGGATCTGAATCAGGATGCCGGCGCCGTCGCCGGTCTCCGGATCGCAGCCGCAAGCGCCCCGGTGCGTCAGATTGATCAGAATCTGGATGCCCTTCGTGATGATCGAATGCGAACGGTCGCCGTTTATGTTCGCGATGAAGCCAATGCCGCAGGCGTCACGCTCCAACCCCGGCCGGTAGAGTCCCTGAGCGGCCGGCAATCCTGCGGCATGATAGCTAATATCTTCTTTTTCAGCAGCTTGAATATTCATCGATTGCTGATCTTCGTGGCTGGACACCGCCTTAATCTCCTTGGATCGCGGACTCAGGTATGGAGACGAGTATAGCACGGCATTATTAGAAATCAAGAAAATAATTTTGTTGCGAAATTAGATCACCTTATGATAGAGTGGCAATCGTGACCCTCGATCACCTGCGTCTGTTTCGCGACTTGGCCCATACCCGCAGCGTCAGCCGCGGCGCCGAGCTGAATGGTGTCAGCCAGTCGGCCGCCAGCCAGCATGTTCAAGAGCTGGAGAAGCAGTTGGGCGCGAAGCTGCTCGACCGTAGCCGGCGGCCGCTCTTGTTGACGCCCGAAGGCAAGTTGTACTTCGATTTCTGCCGCGACGTATTGCGCCGCTACGACGAATTTGTCGCGGCACTCGATGGTCCCAACGGCCATACCGAGAGCGCCGTGCGCGTCGCCTCCATCTATTCGATCGGTCTATCGGAAATGACCGCGCTCGAAGAGGAATTCGCCCGCCGGATGCCGGGCGCGGAGATCGCGGTCGAGTACCTGCGCCCGGAGAAGGTCTACGACGCCGTTTTGAAGGAGCGCGCCGAGCTCGGCCTTGTCAGCTACCCGGAACAGAGCAAGGAGATTCGCGTCATCCCCTGGCGCGAGGAAACGATGGTGGTTGCGCTATCGCCACGCCATCGCCTCGTGGGCGCCGCGGTCCTCGGAGCGGCGGATCTGCACGGCGAAGACTTCGTCGGCTTCGACGAAGACCTCCCCATCAGCCAGAACGTCCGCCGGTTCTTCCGCGAAGCCGCCGTCAAGGTGAACGTGGTTCTCCGCTACGACAACATCCAAAGCGTGAAGGACGCCGTCGAGCAGGACTACGGCATCAGCATTCTGCCCGAACCCATCCTCCGCGACGACGTCGCCCAGGGCCGCATCCGCACCGTCCGGCTCGCGCCCCCCGGCCTCAGCCGTCCACTCGGCATCATCCACCTCCGCAAGAAGACCTTCCCCCGCGCCGCCCAAGGCTTCCTCGCCATGCTCTGCGAAGGCGTCGAAGCGGTTGCCAGCTAAAACCCCGTGGCGCACGCACTCTTTGCGTGCCGCGTCGCCAATCCTGGCGAC
>CAYPUQ010000335.1:0-7157 GCA_964413655.1 uncultured Solibacteraceae bacterium | reverse complement strand
AGTGTTACCCATGCTCCCGGTCTGAAGTGTTACCTATGCACCCGGTCTGTACCCAACGGCGTTCTAACTAGGCGTTGCACCTTACAGCGCGCTTGGCGCGCCGCAGGTGAACGCCAGCGCGTTAGGCCGCACTTGGCACGATCACATGCACACTTAGGCGATATGCTTTGCTGTGGAGATGGACCGAAAAGCAACACAGGAGACTTCGATGATGACTGCCGCGACGAAGCGCATTGGTGCAGTCGGATACTGGTCCGGCCTGGCTGCCTTCGCGGCGACCGTCGCATATGTGGTAGTGCAGCTCCTGCAGGTCATGGGCCTGCTCCGATTTCCGCTTGACGAGATTCTGATCTATGGGACCTCACTATGTATTGTCATACCTTTTGTTCTCGAGATGCTTTCGCTCCACTACTTGACACAGAATGACAAGCAGTTCTGGACGCATGCGGCGCTGATCTTCACGACAATCTATGCGGTCTTCGTGATCGCGAACTACGTCGTTCAGCTTGCGACAGTTATTCCCGCAAAGGCTCAAGGAACAGCG
Organism: uncultured Solibacteraceae bacterium; assembly: GCA_964413655.1. Taxonomy (GTDB): domain Bacteria; phylum Acidobacteriota; class Terriglobia; order Bryobacterales; family Bryobacteraceae; genus CAYPUQ01. Next base: position 6,613 of record CAYPUQ010000335.1, on the reverse strand, counting down.
GAGGCTATTAGTGTCCTCGAGCAGACCCCGCACTCGATGTTCTGGGACTATGACGCGATAGGTTACATAGCTATGGGTCTTGCGGCTTTGGTTGCTGTTCCTGCGATCGGCAATGTCGGATTTGAGAAGTGGGTCAGGTTGTCTCATCGCCCACGCTCTCGTCACTCCACTCATTGGTATCGTGTATTTCTATCCGATGTTCTCCGTCAGGCTTCTCTTTCTGGGATTCCCTTGGGCCATTACAGCGCCCGTGTTCATGCTGATGCTGGCAATAATGTTGCGGAGAAGGCATATGCCGAGCCGGCCGGCGTGGGGTGCTTGAATCGCCGTGGTGTGCGCCAACAATGACGGCTTGGCTGACATACCGGAGCAGATGGGAACGAGTCTTCAGTCCTTCGGCGAGGTCCGGGCAGCCTGGGGTACGAGGCGACACGCCGAGAAAGGCTACTGGCAAGATGCGCCCTAACACCGCGCTGCTGCTCGCGGGCGAAGCTATTGTATGCGGCGGCTTTGCCGCCGCATTATTGGAATCGCCCGCGGCTGAGCGCTTAAGGCGTTGCACGGTCCCCCAAGGAAAAGTGTAATCAGCGCGCGGCGATCACCGCGACGGCCAGAAGTATCGCGGAAAGCGCATTGAGGGCTACATGCACGACAATTCCGAGACGAATGCTGCGCAGTGACCAAACGGCGTAGGCCATTGGCAAAACGACGATGAATCTGGCCGGGCTTTCCCACAACGACTCGAAGTGGTACAGGGTGAATAACGCAACACCAAGCACCGGCGTCCACACTCCAAACCTGCCGATCGCCGGCATCAGGTAGCCGCGGAAGTACAACTCCTCCACGGCGGGTGCAGCGATACCGATGATCAGCACCATCGAGAGCAAGAAGATCGCGAGCTGAAGCGTTTGCATACCGACGATCTGATCGAAGTCCGCAGGGTTCAAGAACCATTCGGGAAGCGCGGCAAACAGACTACGAAGCGGTTCTGATGCTCCAATTGCCTCGGCGATACCGAAGACGATCGCGCCCCACGCGATGAGCGCGGCGGACCACGTGATCATTCGGCGGGGAGTTAGCTTGGTGCGGTACGTCACGACAGCGAGCGGCTGATAGCGGCCGGTCGCGCGTCGCGCCTCAAAGGCCAGCCACCCAATCATCCAGGGCAGCAGGACAAGCGGAATCGTAAGCACGCTGGCAAAGAGCGGAGGGAATCCCCAACGGAGGACAATGGGAGTCAAGGCGGCGTAGACGCCCAGGGCAAGGAGTCCGGGCAGGAGATGCAGCAGGACGGATCTCCCCAGACTATGCTGTGAAACATGAGCTGAGGGCGTAGCTGCGGTGACCAGATCATCCGTGGGCCCTGCAAGGATATCTCGCATCGTTCGTCGTCTCGCTTCTAGCCCAGTTTGCGGTTGCGGAATCACTGGGAAGAATCGTTCAGGCGAAGCGCCCGCGATATCCATGTAGGCCTGATTCGATGTCAGGCGAATCCCGACTAACGTATGGAGCTTGTGACGTGCAGGGCCGTATAACGGCGGGTTGCACCTGACAGCGCGCTTCGCGCGCCGCAGGTGAACCCGGAGGCGTTAGGCTGCGGAACTACCAGGGAGGAGGAACCATGCAGTTGCCCTTTTCCCACGACGCGTTTCTCGACGTGTTCGGCGCGTACAACTCGCTGCTGTGGCCAGCCGTCTTTCTGATCTGGGCGGCTACTGCCATCGTTGTATCGGCCTGGCTTCGTGGCGGCGGTGTCAGCCGACGTCTGCTCTTCGCGCTGCTGGCGGTGCATTGGGCATGGTCAGGCATCGCGTACCATTGGCTCTTCTTCCGTAGCATCAATCCGGCCGCCACTATCTTCGCGGTACTGTTCATGCTGCAGGCCGTTCTCTTCGTGTGGCTCACTGTTGGGGCGAATGCACGTGTCGCTGCGCCTACCGGTGTGCGAGGCGCCGTCGGTGGAGCACTCATTTTTTACGGCCTCATCTATCCGTTCATCGGCCTCGCCGCGGGGCTGGAGTACCCGCGGCTGCCACTCTTTGCCGTGCCGTGCCCCACCACCCTCATCACGATCGGCTTTCTCGTCGCCGGCGGCGGGGTGCCGCGTGTCGCGGCCGTGGTGCCCGTTCTGTGGGCTGTCGTGGGGAGTTCTGCGGCCTTCGCCCTCGGCATCAGAGCGGACACGGCTCTTGTAGTCGCCGCGGCGCTATTGGTGCTGGACTTGGTGGCGCCGTCCGTCTTGGGGCGGAGGGCCGCAGCCTAACCAGCGCTTGCAGCCGGCGGCGGCGCTTCTGTGACACAATCTGCGCGAATGGCCGCCGCAGCTGAAGCGCCGGCGTTAGGCCGACGAGAGAAGATGCGGAGAACATGAAGATGCACTGGCTAGGTTGGGTTGTCGTTGCTCTCGCGCTCATCGAGGGCGGTTGGTTGGCCTTCGACGGTGGCCGCGCGGTTCTCGTGGGCGACTACGTCACTCCGAAGTCGGGCCAGCACGCTGGCCAACTTGGGCCGTGGGCGAAGGTCGTGTCGGCGGTTGGAATTGAGCCCCGCTCAACCTTGATGAAATCGATTCACTTCGTCCTTGGCCTCACGTGGCTCGGCATCATGATCTGCTTTGTCCTGCGATTGTCGTGGGCTTGGTCGGGCATGGTTCTCTGCGCCGGTCTCGGGTTATGGTACTTGCCCTTCGGAACGCTCCTGAGCGTGATTCAGATCGTCCTGCTCTTCCTGCCTGCTGTGCGTGGTGCCGGAAGTTGAAGGAGGCAATGAACTGGGGAACAAAGCGGCCTAACAAGCCGCTGCGGCCGACCGGCTTCGCCGGCGGCTGAGCGGCAAGACGTTAGACTCAGCGACAGGGAGTTGTGTGAAGAGGCTTTGGCTATATGAGGAGTTGGCGGTCTGGTGGCATCTCTTTTCGCCTCCGTCCCACTACGTCGAAGAGGCCGAGGACTTGTTGCCTGACCTGGTCGCTGCTCCGGATGCGGCGCCCCGAACACTTCTGGAACTTGGTGCTGGTGCCGGGAGCCTCGCGTACCACCTCAAGAAGCACTTCGATCTTACGCTCACTGATCGGTCACAACCGATGCTGGAGGTCAGTGGAGGGGTCAACCCTGAATGTGTCCATGTGCTTGGGGACATGCGATCGCTCGCTCTGGGACGAATGTTCGATCTCGTTCTGGTTCATGACGCGATCATGTATGCGACGGACGAGGAATCGCTGAAGGCGGTGTTGGACACTGCGTATCGGCATCTCCGCCCAGGTGGAGGAGCGGTCTTCGTGCCCGATTGTGTGAAAGAGACATTCGCGCCGGCGACCAGCACGGGAGGCGAGGACGGATCTAACCGTACGGCGTTGCGTTATCTTCAATGGACCTGGGATCCTGATCCCGAAGACCTCTCGTTTGAGGTTGCATGGGCGTTCCTGCTCCGGGGCGACGATGGCTCGGTGCGCGTTGTGACCGATCGGCATCAGTTTGGGTTGTTCCCGCGGACTACGTGGCTCGAATTGATGGCCGATGTCGGATTTCTCGGCCGTTCCCGCATGGACCCATGGGGCCGCGATGTTTTCGTTGCGCGCAAGCCGGTTGGGACCACGGCGAGTGTCTTAACGAGCGGCTGAAGCTGACACGCGCGCTTCGCGGGCGCGCAGCTTAGCCGCGAGGCGTTAGCGGCACGTTCCTCCATGCAAGACGAAACCCGCTTGATTCTGAGGCCCTCCGTCCCATGAATCGCCGCTCGTTTCTGGCTCTTGGCCTTGGCGCATTGGTGAGTGTCGGCGCACGCATCTCCCGGGTGCAAGTACCATTCGCTGGCCGAGACGCCGGTGATGAGCGAGAGTTCTTGGGTATCAAGTTCTGCTGGTGCCCGCCTGGTAGCTATGTGATGGGCAGCCCGCCGGAGGAAGTGGAACGACGGCCTGGTGAAGATCAGGTCCACGTAACGCTCACGCGCGGCTTCTGGATGGCCAAGTATGAGGCGACACAGGGACAGTGGCTTCGCGTGTTCGAACAACTACCCGGACCGCTCACAGCTGAACTTCCCGCTGGCGACGACTACCCGGTCGGAAATGTCAACTTCGCGGAGGCAGAGGCGTACTGCCAACGCCTGACGAACCGGGCGCGGCAGTTCGGAGTACTCCCGAGTAAATGGGAGTTCCGTCTGCCCACCGAGGCACAATGGGAATACGCGTGCCGAGCCGGAACTCGCACGGCTACCGCATTCGGTGATCGCCTCAGCAGCAAGCAGGCGAACTTCAAGGGCCGTCCGTATAACGGTGCAGAAGCTGGTCCGTCGCTGAACCGTGCAGCGCCAGTCGGGAGCTACGCAGCGAACGCTTGGGGTCTGCACGATATGCACGGCAACACCTTTGAGTGGTGCAGGGACTGGTACCACTCCCAGCTGCCAGGCGGTACCGATCCCGACCTGTACGTTGAGAAGGAGTCGGCAGCAAGAAATCGGGACGGCAGTCTCTCACGTGTGCGTCGTGGCGGCAGCTGGGCGGATGACGGATGGCCTTGTCGGTCAGCGTTTCGCGCGAGATTTGAACCTGAGCGTCGCTACGACCATATCGGCTTCAGGGTCGTCGCCGTTAACGTCGCAGCCGACGGGGTATTAGGCTGAGGCCTCGCAACGCTGGCGGTCGTGCAACAAAACGGTGCTCAAGCCCGAGTGCCGCAGAACGAGCGGATGAAGCTGACGGTCGCCTGCGGCGCCCGCAGCTTATCCACAGGGCGTTATTCCTCCCGAAAGTCTCGCGGGCGGATCCTTTGAACTAGCTGGGCGGGAAGCTGTCCGGCGCGTGGTGGCTTCGCAGCTTCGGATCGCTTGGGCTCGCCCCGTCGCCAGGTGGTCGCGGGAGTCCGGGGTGCGCCGGACCCTCGCCGTGGGAAGCCGGTTCACCGGTTGGGGTGCCGAAGGGTTAGCGGGCCTGCCTTGCCGACGGATCGTTCGCAGAGCGGCCGGCATAACGGAAGCGCTGAAGCTGACAGGCCTGTAGGTCGGACGAGCCGCGCCCGTATAGGGTTGGGATCACGTTCACCCTATCCTGCCCGGATGGGCCCGCAGCTTAGCGCAAGACGCGTTATGCGGCATGAGGCGAGCAGACCTCACATCATTCGCGGGCATGACACTGGGATCTGACGGCCCAGGCACGTCCGGGTAGGAATACGCCGAAATGGTTTTTTCCCAGCGGGGGGCGCTGGCGAACCGATTCAGGCGCGCTATGTTCCCCGCTTGCGCTGATTGAAAACGAACCTTCAAAGAGGGAGCATCGATGTCCAACCGGATTTTCGTTCTCGCCGCTGCAGCCTTCATTGCGGCGTGCACGACTGCTGCACCCGATACGGCGGCCGACGAAGCCGCACTGAGAGCCGCCGCCCCGCAATGGTGGGACAGATACAACGCAGGCGATGCGGATGGTGTTGCAGCGCTCTACGCTGAAGATGCAATCGTGATGGCGCCAGGCGTTCCGGCAGCCGTCGGACGTCCGGCGATCCGCGAGTTTCTGGCAGACGATATCGCATTCGCGAAGCTCGCCGGTATTACGCTGGTTGGAGGTGAGGTCACTAGCGTCGGAGCCGGTGGCGATCATGGGTGGGTGAGCGGTAGCTACTCCGCGACAGACGCTTCAGGAGCGACCGTAGACAACGGCAAATACCTTTCGCTATACCAGCGAGCCAATGGCGAGTGGCTGATCATTCGCGACATCTGGAACTCGGATGCAGGCCCGGCGCCGGCAGCCGTGCCGGTCGCGGATGCGGCCGCGCCGGCGACGAACTGAGGACAAGCAGGGGAAATCAGTCGGCGAGCCCCGTGACAGGGGCTCGCCGAGCTCTTTTCAGTCCTCGATGGAAACGGAGTCACCCACCACGATACGGCCCTGGGTCACGGTCGAAGCGTAAACGCCGAGCCGAGATGCCCGGTTCTCGGCGATCGCGCGAAGAACCGAAGGATTTCTTTCGGAAGTCACGGGATCCACGTTGACCATGATGCAGCGCTTGTCGCGCTTGTCGATTCTCATCGACACTCCACCAACCCTCAGGACCTGTCCCACCGATTCATCCTCCCTGAAGCTTCTGCCATCGGTTGCATTCACGACGAGGTTCGGGCGCAACCTTCGAACATCGAGCTCAGCATCTGCCAGCGATGCGAGGCCTGCATCGGTTTGTTCGGTAATCAAGTGAAAGCGGGAACGTGTCGAATATTCCCCGCTTCTGCCTTATCACGCGGGCGCCGTGCCCCAGCTCCCGGGCGAGTGTCGGGTCGACGACATCGAGGTCTTCGCCCAACGGAGTGCGAACCATCGTCACGGAGGTCTCCGGAGCCGCCGGGCGAGTATCCGCGGGACGTACTGCCACAGCTCAGGCTCCTGCCGCAGTGTCAGCCACGGAAGAGCATCGTTTTCAATCCCCCGCTCGACATCGTGGATGGCGCAGCCGGATCGTTGACCTATCATCACCAGCTTCAACAGTGGCACGCACGTGTGGGGACAGTTCCTCAAAGACTATCGCCCGACGGACTGGTAGAAGCGCGCCGGCGCGCTTCTACTTGATGGCCCACGTGGTCGAAAGCGAGACAGTCCCCCATGAGAGAACCAGCTCGCCACGGGGTTTAT
>CAYPUQ010000334.1:0-7180 GCA_964413655.1 uncultured Solibacteraceae bacterium | reverse complement strand
ACAGCCATCTTCGTGCTCGCCGCGCCGGCCTGGGCCGCGGACGCGCACTCTTTCGATGCTGCCAGCAAGTCGCTGAAGCAGTACTGCCTGGGGTGCCACCAGGGCAAGTCGGCGGCGGGCGGGTTCGACCTGCGAGCCTTCGACACTCTCGATAAGATCACCGCCAAACCGCGGACGTGGGACCGCGCCATCCTCCGGGTGCGGCAAGGGGAAATGCCGCCCAAGAGCGCGGCGCAACTGCCGGTCGACCAGCGGGAGCAGTTGACGGCGTGGCTGGAGCAGACGCTGCGCGAGGCGGCTTGCGCGGGCGGGCTCACACCCGGTCCAGCGCCGCTGCGGCGACTCAATCGCGCCGAGTATTCGGCCACCGTTCGCGATCTGCTGAACATCCACATCAACGCCGCGCGAGCCCTGCCCGCCGACGGCGCGGGCGGTGAAGGTTTCGACAACGCCGCCGAAACGCTGTTCCTGTCGCCGGTACACGCCGAGAAGTATCTGGAAGCGGCGAAGATTGCGCTTGAGTATGGGGCGAAGGATCCGCGCTCGCGATCGAGGTTTCTCACCGACGAACCCGTATTCGAGTTCCGGCGGCCCCCGCCGGCACCGGGACAGGAAGGACGCCGCCAACCACCGCCGCGGCCGCCCGACCGGCTGCCGGAGTTGACCGCGCTGGGAGACGACGGCGCCAGGAAGATCCTCGCCACGTTTCTGTCACGAGCCTTCCGCCGCCCGGTGCAAGAGGCAGAGATCGAACGGTACCTCGACCTGTATCGAAAAGCGAAAGCACGCGGCGACAGCTTCGATCAATCCGTCGTATTCGCGATGCAGGGAATCCTGATTTCACCGCACTTCCTGTTTCGCCTCGAAGAACCGAATCGGGGCCGGGAGCCACGGCAGGTGAACGATTACGAACTGGCGTCACGCCTGTCGTATTTCCTCTGGGGCACGATGCCGGATCCGGAACTCTTCGACCTGGCGTCGAGAGGCGCGCTGCATGAACCCGAAGTTTTGAAGGCTCAAGTGGCTCGCATGTTGAAGGACGCCAAGGCGCTCGAATTCGCCGAAAGCTTCGTCGAGCAGTGGCTAGGCACTCGCGAACTCGGACGCGATATCAAGCCCGACGCCAACCTGTTCCCGATGTTCTACGATGCCGAGATCCAATCGGCGATCCGCTACGAGCCGATCATTTTCTTCCAGGAAGTGTTGGCCGAGGATCTCTCGCTGCTCAATTTCATCGATTCGAAGTTCACCATTCTGACCAACCGGCTCCAGCGTCACTACGGCATCGAACTTCCCGAGAAGGAAAGGCCGCGCCAGCAGCCGAAGCGGATCGACCTGCCCGAGGGAGCGAACCGCGGCGGACTAACCGGGATGGCCGCCGTCTTAGCGGTTTCGTCGCTGCCTACGCGCACCAGCCCGGTTTTGCGCGGAAAGTGGGTTCTCGACGCCATGCTGGGGACGCCCCCTCCGCCGCCTCCGCCCGACGTGCCGGAACTCGCAGAGGTTCATGGCGAGGCGACTCCGAAGACTGTGCGGGAGCGCCTGGAACTGCACAGGCAGAATCCGACGTGCGCCGCTTGTCACGATCGCATCGATCCGATCGGTTTCGGTTTGGAGAACTTCGACGTGGTAGGCCGCTGGCGCGCCGAGGACGCAGGCAAGGCAATCGACGCGAAGGGTGAACTGCCCGACGGCACAACGTTCGACGGTCCCGGACAACTAAAGACTGTCCTCCTAGAACGGAAGGAACTGTTCCTGCGCAATCTCACCGCGAAGATGCTCGGCTACGCGTTGGGTCGAGGCCTACGCAACGAGGACTACTGCACGGTGGACCGGATTGTGAACGATCTCAAAACGAAAGATTACAGCGCGCATGCTCTCGTTCTCGGTATAGTACAAAGCGTACCCTTCCGCTATCAGGCGGGAACGCAAGCGGGCGTAAGCGTCAGCCAGACAGGAGAATGACTGAATCATGAAGAATCGCAGCTTTTTCGTTCCCACGGCAGAATCGATTTCGCGGCGCACGATGCTGCGCGGCGCCGGCGCAGCGCTCGCGCTTCCCTGGCTGGAGGCGATGATGCCTTCGCCGTTGCGAGCAGCGAAGACGGAGTTGCAGCCAGTGGTGCGGATGGCGGTTCTTTACATGGCAAACGGCGTCCATCCCGACACGTGGACACCGGAAGGCAAAGGGAACGACTTCCGATTCTCTCCGACGCTCGAGCCGCTGGCCGATCTGAAGAACGATATCCTCGTCGTCACTAATCTGTGGAACCAGGGCAGCAAAGGCGGTGAAGGCCACTATGTCAAGACTTCGGGCTTCCTGACTTGCACGACCATCACCAAGACCCTCGGGGTCGACCTCAACTGCAACGGCGTATCGATGGACCAGGTGGCCGCGCAGCGCACCGCCGGCCGGACACCGCTGCCCTCCCTGGAACTCGGCACCGCGCCGGTCACTACGGGCGTCGATAAGAACGTCGGCTACACCCGTGTGTACGGCTCGCATGTCTCGTGGAGCGGTCCGACGAGTCCGCTGGCAAAGGAGATCAACCCGCGTTGCGCGTTCGAACGCCTGCTGCGCGCCACGCAACCCCAGGGCGAAACCGAGAAACGGGACTTGCTGCTGCTTGACCGGGTGCTCGACGACGCGCGCGGTCTGCGGAAGAAATTGGGTGTCGCGGACCGCCACCGGATGGACGAGTATCTCTCGGTGGTGCGGTCGCTCGAACAGCGATTGGAGCGAGCCAGCCGGGGTGGCGATTCCGGGTGGAAGGCGCGAGCGCCACTCGATCCCGGAGCGAATCCCACCGACCAGCCAGAGGGCCACGAAGAGCACTGCAAGCTGATGCTCGACATGATCGCGCTGGCTTTCCAGACCGATACCACGCGGATCGCCACGTTCATGTTCGGCAACGCGGTAAGCAACCAGAACTTCGCCTTCCTCGATGGAGTGAACGGGTCGCACCATTCGCTCTCGCATCACCAGCGCGAGGAGGACAACCTGCGCCAGTACCAGTTGATCAACCGCTGGCACATCGACCAGTACGCCTACCTGCTGCGCAAACTGCGCGACATGAAGGAAGGCGAGACGTCTCTCCTCGACAACTCAATGATCCTCTTCGGCTCCGGGTTGCGCGATGGCGACCGGCACGATCCGCATAATCTACCGCTGGTCCTCGGCGGCCGCGGCGGCGGACGGATCGCTACGGGGCAACACCTGGTCTACACGGAAGACACGCCGCTGGCCAACCTGTACGTTTCGATGCTGGACGCGTTCGGCACTCCGGTGGATCGTTTCGCCGACAGTACCGGTCACCTGCCGGGCGTTCTGGCGGGATAGATCCGCGGTTCGCAACATAGCGTTCGAAGCCATCGCGCGCGTGTGGTATAGTCAATCGCGCTGTTCAGTCCAAATAAAGGATCGAAAACCGATGGCCGCTGGTAGTCAACCCACGCCGCAGTCCCCCTGCGTTCCCTTTTCCATCAGCCTCGCCGTACTGGCTCCCGACAACAAACGGCAGGTTTCGTTTGGTGTGACGAAAGGCTGCAATGCCGATAACACCTCGTTCTACCTCCTGCACTTCGTTTTGCGCGACAAGCTTCCCGAGGGCTTCCAGGATCGTGTCGTCCTCGACGTTCGCGTAAACGCGCAGGACAACCCGCTCGCCGACAAACTGGCGGCGGAAGGTCTCAAGAGGGCTCAACTGGACTTCCTTGCCGGTCCCGTCACGAATGCGGCGAAGAAGCTTCCCGCAGGCACGACATCGGACCAGAAAGTGGAAGCGAGGGTCCGGCAAGTACTGACTGTGTTCTAAGGACATGGTTTCGTAGATGCGGTGTGGCTCGCGACGAACGGCTGCCTGCTGGACAGCCGCCGTACTCGGATTGCTCGGCGGCGCCCCCGCCCGGGCGGGACCGTGCACGGAATTGCCCGGCGCCTATGAGACCCAACAATATGCCGTCGAGTCTGTCCGCCTCAGCGGGCCGCTGCGGCATTTTCGGGCCATTCGCGACGAGGCGCTGAAAGCTTCCCTTCCCCAGCGAACGCGGCTGCTAAACCCGGACGGCACCGTTCGCGAGCCGGGCACGTTCAACACGAACGCATGGAGCCTCGGGACGCTGGCGCTCCGCAATCAGCTTACAGATCCCGGCGTCCTGCAACGCTTCGAGATTGTCGTGGTGACCGCTGGACTCGAGAACTGCAATCCCGAGACGAAAACCCTCGACATCGTTTACACGGTGTTCGCGTTCGGCGTTCCAGCTACCGTCAATTTCGGCCGGACCACGGCGGCCGAACTCGTGGTTCGTACTCTGCTTCACAACGGCCCGGCACGATTCCTTTCCTTGTTTCCGCAGCCGCTGGTTGGATACAACAAATCGCGCGGCTGGTTTGGCGGGACACAAGCCACTTCGGCGGTTCAGCCGGGCGGCTTCTTCGATACGGCCTCGATGCACGCAACCGGCTCCGGGAACAGCGTGGAGACCGGTTTGGAGATGCAGGGTTCGCGCAGCCGCGATCGCGGTGCGTTTCGAGAGCGCGAGTGGGGGCTGAACTACCAGTACTTCAACCTGCCGAGCGATCTCGAGGGCATCATGCCGGAGGCCGCAGCGCCCGATCTCCGTGAGGGGATGGTCTCCGGGCGCTTCGCGGTTTCCACGAAGCCGCTGGCGGGCGGGAACGCCGTCCTGCGCTTCGGCGGCGCGATCGGCGGGGGCGCCACGCAGAGCAGCGCTTCCGAAGCCCTGGCGCTATTCTCCAGCAACTCTGTCGGGCGTCTCAGCCTCTATGCCGGTTCCATTCTTCAGGCGGGTCCCTACTACGGCCGGCTGTCCTACGGGGTTCGGAGAACGCAGCAAGGGAGTGAACTCGCGAACGGGTTCTTCCGGCATACCGTCGATACGCGGCACGAGTTCCGCTTCCTCCCCGCCCCACACCGCCCGCTTTCCATCGAGGTGGATCTCGGCGGCGGATTGCTGCCCCGCAACAAAACGCTCCCCGTCGGCGAAGCCTTCTTCGGCGGGAACGTACCCCGCGCGTTTATCCCCGGCGACTCCTGGGAAATACGTTCCGACCCATACTTCCGCAGTCTGCCGCAGTTGTCGCTTCGGCCCGGCGGAAGCCTGTTCGGAGCCACCCGGTACGTCGCTTTCAACTCAACCATCGCGCCGACCGTGTGGGGCCGACCTCTTCTGCCTAAGGAGATCCTCAGCGACGCGACGTTCCGGAATGCTCTGACGGGACAACTGAACTCCGCCGAAACGCTGCTATCCAGCGACTACATCGTGAAGAGCCCGCTCCTTGGAAGCATGCGGAACGCGGTGGCCGCGCTTGAACCACGAATGGCGGAACTGCGGCAGAAGCTCGAAGAACTCAAAACGCAGATACCCGAATCGGGTGAAGACGAACTCGAAGAGGTCCTGAGCGCGCTGGACGATGTGGACGACGGAATTGAGACGGCGCAGGAAGATCCGGCGGAGCAGACGTCGCCGACGCTCGCCTACCGCACGCTTGCCAAAGGGTTCGGTGAAGGCAGCCCGTCGGCACTGGATGCCCTCGCCGAGTCGCTTCGGAAGCTCAAGGACGCCGCGCCAGTGTCCGCTTCCTCGTGGCTCGAATCGGAAGCGGCGATTGCCGAGAAGGCGGGCCAGAGCCTGTCGATCCAACTCGACGAAGTGGAGGAATCCGCGCTGGCGAGTGCGGGCCGGGAAATGGTCTTCGCGCGCCGTTTAGTGGACCGCCTCTTGAATGAGGTGAACGTCGCTTCCGTTGCACCCTTGCTGGTATTCGACGCTGTGCGAGTGGCACCGGAGCCCGAATCGCTGCGCCGGTGGCGTTTCGGCGCGGGGCCGGGCCTGCGGCTCAGCCTTGTGAACGTCAACTTGTCGGTCGGCTATGCCTTCAACTTGAACCGCCGGGCTGGCGATCCGCGGGGAGCCTTCCTGATCGAATTCTCGGTGACCGATCTGTTTCGATGAGGCCGCCTACTCCTCGCCAGCCTCTCTCTTGCGGCTCAATTCTCCGGCGAGAATGATGGCTTCGGCGAGTTCGCGCATCGGGCGCCGCATCCGGCGGCTTTCGCTGCGCAAGCGCAGATAGGCTTCCTCCTCGGTGAGATTGTGATTCCGTTGGAGAATGCCTTTGGCTCGCTCGACAAGCTTGCGCGTTTCCAACTCGCGCTTCATCTCGAGCGTCTCCTCCATCAGCCTGGCATTCTCCTCGGCCAATCGCGCGCGGGCCACGGCATTGCCCATCTGTTCGCCGATGAACGTCAGCAGGCCAACCTCTTCCGTGCTGTGTTCGTGCGGCTCCCGGTGATGGACGTTTACGACGCCGATTACTTCGCCGCCGCTCACCAGCGGAACCGAAAGAAACGCTTCGTAGGTGTCCTCCACCAGCGCGCGAAATCGTTTGAATCTCTTGTCGGCCGCGGCCTTCTCGGGCAGCGCCACCACCGATTTATGTTCGGCCACCCATCCCGTTACGCCCTCACCCATTTTCATCCGCAAGCTGCCGAGCTCAGCCGCGTGCGGCACCTGGCTGGCCCGCAGCACAATTTCGTCCGTCTCCGTTTCAATCAGGTAAACCAGGCAGGCGTCGCAATCCGTCACCTGGACGGTCAGCCCGACCACCTCTCCAAGCATCTCGTCGAGCGAACGCTCCGAGCTGACAATGCTGCTAATCCGATGCAGCAGGTCGACCTGCGAAGGAAGATTCTCCGTCACGTTGGGGACCATGGAAACTCCAGGCTACGATGGAGCCGGGCGGACCGGCAATCCAAATTTCTTATCGGGTGTATAGTGATCGCTAAGTCCATGAACCACTGCGCAAATTCTTTCTTAAATCGAGCTATATGCCGGGCACTCTTTCTTCTCTATTTCATTCTCTCGATGCCGGCCGCCCGCGCCCAAGATCTTCGCGGTGTCGTGGATCTGCACGCGCATTGCGCACCAGATGTCACACCACGGTCCATCGACGGCCTCGACCTGGCTCGGCTGGCGCGCGAACGCGGCTTCCGCGGAATCGTTCTCAAGAATCACTACGAGCCCACGGCGTCGATGGCGGCCCTTGCGCGCAAGGCGGCGCCAGGCCTGGAGGTATTCGGCGGAATCGCATTGAATCGCGCCGTGGGCGGTATCAACGCAGCGGCGGTCGAAAGAATGGCAAACGTCGACGGAGGGT
>CAYPUQ010000333.1:1829-7262 GCA_964413655.1 uncultured Solibacteraceae bacterium | reverse complement strand
GATCTCAACGCCATGGAGGATTTCCACCAATCGACGCCACTTGGTTGGGCAGAGTTTCAGGGCCACGCGGAGGTCGTTGCCTTTCTCCGTCAGCGCGGCGCGCAGAGCTATTGTCAGCAACACGAAGAGACTCCGAGGACCACGACCAAATGGTCTACTACCCGGCAGTAGTCGTTGACGCGTCGGCCGCTTTCACCGTAGTCCGCGAAATCGGCGCGCCCGTGCAAATATGAACCGTGCGGCTCTCACCGTCATCGACCAACTGGATCTCGCGTTCGGAGCGTTCACCGCCGTTTTCCACTTCGATCCGATACTCAGTTCGTCCATAACGGAAGGTCAAGACGTAACCTGGCCAGCTCTCGGGGAGCACGGGCTCGATGAGAAGACTACCGGCTCGCAGCTTGAATCCCAGAACTTCCTCCAGCCACACCCGGTACATCCAGCCCGCCGAGCCGGTGTACCACGTCCAACCTCCGCGCCCGGTCTGACTCTCCAGTGAGTAAACATCGGCGGCCACGACGTAAGGCTCCGTCTTATAGGCCGCATAGTCTTCCGGTGTGCGAGAGTGTTCGATAGGATTCAGCATCTGCAGAACTTTGACAGCGCGATCACCGTCTCCCATTCGCGCAAACGCCATGGCAACCCACAAAGCCGCGTGTGTGTATTGGCCGCCATTCTCGCGAACGCCCGGTGGATACGCCATGATATAGCCGGGATGCGGGCTGGATTTGTCGAAGGGCGGGGTGTAAAGGAGAACAAGCTTCTCCTTCTCGCGGATCAAATGCTCCTCGACCGCGCGCATCGAAGCTGCCGCACGATCCGGGTCACCGGCGCCACAAATCACGGACCACGACTGCGATAGCGAATCGATGCGAGCTTCCTCATTCTCTCGCGAGCCCAGCGGCGTCCCGTCGTCGAAGAAGGCGCGCAGATACCATTCACCATCCCAACCGGTACGTTCCACGGTCGCGCTCAAGCGGTCCGCGCGGTCGTGGTAGCGCGAGGCTAACTCCTGCTCGCCGCGAGCTATACATTGCGCGGCAAACTTCTTCAAAACGTCAACGAGAAACCACGCCAGCCAAACGCTCTCGCCTTGTCCCTGATCGCCGACGGTGCTCAGGCCATCGTTCCAGTCGCAGGTGCCAATCAGCGGCAGGCCATGCGGCCCGGCGGTGGTGCCCTTCTCAATAGCGCGGCGGCAGTGCTCGAATACGGTCGCATGATCGATCGAGACCGATGGCTGAAAATAGAGTTCCCGCTGCTCGGTTGTTAGGAGCGGACCCTCGAGAAACGTTGCGGAAGCATCGAGAATGCCCGTGTCGCCGGTGACATCGATGTATTGACACACCGCGAACGGAAGCCACAACAGATCGTCCGAGCACCGGGTGCGAACACCCGCTCCCGATGGAATGTGCCACCAATGCTGCACGTCGCCTTCGATGAACTGCCGCGACGCGGCACGTAAGATCAACTCGCGCGCTATCGGCGCCGCCGAATAGACGAGAGCCAGCGCATCCTGCAATTGGTCGCGGAAGCCGTACGCGCCGCTCGATTGGTACATGGCGGAACGGCCCCAAATGCGGCAGCTCAGGGATTGATAGAGCAGCCAACGGTTCAACATGAAATCAACCGAGAGAATCGGCGTCTTGACCTGAATCGTATTCAGGAGATCATCCCACCACCGCCGCGTCTCTTCGAGCGACCGTTCAACGTTGTCCGTATCACGGTACTGCTCGATCAAACGCCGTGCGTGGCCGGCATCATCTGCCTGCCCTACCACATAGACAACTGTCTTTTCTTCCCCGGGATCGAGGTCGAATTTCGTTTGCAGTGCCCCGCACGGATCGAGCCCCGGACCCGTGCGCCTGGAAAGCAACTCCCGCTGCAAAGCCGCCGGGGCTTCGATTGACCCATTGCGTCCCAGGAACACGGTGCGATCGGCGGTGTATGAAGAGGGCTCCGGCGTCATGGCCGCCAATGCGACCCGCCCTCCGTAATCCAAATGATAACGGTTGTGCAGAAACAACGATTTTGTCCTGTCATCCCAGGAGGAAACAATATGCATCTGCGTCGCCTCGCGATCCGTGCCGAGCACGAACTCCGAATACGATGTCACGGACAGGCGCCGCCTTCGCGAGGATCCGTTCCTGATTCGCAGACGTTGTAGGCGAACCGGATCGGCTCGGTCCGCGTGTACTGGCACGAAAGTCGTCAGCGTTTGTTCCAGCGCATGGCTGTTATGTTCGATTTCGGTGTATCCCTGCCCGTGCCGGGCACGGTATGCGTCGAGTTCGCGCACCGGCAGCGGAGTGGGCGTCCAAAAAACTCCACTCTCTTCATCGCGAATGTAGATGACCTCGCCGGCAGGATCCGAAATCGGATCGTTACTCCACGGTGTCAAACGGTTGGACTGGCTGTTGCCATACCAGCAGCAGCCTGAACCGGCTTCGCTGATTAGCGCTCCAAACACCGGATTGGCCATCACATTGATCCAGGGCAGCGGCGTGAAAGCATTCGGGCCGAGGTAGATTGCATACTCGCGCCCGTCCGCCGTAAATCCTCCTACACCGTTAAAGTAGGGAAGTTCGAGAAAGGGCAAGGGCCTGGAGGGGTGTTCCTCACTTCCTTTGATCTGTACTGCCGGCGGCAGAGTGAGCCCCTCCGGAGGACTGCTGAGTTGCTTCGAAAGTGTTCCGCGCAACGCGCCTAGAGCCGCCTGCGCAACGGTGAGAATCAGATTCAAATCTTCATCGGGTAACTGATCGGCTTTGAGCAGGAACACGCCGTCGGGCTGCGGGACCCCAGTGTGCGATGAGTGAGCATCCACCAGGCGGACCAACTGCTGATGGAGCGGCTGCTCGTAACTTGCCGGCTCGCGATTGAGAATCACCAGATCGGCTTTGAGGCCGCGCAGCCGCCAATAGCTATGCGCCGCCAGCAGTTCGCGCACCAGCGGAAGACCTTGCGCATCGTCGACCCAAACCGCCACAAGGGGCCAGTCGCCGGAGATGCCATGAGCCCAAAGCTTCGACTGTGTTTGAACGTTCCGGCGCAGACGTTCCGCCGTCGCCCGCAAGCGGATGTTCGGATACAGGAGGTGACTGGCGAGTTCGGCAAAACGCATCGCGGCATCGCTCTGAATACCCAGATAGCGGTATTCGATCTGTGCGTGCGACCAGGCAAGTTCGAACGCACGGTTGCAGACATCGGCATCGCGGTATTTGAGAATCAAGCGCATCAACTCCTCGCGCGACTCCGCGGCGACCGTAATCAGCGTGATCTGCGCCCGCTGCCTGGGTTCAAGAGAAACGCGCCGTCGCATGACGAATACAGGATCAAGCACATAGCCATCGGACCGGTTCAGCGACATCACCGGGTTGCGCCACGTGCGCCCTCGCCCAAGGAACCTGGAGCGGTCGGTTTCGTAGTCGAACGGACTCTCGCCATCCGAACCTTCAATCAACAACTGCGCAACGAAGATCGGCGATTCATCGGGAGACCGCAGCCGCCGCCAGGCGAGTAGCGCGTGCAGATCGGCCCGCGCCTCGGTCTGAACGAACAACTTGCTAAAGGCTGGATGCGCGCGGTCCGCGCCATGAGGCGCAAGGCTCAGTTCCGCGGCGCTGGTCACCTCGATTATCCGTGCTCGTGAACCCTCGTTGACGAGCGTGAGACGGCGAATCTCCGCATCGTCTTCCGGCGACACCGTCACTTCCAGATGACTCTCGATCCCCAGCCTGCGGCGGCGGAACTCAGCGCGTTCGGCGCTGAAAGTCGCCGTGTAGCGGGGGTCTTTCTCGTTGAAGGGCTGATGCGTCACGGACCAAAGTGTGTTGCTTTCCTGGTCGCGAAGATATAGAAAGGTTCCCCAATTGTCCCTGGTGGTGTCCGAGCGCCAGCGCGTGATGTCGAACTCGCCCCACCGGCTGTAGCCCGCGCCCGTGTTGGTGATCATCAGGGCATATCGGCCATTGCCGAGCAACTGGACGCGGGGGATCGGCGTGTCTTCATCGAAAACCCGGTACTCCGGCGCTGGCGGCTCCGAGACCACGCGCATCGCGGCATGGTCTGCTGGACGGTGAACGAGCATCGAAGGCACAGGCGGTATGCGCTCGAACAGTAACGGTTCCACGGCTTTGATTCGGCCATCGGCGTGGAAGCGCCGTCGAAGGATGCCGCCGTTGAGCGCATTGTCTAGGGCCATGAGACTCATTCCCTGGTGGTGAGCCATATATGCATAAACGATTACTCCCTTCCCGCCTCGCCGCTCCTCCTGACGCGTATAGTCCAGCGACTCATAAAACCCCATGCGCCCGTACATGCCGGCCTTCATCAGACGCTTGAGGTTGTCGACCGATTCCGCCGGGTTCACGAGCAAAGCGAGCGCCGTGGCATACGGCGCTACCACCAGATCCTCCTCGAGTCCGCGTTTCAGGCCGAGCGATGGCACCCCGAAGGCCCGATACTGGTAAACCTTGTGCGAATCGAGTGCACTGTGGGCAGATTCCGAGATGCCCCACGGGACGCCCCGATCCTTTGCGTAGTCAATCTGAAGTTTGACCGCCGCGGCGCAAGCGTTCTCCAGCAAAGAGTTTCGGAAACTGCGCGTGAACAGAAGCGGCATGAGGTACTCAAACATGGTGCCGCTCCACGAAAGCAGAACCTGGCCGTTTGCCGACGTGTAGGGCCGTCCGAGCGCCAGCCAGTGTTCCGCGGGGACATCGCCTTTGGCAATGGCCACCAGACTGGCCAGCCGCGCCTCGCTCGCCAGCAAGTCGTAGTGAGCCGTGAGATTGAGGGGTCCGCCTACCTGGTATCCGATGGCAAACAGACGCCGATGAGCATCGTACAAAAACTGCATGTCCACGCGGTCGGCGAGGGCATCGCTCCTATCTCCGAGGTGTCTGGAGCGGCTGAGTAAATCGGCCGCCGCCCCGCGAGCCTTTTCATACTCGGCTTCGGCGTCCGCAATCCAGGCGGCGAGGTTTTCCGGCAGCCCGTCCTGATTCCCGGCGCCCTGCAAGATTTCGCTCAACAGGCCGGTTTCTCCGTGAGCCACCGAGCCCCAGGAAGGCAACTCGCGCAACAACCTGCGGCGCGCCTCAATCGCGGTATCGCCGAGCGGCTGCAGGAACTCGTCGGGTGGAGCGGCCAGGACTTCCAGCCAGCGCAAATAACGGTCGGCATGGTCAATCCAAATCTCGATCTGCCGCTCCAGCCGTGTAAACCAGTAAGCGCGCTCCCCGGCCGTCGGCACGCTCCAACGCAGCGATTCGGTCAGCTTGCGCGCGGGCTCGGCGGCGAGGCGGATTCGCTCCAGAATTTCGATGCCGAACGCCTCTTCCTCAAACAGCCCACGCAAGGCCGCTAGTGGTACACCGGTACTCTGGTCCGGCGGGAACCGCTGCGTAATAACCGCTAACGTATCGGCCA
>CAYPUQ010000333.1:0-1729 GCA_964413655.1 uncultured Solibacteraceae bacterium | reverse complement strand
ACGCCGCTACCGCCGATGTCAGCCACAGTCCGATGTTTGTCGGCGAAGTACGACCGGCGACCTCAACGCGCAATGCTTCCTGGGAATTATCCAGCGGAAGCCAGTTGTGCTCCGGTCCTACTAAATCGTCGAAGTAGCGCCAGGTCTCACGGGCGATGCGCCGCAAAAAGCGCTGGTCGTCGATCCCAATCCATTCCGCCTTCCTGACAGTCCGGCGTTGCGCCCTGATCCAATGCTGCACTGCTGGAGCGGCTACCCAAAGCGCCAGAAACGGAGCCCAGGCCGGTCTCCAAAGATGGCCGCGAAGTTCCAAAAAAAGCATAAACGCAGCGGCGGCCGCGGAGATCAGGACGAAATGTCCACGCGACGGATCGTACAAACGGGCCGCCTGGTGCGACACTTCCGCGGTCTGCCACTCCAGCAGATGGCGTTTGCTGATCAAGAGCCGATACAACACGCGGACGATGGCGTTCGTGGAGAGGTAGGCCTGATGCGGCAGAAAGGCTGCCTTGACGATGGCTCGATTCAAGTCGCTGTTGGCCTCCCGCCAGGCCCACGCGTCCCCGCGCCATCGCGCGATCAGGCGATCGAGAAATTGAAGGAGAAGAGGAATGAGGAGGACCAACGCCACCAGCGCACTGGCGGCCGCGGGAGCGGACCGAAACGTCCAAGCGAACACCAAAAGCAGCAATGAGGCCGCCGGCACCAGGCTGCGGCGCAGGTTGTCGCAAATCTTCCAGCGATTGATCGGCGTCAGGGGATTCGTCGCATCCTCCGGCCGGGTGGCGGCCGGAACTCGCGGCAGGATCCATGAAGCGATCTGCCAATCTCCGCGGATCCATCTATGTTGCCGTTTGCTGTAGCTCGCGTAGTCGTAGGGAAAGTGCTCGAAGAGTTCCACGTCCGTGGCCAATCCGACCCCCACGTAGGCGCCTTCAATGAGGTCATGACTGAGCAACCTCTGCTCCGGGAACCGCCCACCGAGTATTTGGTGAAAGGCACGGACATCGTAAATGGCCTTTCCATGGTAGATGGCGTCGCCGAACAGGTCTTGATAGACGTCGGAAACCGCCTTGCAATACGGGTCCGTCCCGCGCGCGTCCGTAAATAACCTAGTGAAACGTGTGGCCGTGGCCGATGGCAGGGTTATACTCACGCGCGGCTGGATAATGGTGTAGCCCCGAGCGCGGTTGCGTTCGTCCGCCCTGAGTTCCACGTGGTTCAAGGGGTGGGCGATGGTTTCGACGAGCCTTTGCGCACTTCCATGAGGGAGTTGGGTGTCGGCATCGAGCGTGATCACGTACCGGATTCCCTCCGGCAGCGACCCGACGTGCAGGAGATCCGTACTTGCCCCGCCATTCAGAAGAGCGTTCAGTTCCTCGAGTTTTCCCCGTTTCCGTTCCCATCCGATCCAGCGGCCCTCGGTCTCGCACCACACCCGCGGTCTGTGGAAGAGCAGGAAACGGCCCTTGCCGTGGCGTGAATTGAGCTGCTCTATACCCTTCATCGCCAGCCCGAGCAATGCGTCGTCCTCCGGCGTCTCGCGTTGTTCGGCGTCAGTGAAGTCCGACAATAACGAGAACCAGAGATTTGGGTCCGGATTCGCGAAGTAACGTACTTCCAGCTTCTCGATCTCGCCGCGGACCGATTCCGGTGTAAGTAGCATCATCGGTACAACGACAAGAGTGCGGCAGTCTTCCGGTATTCCCTCCTCAAACGACATCTTCGG
>CAYPUQ010000332.1:0-7267 GCA_964413655.1 uncultured Solibacteraceae bacterium | reverse complement strand
CGAAAGTCGCCAAACGGACCCGGGCCGCCGATAAAGCCCACTCTTCCAGCGACTTGGCGGCCTACGTCGCCAAGGCGTCGGACCTGACGCCCGGGGAAAAAGCCATCCTCGAAAACATGCGGTAACGCATTGCGGCCGTAAATCCACCGGAAAAGAAGAAAATTAACTCGAAAATCCTCGCCGAATCCAACTCCACACCCACCGCCCGCACTCGAAGTGTCTCACCGGGCGTCAGACGCAGCGCGCCACCACAGACGAGCCGCCCCTGGCCGAGACAGTCCACATACGCCCCAAAGCGAGGTGTATACTGGACGCCAAACTCGCTTGAAAGGAACGAACCCTCATGAAGTCCGTTGCTATCCTCTCTCTGCTGTTCGCCGGCATCGCCGCGGCGCAGGTCGCCAGCCTGACTGGCCGCATCACGGACCCGACCGGAGCGGTCGTCCCGCAGGCCACCGTCACCGCCCGCTCGGTCGACACCGGTATCTCAACCAGCACGGAAACCACCGGCGAAGGCTACTACACCCTTCCGGCCCTGCCGCCCGGCCGCTACGAAGTCACGATCTCCAAGGCCGGCTTCGTCCCGGTGCGCCAAACCGGCCTCGAACTCACCGTGCAGCAGATCGCCCGCCTGGACGTGGCGTTGCGGCTGGGGACGGTCGCCGAGGCGGTCGAGGTTCAGGCGCAGACGCCGCTGCTCGAAAGCGAAAGCTCCACGGTCGGTCAGGTCATCGGCAACCGGCAGGTCACTGAACTGCCGCTCCTCGGCCGCAACACATACGCCCTGGCTATGCTGGTTCCCGGCGTCCGGAACTCCGCCGGCGTGAATAACCTCGTGATCGACCAGATCTCGACCGTGGCCTACTCCATCAACGGCCAGCGCTCGACGGCTAACGAATTCCTCCTCGACGGCGCCCCCAACTCGGCGCCCGCCCAGAATCAGCCGGTCGTGAACGCCAACCCCGACATGGTCCAGGAATTCAAGGTCGAAACCAACAACTTCAGCGCCGAATACGGCCGCGCCGCCGGCGGAGTCTTCAACGTTGTCACCCGCTCAGGCACAAACGATCTTCACTTCTCCCTCTACGAATTTCTCCGCAACGACAAACTGAACGCCAACGACTATTTCGCCAATCGCGGCGGCACCCAGCGCGCGCCCTTCCGCTTCAACCAGTTCGGCGGAACCATCGGCGGACCCGTCGTAATCCCGAAACTCTACAACGGCCGGAACCGCACCTTCTTCTTCGTCAACACCGAAATCGTCCGCTTCATTCAGGGCATCACGTTCACCGCTGTGCTGCCGCAGCCTCAGATGCTCACCGGCGATTTCAGCCAGGCCCGCCTCGCCGACGGCCGGACGGTCGCCATCTACGACCCCGCCACCACCGGCCCCAACCCCAGCGGTGCCGGATTCATCCGCACCCCCTTCCCCGGCAACATCGTTCCCAACAACCGCATCGACCCCGTCGCGCGAAACGTCTCCAGCCTGTTCCCGCGTCCCACCGTCGATGGCGGCCCGCTCGGCGTCATCAACTACACCCGCACCGACGGCAGCCGCGTCAACAAGGACTCCTACAGCTTCCGGGTCGACCACAACGTCACCGACGTCAACCGCCTTTTCGTCCGCTATTCCTACGACGACACGCCGTGGGTCCGGGCGCCTGCCTACGGCCAGGACTTCCGCAATATCGCGCCGACGGCGGGGCCGCAGGTTTTCACCCGCTGGAACTCCGTCATCGAGGACACGCACACGTTTTCCCCAACGCTGCTCGGCACGTTCCGCTACTCCGCGGCGCGCCTCATCAACTTCCGCCGCCCGTATTCCGATGGGTTCGACATCACCTCGATCGGTTTGCCGGCCTACATGCGCGAGGGCATGGTCGACCCGCTCTCCCTGCCGGCCATTCAAATCACCGGTCACAACGTCACCGGTTCGATTCCCAACACGATCGTCGGCGGGCTGATTGGAGCGACGGATCTGATCGCGTTCGGCATGACCACCCAGACCGCCCAGGGCAACCTCACCAAGAACCTCGCCAACCACACCATGAAGTTTGGCGGCGAGTTCCGCGTCGTCCAGTTCAACACGCAACAAACCGGGGACTCAGCCACGAACTTCAACTTCACGCCCGCGTGGACCCAAGGTCCCAACCCCACACAATCGAGCGCCGTGGCCGGTCTCGGACTCGCAACGTTCCTGCTCGGCATCCCCGGCGGCGGCGTGAACCCCGCCCCCGCGCTCGCCATGACCAACAAGTACATGGCCCTGTTCTTCCAGGACGCCTGGAAAGTGACGCCGACGCTCACCGTGAACTGGGGCGTGCGCTACGACTACGAAACCCCGCGCACCGACCGCTACAACCAACTCACCAACTTCGACTACAACGCCCCCTCGCCATTGCAAGTTCCCGGCCTCGATCTGCGCGGCGGACTCACCTTCGTCGCCGTCGGCGGCCAATCGCGCTACAATGCCAACCCCGACCGGAATAACATCGCGCCACGCTTCGGGATTGCCTACCGGGTCACCCCCAAGACCGTCATCCGCACTGGCGGCGGCTTGTTTTACTCCACGGTCACCGGCATCGGCGGCGGCGCGGGCGCGTTCGGCGTTAGCGGCTTCCAGGCGCCAACGAGCATTGTCACCAGCCTGGACGGCGTGACGCCCATCGTCCGCTGGAGCGACCCCTACCCGGAGGGCTTCAATCGCCCCACCGGTTCCTCACTCGGCCTCGCCACGCTGTTGGGCCAGGGCGTTGCGTTTTACGATCGCAGCAACGTCACCCCTTACTCCGCGCAGTGGAACTTCAACATACAGCAGGAACTGCCCGGCAACACGTTGCTCGAGGTGGGCTACGCGGGCAGCCGTGGCCTTTTCTTTCCGCAGACGCTGCAGTTCAATCAACTCCCGGATTCGGCGCTGGAACTCGGCGACGGGCTCCGGCAACAGGTCGACAATCCGTTCTTCGGACAGATCGCCGTCGGCCCGCTCGCGCAGCCGCGGGTGGCGCGAGCCCAACTCCTGCGGCCCTATCCGCACTTCACCGGCGTAGCGTCGCAGAATGCCAGTTGGGCCAGTTCGACCTTCCATGCGCTGGAGATGAAGGCCGAGAAGCGGTACGCCAGCGGTCTCAACGTCCTCGCTTCATACACGTATTCGAAGCTGTTGGACTTCGGCACGGGGCCGTTCGCGGGCGAACCGCTCGGCGCCAGCACCTTTCAGAACAATAACTTCCTGTCCCCCGAGTGGGCCGTCTCCACGCTCGACCAGACGCACCGGTACATCATGAACGCCGTTTACGAACTTCCGTTCTTCAAGACGTCGCGCGGCGCGGCCGCCAAGGTGCTCGGCGGCTGGCAGGTAGGCGGCATATGGATGGCCTTCAGCGGTGGCCCGCTTGGCGTTACCTCGGCTGTGAACAACACCTTCTCGCAGGGCGGCGGCCAGCGCCCCGACTGGAATGGCTCCACGCCCTGCCTGGCGGACCCAACGCCGCAGCGGTGGCTCGATGGCGGCGTGTTCTCCGTGCCTGCACCCTACCGCTTCGGTACGGCGCCGCGCACCTTCGGCGGCTGCCGCAGCGACATCACGTCACAATTGGATATCAGCCTCACCAAGAACACCCGCTTCCGCGAGCGCTTCAACCTCCAGTTCCGGACGGAGGTGTTCAACGCCACCAACACGCCGCGCTTCGCCCCGCCCAATCAGAACTTCGGCAACCCGCAGTTCGGCGTGGTCAACGCGCAGGCCAACCTGCCGCGCATTATCCAGTTTGGATTGAAGCTGATGTACTGAGGCAGCATTCCCCAAACGAAAACGGCCCCGCCGATCGGCGGGGCCGTTCTGCTTGAACTAACTCGCCCGTCAATTGCGGCGCTTCAGCGTCGGGCGTTCGTCTTCGTCCTCGGCCTTTGGCTTCTCGTTGCCTTCCGAGTCGACGCGGCCGGAGCCGGAGCGGCGGAGAGTCGGCTTGCCCTCATCCTTGGGATCCAGTTTGCGGCGATTCGTCAACGCCGAGAGCCGCGCCTTCACATCGTTGAATTCCGAGGTCGTCACCACGTACTCGGGCTTGGACGGCAGCATATCCTCGATATTCTTCTGCGCGTCCTTGATCCGCGAATCGGTCGGCGGGTGCGATCCGAAGATCTTCGCCATGGTGCCCGGCTTGCGTTTCTCGTCGCTCTGAAGCTTCTCGAAGAAGTCAATGAAAGCGGTCGGATCGTACCCCGCCTTGTACAGGTACTGGAGTCCCAGCATGTCGGCCTCTTCCTCGAAGCCGCGGGAGAATTTGAGGAACGTAACCGGAATCAGCACACTGGCGCCCTGCCGGATGCCATAGCCGGTCCAACCGCCCATGAAGATCAGCGGGATGCTGGCGAGGTTGGCGATCTGGCCGCGGGTCGCTTGGCGCGTTCCGTGGCGCGCCGCAATGTGGGCGATCTCATGGGCCATCACCCCGGCCAGCTCGGCTTCGGTTTCGGCGCGCAGCAGCAGACCGCTGTTGACGAAGAAGAATCCGCCCGGCAGCGCGAAGGCGTTCACCTCTTCGGCGTCGATCACCTTGATGGTCACCGGGACCTTCGTATCGGAGTTCCGCACGAGGTTCTGGCCGACGCGGTTGACGTACTCGGAGATCACCGGATCGTCGACGATCTTGGCCTGCCGCTCGATATCCTGCGCCAGCGCCTTGCCGAGCGCCATTTCTTTCTCCAGCGAGTACCAGTTCACGCCACGGCCGACATCACGGTTCCCGACCTCATCGACGTCCTTCTTCTTGTTCTTGGCGGTCGCAACCGCCACGGACAGTAGTGCGACGCTCAAGAACGCCGTTGCTTTTCGCAGAATCGAGTTCATTGTTGCGCTCCTTGCCCAGTCTCTGGCCACATTATAACCCCAAACGCCATCGCGGCCAGCACACCTCTACATGAATAACGTACGGGACCGCTCGTAAGTTGCACAAGATGAGCGACAATCGGCCTTTTGGAGCGAATTCTTATGCAGACCCCGTTTTGGCAGCGGTGCCGGCCGGACTTCCCGGTAACGGAAAGCTTGATTTATCTGAATCATGCCGCGGTTGCGCCGCTGGTGAAGCCGGCCGCGGACGCCATGGCGCGATTGGCCGGCGATGTGTGCCACCATGGCGCGCTGCATTACGGAGATTGGCTGGAAGCCTATGAGGGACTTCGGGTTAGCGCCGCCCGGATGATTTGCGCGGAGCGCGGTGAAATCGCGATTGTTAAAAATACCTCCGAAGGGGTCGCGACGGTTGCGCTGGGGCTTGACTGGCGGCGCGGCGACCGCATAGTCGCCTTCCGCGAGGAGTTCCCCGCCAACTACTTCCCCTGGGTCCGGCTGGAATCGCGCGGCGTCGAAATCGTCTGGCGCTCCATCGAGGATCCCCTTGAATCGATCGACGAGGCCTGCCGCGGCGCCCGCCTGCTCGCCATCAGTTTTGTAAACTACCTCACCGGGCAACGGATGGACCTCGAAGCGATCGGCGAAATCTGCGCGAGGCGGGGCGTGTTGTTCTTCGTCGACGCCATTCAGGGGATGGGCGCGTTTCCGATCGACGTGCGCCGGGCGAAGATCCACGCGCTGGCCGCGGACGGGCACAAATGGCTGCTGGGACCGGAGGGGTGCGGAGTCCTCTATGTCCAGGCCGATTTGCAGGACCGGATCGAGCCCGTGGAGTTTGGTTGGACCAACGTGGCAGGGTACGCGGACTACGCATCCCGGGACATGACGCTACGGGCGGACGCCGGGCGGTACGAGTGCGGCACTTTGAACACGATCGGCTGTTTCGGGTTGCGGGCCGCGCTCGATTACTTGAATGGCCTGGGGGGCGACCGTGTTCGGGATGAGGTCCTGGCCCGCGCGCGGCAATTGGTGGATGGGCTGATCGGGATTGGCTGCGAGTTGATCCGGCCGTGGGACGAGGCGGCAGGTTCGGGCATTGTGACGTTTCGCAAGCCGGGCGAGGACAGCCGGACGACGGTGCGGCGGCTGCGCCAGGCCGGAATCGTCGCTGCGCCCCGGCAAGGTTGGGTGCGGGCGTCGCCGCATTTCTATATCGCCCCGGACGAGATCGGCCAAGTGGTGCGGATGGTGGAGTCGGCTGGATGAGCGATGACCGGGCTCACCTGGCCTAAGCTGGTTATAAGCTTCCGTGTGGTTGATGATCGTATTCTGCCTGGTAGCGGCCCCTTTGGCGGCCCAGCGGACCACTGTCTGGTTCGTTCCGGTCGTGGAAATGGGCCGCGACGAAGGGGTTGAGTTTTGGACGGAGATCGAGGTCGCGAATCCGGGCGACCGCCCCGTCCGGGTGGATATGGAAGTGCGCCGGTCGAACGGGAGCCTGCATCCGGCGAATGTCGCGGGCCAGGAAATCGCGCCGGGCGAGCGTGGCCTTTTCCGCTTTGAACGCGTTGGCGAAGGGCCTGTGGAAATGGGCTGGGCGCGTGTAGTGGAGACGCACGAGGGACGGAGGCCGCAAGTACGGATCCGGCCGACGGCCTACGTGTTGCAAGGAGACGAACTGACAAAATTCAACCTGAACGTCCGGCAGGAATCCATGATGCGGTCCGTGTTCCGGCAGGAGTGGACCAACCAGGGCCGCGGCCGGCGGATCTATGCCATCAACGGCACGGCGGAAGACGCGGCGCTCGACATGTGTTTTGGCGGAAAAGTATCGATCCGGCGCGGTCAGACGGAATGCAGCGGCGACAAGCGAACCGTGACCATCCCGGCGGGCGCGACTCGGCGGCTCCACGTGCTGCGGCCGGGGCCGGTACAGGTCGTGTACCGTTCGAGCGACGGGCGCGAGCCTCGGCTGTGGCTGGCGATCTTGACCAGCGTCGCGGGGACGAAGTCGGTGTTCGATGTCGAGTCAAACGTCGAGTTCGACGAGGAGCGGGACTGAGCGGTTGCCGCGCGAGCGATGGACCGCCAGCTTTCTACGCCGCTTATGGCGGGATATCAAAGATAAGAGAAAAAGATGGCTGCGAAGGACTGAAAAAGCGATTGCGTCGACGCGCGGCGAGAACGACAACGTGGGCGTGACGCTGGTGCACGTCCCAGAGGTCGATGTGCGCGAGTTCCGAACGAAGATGGGGCTCAGCCAGTCGCAGTTCGCGACGAAGTTCGGTTCCCACGCGCGTCCTGCTGGCGGTCATCTCCAAGCATCCCGAGGCGGTCGAGGACGTCTTCGGAAGGCGAGTTAGATTTCAGATTATTGCTCTCGTCGCGTGGCGTTCCGCTAACGCTAACTCG
>CAYPUQ010000331.1:4471-7271 GCA_964413655.1 uncultured Solibacteraceae bacterium | reverse complement strand
GTTCTGGAACCCGCGGCTGGAGGGCGATTTATTGCGTGTGAACCTCGAAGCCATGGCGCGCGAACCGATCGACCGCATCGAGATCGTGGCCAACGGAAAGGTGCTTCGCACCGTGACGCCGCGCGCCGGCGCGCGGACGTGGCGCTCGGTGCTTTCGGTTGACGTGTCCGGCCATTCGTGGGTGGCGGCTCGCTGCTATTTGAAGACCCCGTTCACCATCAGGTTGGCGCACACCGCGCCGCTGTACCTCGATGGCAAATGGAATGCCACGGACGATGCCCGCTACTTCGTGCAGTGGGTCGATGAGTTGATGGAGAAAACTGCTGGGCAGCCCCAGCGTGAGAAGCTCCACACGCTGTACCGGCGGGCGCGCGAGTTCTATGCCGCGAAAGTGGGCACGAGCGCAACCCAGCTTACTCCGCGGTGACCCTGTTCCCCGCGATCCACACCGATTCGATCGTCCGCATGTTCCGTATGTCGTCCAGCGGGTTGCGATCGAGTACGATCAGGTCGGCCCACGCCCCGGCCTGAAGCGTGCCCACCCTGCCGCTCACCTGCATGCACGTGGCGGCGTCGCCGGTCGCGGACTTGAGAATCTGCATGGGCGACAGCCCGGCCTTGGCCATCAGGTCGAGTTCCATGTGCTCGAAGTACCCTTGAAATCGCGCTGGCGGTCCGGTGTCGGTTCCCATCGCGATGCGAACGCCCGAGTCCGCGAGTTTCTTCAGATTGCGGCTGGCCACTTCGAGTGCAACCTTGTAACGCTGCGCTGCCTCGCTGGTGCGCATCGCCTCCATGCGCTTCGGCTCCTGGAGCTCCTCGAGAATCTTCGAGTCGGCCTCGCGCAGAAAAAACGGATCGTCGAAGAACGCCGGCCTGGATTCATACACGAACGTAGAAACCTCGCGGGTCAGCGTGGGACAGACGCAGACATCGCTCTCCTTCAGGAGTGCGATCGTTGCGTCGTCGATTTCCTGGTCGCGAATGCTGTGCGCGATCAGCCCAACCCCCGCCTCGAGTAGTCCGCGCGCGTCTTCGAGATAGAACAGGTGCGCCGCGACACGGAGGTTATGTTTACGGGCTTGGTCGATCACGGCCCGATAAACCTCGGGCGTCATCTTGGCCGTCCGGCCGAGATTATCGTCCACGCGGATTTTGATGAAGTCGGGTTTCATCGCGGCCATCTGGTCGACCATCGCGCGCGCTTCCTCGGGCGTCTTGCCGCTCACCACCGGACCCGCCACGTACAGCCGCGCCCGCTGCAACGCCGCTGTGTCCTGGGTGTCGCGTAATCGAAAACCGGTCTCCTGGTCGCCGCCCAGGCTGAACACCGTGGTGACGCCGTAGCGGGCGTAGAGGCCAAGCTGGCGGAGGAGATTCTCCTCGGTGTAGTACTCCGGCCCGGCACGGAGTCCCTGCGCTTCGCCGACGTGGCCGTGGGCGTTGATCATGCCCGGCACGATCGTCTTGCCGGCCACATCGATACGCTGCGCGCCCGAGGGAATCCGAACCGAATCGGCTGGTCCCACCGCCTGAATGCGCCCGTTCGCAACCAGCAGGACGCCCTGCTCAATCGCGGCCGCACCGGTGCCGTCGAAGATGCGGGCGCCGGCAAACGCCTTCACTTGCTCGGATGCGCACCCGGTACCCGCCAAACTCACGGCAAGAAGCGCCGCCGTTTTCCAGAACCAATTTCTTGAATTCATGTCGCCTGCCCGAAATCCTATCATCGCGAGCAATCTCACGGAAGCATAATGAGAGGCATGAACCGCCGCACCCTCCTCTCGTTCGCGCTACTCGCGCTTGGCGCCGCGCCCGCCACGGCCCAGCCCATCTCGCTGCATCCGGAAAACCCCCACTACTTCCTCTTCCGCGGCAAGCCCACCGTACTGGTGACCTCCGCCGAGCACTACGGCGCCCTCATCAACCTCGACTTCGATTACACGAAGTATCTGCGAGAGCTCGCCGCGCAACGGATGAACAACACGCGCACGTTCACCGGACCATACCTGGAGGCGCCCGGATCGTTCCAGATCCAGAACAACACCCTTGCGCCGCTACCCGGCCGGTTCATCGCTCCCTGGGCTATGGTCGAGGGAAAGTTCGATCTGACCAAGTGGAACCCCGCTTACTTCGAGCGTCTCAAGGAATTCATGCGCGAGGCGGCAAAGCGTGGTGTTGTTGTGGAACTGGTCCTGTTCTGCCCTTACTACCGGGACGAGATGTGGGAGCGCAGCCCGCTGAACAGCCGGAACAACGTCAACGGCATCGGCGAAGTGAAGCGGACGGACGTGCTGGCGCTGAAAGACGCAGTTCTCACGCGGGTGCAGGAAGACATGGTCCGGAAGATCGTCGCGGAGTTGCGCGATTTCGACAACCTGATCTACGAGATCTGCAACGAACCATACTTCGGTGGTGTAACCCTGGAGTGGCAGCGGCACATCTCGCGGGTAATCGCGGACGCCGAACGGGACTTCCCGCACCGGCATCTGATCTCGCAGAACATCGCGAACGGCTCGGCGAAGATCGACGACCCCGATCCGCTGGTGTCGGTTTTTCAATTTCACTACTCGCGGCCGCCGGACACCGTGGCGATGAACTACGGGCTGAACAAACCCATCGGGATGAACAAACCCATCGGGATGAACGAAACCGGTTTCGATGGACAGGCCGACGCGACGTACAGGATTCAGGGCTGGGATTTCATTCTGGCGGGTGGCGCGCTCTACAACAACCTCGATTATTCCTTCACGGCCGGTCGCGAGGACGGCACGTACCGGTATCCGGAGGCGCAGCCAGG
>CAYPUQ010000331.1:0-4371 GCA_964413655.1 uncultured Solibacteraceae bacterium | reverse complement strand
CGGCCTGCGTCTGGACCTGCCGGCGGGCCGCTATCGCGCGGAATGGTGCAACACGAAGACGGGCAAAGTGGACGCGCGCGAGCCCTTCCAGCACGCCGGTGGTGAGCGGGAACTGCGATCCCCCGAATACACCGGAGATGTAGCGCTCCGCGTGGCGATATATTAACGGGTTACCCCATACGAATCGCCATGCTGAAACGATCCATTTTCTTCACCACATTTGCTTTGCTTCTGGTTTGGGCGGTGACCGCGCAACGGGGCGCCGTCGAGGCGGTCGAGATCGGCCGCCACAATACAAACATGATGCCCACCGGGAAGGAGGCCGACGGAATAGTGGGCGACTTCGTTCTCCGGAACGGCAGGATTGAAGCGCTGATTTCCGGCGCTCAGCCGCTGCGCCGCGCCAATATGACCACCGAATACGGCTACGTCCTCCAGGGCGTGATCTACGACCTGGACTTGCGCGGAGCGGGTAACGATCAAATGACGGCGTTCCGCCCGGCGGGCGAAGGCGGCGAGATTTCCTACGTGCGAGTCGTCGAGGATGGCTCGAAGGGGCGGGGCGTGATCGAAGCGGTGCGAACGGCGAGTAAGGGCGACGGCCTCTATACGCGGCACGAGTACCGGATCGAGTCCGACTGGCAACACATCCTCATCACGTCCACCTTCCGCAACGAATCGAGCGAGCCGAAGAAGATCGCGCCGCGGCCCGTTTGGAAGGCGTTCTCGCAGGAGTGGGAGGCCGGCAAGATTCGGGTGGGCGATAGCATCGATCCATTCGACAAACGCGCGTACGCGTTTGGCCCAGCCGGCAAAACAGCGGTGCTCGAGAAAGAAGTGGAATTGAAGCCGGGCGAAGAGCGCGTGGTCCAGGTGGTGCTCGGCGTTGCCGATTCTCCGTTGGCCGCCTACGGCGTGGTCGCCGGGCTAATGGGACCGGCGCTGGAAGTTTCTGGCGCGGTGCGCGGCAGGGACGGCGAGCCGGCGATTCACGGCAGCCTGCTGGTGACCGTGGCAGACGAGCGGCTTCCGCACTACCCGGACGCCAAAGGTGTGATGTCCTTCCGGCTGCCACCCGGAGACTACCAAGCCGTGTTCGAGGACATCGGACGCGATCCGGTGGAACGGAAGTTTTCGGTTCGCCCGAGGCAGGCCGCGCGCCTCGACATGGAAGTGGAAAGGGCTTCTTTGGTAAAGATGGAGATCCGCGACGAGCGCGGTGACTTCTCGCCGGGGAAGGTTCAGTTTATCGGCGTAGACGGCACGCCCACGCCGAACTTCGGCACTGACTATCGCGCCCACGGCGGCGATCACCAATACCAGACCCATGACGGCTCCGTCCGCCAGCAAGTCCCGCCGGGCAAGTACCTGTTGCGGGTCACGCGCGGCCCCGAGTTCGATCTTGAGGAAAAGACCATCGAGGTGGCAAAGGGGCAGACCGTCGACGTGAGTGTGACGCTGAAGCGTACCGTGGATACGACGGGTTGGGTCGGCACCGACTACCACGCGCACTCGACGCCCAGCGGAGACAACTACTGCAGCACGACTGACCGCCTGATCAACTTCGCCGCCGAGCACATCGAATTCGCGCCAACCACCGAGCACAACCGCATCTACGACTGGGCGCCGCTCATCGAGCGGCTGGGACTCGGCAGCCATCTGAAAACCGTCCCCGGCATCGAGCTGACCGGCAGCGGCCAGCATCTCAACGCATTCCCGCTTACCGAGGACCGCTTCGCACAGAATGGCGGCGCGCCGCTGTGGAATTACGATCCGCGCATCAACGCGATTATGCTGCGCAACTGGGGGACGCCGACCACTCAGGAGGGTGGGTCGCGCTACGACACGGAGGCGAACGCGCGGAATAAAGTGCCGTACTTCGGCGGCGGCTCCGACCGGTGGGTGCAGGCCAACCACCCGATTGTCGGCAACGTCTTCTTCGATCGCGACGGCGACCGCGAAGTCGATGGCGGCTTCGTCGGTTTCGAGGAACTGGTCGACGCCGCCGAGGTGTGGAGCACCGAGATCCTGAACCTCAACCCCACGTACCAGACCAAGGGCGTGGCCGGAGGCGGTAACAAGGGCCAGCAGAACCGTACGTTCGGCTGGCTGCAGATGCTGAACCAGGGGCGGCGCGTGTGGTGCGTGGCGGTGAGCGACGCCCATCGCGTGTTTGGCAACGGCGTCGGCGGCTGGCGCACGTACGTGCCGAGTTCGGCCGATGAACCGGCGCGGATCGACCCGGTGGAGGTCATTGCCAATTCCAAAGCGGGACGGATGATGATCACCAACGGGCCGTTTCTCAAGGTCACCACCGGCGACGGGTTACCGATCGGGTCTACCGTCATCAGCGAAGGCCACATCGATCTGAAGATACAGGTCCAGACGCCGAATTGGATGGACGTGGATCGCGTCCAGGTTCTGGTGAATGGCCGCCAGCCCAAGGAGTACAACTTCACGAAACAGGCCAACCCGAGCATGTTTAAAACAGGAGTGGTGCGATTCGACGAAACGGTGCGAGTGCGGCTGGCGCGCGATGCCCACCTGATTGTCGTGGCAGTGGGCGAGAACTCCGATCTGGAGAAGGGCTGGGGCCGCAATCCGTACGGCAACATGCATCCCATCGCCTATACGAATCCGATTTTCGTGGATACGGACCGCAATGGATTTCAGGCCAGCGGCGACACGCTGGGACATCCGCTCATGGTGACGCCATGATGCTTAGCCGGCGGCGGTTTCTCCACTGCGCGGCTTCGGCGGCGGCCGTCCCGCTGCCGGTGAGCGTCTTGTATGCGCAGGCGCGGCGCGAGCGCAAGCCCCCGCTCAAGATCCGTGCGATCGAACCGCACGTCATCCGCATCGGACGCCGCGAGGACATCGTCTGCGCCCGCGTGCTGACCGAAGAGGGAATCCACGGCTGGGGCGAGGGCACGACGCCGCCCACGGTCGACGCCGTTGTTGCGCAAATCCGGTCGTTCTCGAAACTCCTCGCCGGCGAAAGCGCCTGGGATATCGAACGGCTTTGGCGGCGCATGTACATTGTCGAGGAAAATACGCTCGGCGGGACGCTCTACGCCGCTATCAGCGCGGTCGATATCGCACTCTGGGACATCGTCGGCAAGCAACTCGGGGCGCCCGTTTACCAGTTGCTCGGCGGCAAGATCCACGATCCGATCCGCATTTACACGAGCTACCGTTGGGGGAACATCCCGCGCACCGCCGGCGCTTACCGCGAGCGCACGCGGCAACTCATGGCTGAGGGTGCGACGGCGGGCAAATACGATCCGTTCGGTCCCTATCCAGGACCGGAGCGCCAGTTGCCTACGGCCACGCTCAACGAAGTGCGCGAGATGATCCGCGGCATCCGTGAGGCTGGGGCCGCGTTTGACATCTGCGTCGAAGCCCACGGCAAGTTCAACATGGCCTCGGCCGGACGGATCGTCAAGATGCTGGAGCCGTTCGACCCCTATTTCCTCGAAGAACCGGTGCCGCCCGAGAACGTCGATGCGATGGCCGCGTTGCAGGCGTCCACGAACATACCGATCGCAACCGGCGAGGGCGTGCACGGGCACTTCCTCTTTCGCGAATTGCTGGCCAAGCAGTCGTCGCGCATTTGGCAGCCCGACGTCGCCCGCACCGGCGGCATCACCGCGATGAAGAAGATCGCCACGCTCGCCGACACCGGCTACATCACCATCGCCCCGCACAACCCCAACGGCCCAATCTGCACCGCCGCCAGCCTGCACGTTGCCGCATCAATTCCTAATTTCCTCATCATGGAGGAGGGCAACACGAACACGGCGCAGTACAAGGAAATCTTCCTCGACGGCTGGCCCGCCAACCTCGCCGAATGGCGCGTTCCGGAAAGTCCCGGCCTCGGAATCGACTTGAAGCCGGAGTTCCTGCGGGAATACGAAGTGAAGCGTGGTTGAGCGGCCGGGCGGCTAGTACTACTGTGTTTAAAAGCAGACATTTTGCGGTGAAATTGTTTTGTGGGATCAAGCCTTTCCGCGCCAGGCCCACAGGAGAAGCGCTTCGCGGCATATCTGGACGGCCTGGCGAACGCCGCGGGGCATTTGGACCGGCACACGCCGCTCAAGAACCACTTCAAGGGATTGCTGCTGCCGGGCGAGCGCAAGAGTGTCGCGCCGATGGCGGCGCGCTTGGCGCCCGATAACGTGCGCCGCATGCACCAGTCGCTGCATCACTTGGTAGCGGACGCCCCGTGAATGACGAGGCCATGCTGGCCCAGGTGCGGCGGCAGGTGTTGCCCACGATGGAGAAACACGGTCTGGTGGTGGCGTGGATTGTGGATGACACCGGTTTTCCGAAGCAGGGCAAGCATTCGGTGGGCGTCAGCTCGACAGTAGC
>CAYPUQ010000330.1:0-7278 GCA_964413655.1 uncultured Solibacteraceae bacterium | reverse complement strand
CATTTCCTCGTGGCGCTCCGCCAGCGCCTCTTCGAGGAGGTCCGCGATTTTCAGATAGGCCGCCCACTCGCGGAGATAGGCGTAGTCGAACCGGTCCCGCTGCACCGCGATCACGCCCAGCACATCGTTCCACTGTTGCTCGGAACTCCTGGCGCCTAGCCGGTACCAGCGGAGTTTGCTCAAGATCGTATCCTCCGGCGACGCCACCGCGAACTCAATCGGCTCCTGACCGAACAGGGCCGCCGCCGCAAACATGCGGCGGCCGAACTGGACTTGGTCGTAGCGGTCGTCGCCGAGTGGGAAAATGTCGAACTTGAATGCGGATTGGAAGTGAATCACGTTGAACGAGCGCTTGTACTCTAACGCTCGCTTGATGTCGTCCGCATCGATGTAGAAATCGCCTTGCAGTTCCTCAACCAGCGCCTCAATGCCGTCGTGATCGATACGCATGACGAGGTCGATGTCCCGGGTCGTGCGGACGTGCCCATGAACGCCGCTCGCCGCCGATCCTCCCACCATGTAGTGAACTTCGAGACGATCCAGGCATTCGAGGAGCCGGGTGAACGCCTCCGACGGTTGCGCGCTCACGAAGCTGGGCCGCTCTCCGGATCCCACCCGTACACGCGTCGAACGGTGTCCCTGCCCAGGCGAGCGGCGGCGGCGCGAAGAAAGACCTCCCGCTCGCTCGCATTCGGAAAATTCTGCCGCGTGAAGTCCTCGCTCATGCGGACGACCATGGCGGCCATTTCGAGAACCTGGGCCAGCTTCTGTCCCGGGGTCATCCCCCGCAGCAGCTCGTTCAGTTTGTCGAACGCCTTGTCGCTGGTGTCCATCATCCAGTTGTAACGGGTCGCCATCCAGTCTCATCCTACATCGGTCTTGCTTGCTACCCTGAATGTTTACAATGCATCCGGCCAGCCATCAGACCACTATCGAGCCCATCGCGGGCATTCGGCACCTTATCGCCGTCGGTTCCGGCAAGGGCGGAGTCGGCAAGACGACCGTCGCCGTCAATCTCGCGATCTCCTTCAACCAGCTTGGCCACAAGACCGGTCTGCTGGACGCCGATGTCTACGGACCGAACGTACCGCTGATGCTGGGCATCAACGAAACGCCCGTGGCGGTCGATAACAAGATCCAGCCCATCCGCAAGAACGACCTGAAGGTCATGTCGATGGGTTTCCTCAACCCCACCGACAAGCCTCTCATCTGGCGCGGCCCGATGCTGCACAACATCATCCAGCAGTTCCTGCGCGGCACCAACTGGGGCGAACTGGAATACCTCGTCATCGACCTGCCACCCGGTACAGGCGATGTCGCCCTATCCCTCGTCCAAACCGTTCCACTCAGCGGTGCCATCGTTGTCACAACTCCTTCCGACGTGTCGCTGGAGGACGCGCGCAAGGCCGTCAACATGTTCCGGCAGGTGAAAGTCGAGGTGCTCGGCATCGTAGAGAACATGAGTTACCTGATCGCCCCGCAATCAAAGGAACGCATCGACGTTTTCGGCTCGGGCGGCGGCAAGCGGATGGCGGATCAACTGGACA
Organism: uncultured Solibacteraceae bacterium; assembly: GCA_964413655.1. Lineage (GTDB taxonomy): Bacteria > Acidobacteriota > Terriglobia > Bryobacterales > Bryobacteraceae > CAYPUQ01. Next base: position 5,731 of record CAYPUQ010000330.1, on the reverse strand, counting down.
TCAACTACCTGGGCGAACTGCCACTGGACCCCGCTATCCGGATCGGCGGCGACACGGGTAGCGCCGTGGCATGGCGCGGTTCCGGCGATCTCCACGCCGAAGTCTTCTACGAAATCGCCCGGCGCACGCTCGCCCGCGTCGCGGAAACCGGCGGCCCGAAGGGTCCATCGATGACAATCGAGGATTGACCGGCCGCGTTACGCTGCAAGCGACTCGTGAAGACCATCATTGAGCCATTTCGCATCAAGGCCGTCGAGCCGTTGCGGCGCACTTCGGTGCATGAGCGCGAAGTGCTACTCGAACGCGCCGGCTACAACCTGTTTCTCCTCGCCGCGGAAGACATCCTGATCGATCTGCTGACCGACTCCGGCACCTCGGCGATGTCCACGCTTCAGTGGGCCGCGATGATGCGCGGCGACGAGAGCTACGCCGGGAGCGCCAGCTTCTACCGGCTGAAGGAGGCGGTCCAGGAACTCACCGGATTCAGCCACGTCATCCCAACGCACCAGGGCCGCGCGGCGGAGCGCATCCTGTTCACGGTCATGTGCCGCGCCGGCCACGCTGTGCCGAACAATACCCATTTCGATACCACGCGCGCCAATGTCGAGTTCACCGGCGCCGAAGCGGTGGACCTGATCGGGCCCGAAGCGCTCGACACGCAAGCCCGGCTGCCTTTCAAAGGCGACATGGATGTGGACGGGCTCGAACGGCTCATCGCCGAACGCGGAGCGGCGAATATTCCGCTCGTGATGGTCACCGTTACGAACAACTCCGGCGGCGGGCAGCCGGTTTCGATGGCCAACCTCGAAGCCGTGCGCGAGGTCAGTCATCGTCACGGCATCCCGCTCTATCTCGACGCCTGCCGGTTCGCCGAAAACGCCTGGTTCGTCAAGCAGCGCGAACCCGGCTACGACTCGTGGACGCCCCGGCAGATTGCGCGGAAGATGTTTTCGCTCGCCGACGGCTGCACATTCTCGGCGAAGAAGGACGCTTTCGCGAACATCGGCGGTCTGCTGTGCACGAACAACGACCGCCTGGCGCAGCAGGAGAAGAACCTGCTGATTCTCACCGAAGGATTCCCGACCTACGGCGGGCTTGCCGGCCGCGATCTTGAAGCTATCGCGGTCGGTCTGGACGAGATCCTCCACCCGGACTACCTCGAATACCGGATCGCATCGACGTCTTACCTCGGCCGCCATATCGCCGACCACGGTGTGCCGATCGTTGAGCCGCCGGGCGGCCACGCCATCTATATCGACGCCGGACGGATGCTGCCGCATATCCCGCGCGAGCGATTTCCCGCGCAGTCGCTGGCGGTCGAACTCTACCGGCATGCCGGCATCCGCAGCGTGGAGATCGGGTCGGTGATGTTCGGCGAGCACGCGCACAATGAGTTGCTGCGCCTCGCGATTCCGCGCCGCGTTTACACGCAGAGCCATATCGATTACGTCGTGGAGGCAATCCTCGAAGTGGCCGGGCGCAAGGACGATCTTCGCGGTTACGAGATCGTCGAGCAGGCCGAGTTTCTGCGACACTTCACCTGCCGGTTCCGGCCGTTGGAGTAGCAGGGCGCGGCGGAGCGCGATACAATCTTAGTCAACTGGCTTAATCATGCGCGTCCCCGCTCTGACGCTTGCTTTGTCCCTTGCCGCTACTGCCTTTGCGCCCGCCCAGCAGCCGGACGGCGCGGCGTTCTTTGAGAAGGAAGTACGGCCGGTTCTACGCAAGAACTGCGTTGGGTGCCACAACCCGCAAGTCAATAACAGCGGGCTCTCTTTGGCCAACCGGGATGCCGTGCTGGAAGGTGGCAACCGCGGTTCGTCCTTCAACCCCGCCTCGCCGACGGAAAGCCTCCTGTTGTCCGCGGTCAGGCAGAGCGGCGACCTGAAGATGCCGCCCGGCGGGAAGCTGAAGGACGAGGAGATTGCCGTCATCGAGCGCTGGGTCGAGATGGGGCTGCCGTGGTCCAAGACAGCGACGGCGGCAGGCGCCGCGGGTCCGCGCTCCACCCACTGGGCTTTTCAGCCGGTGAAGCGTCCCGATCCGCCCGCGATCCAGGACCGATGGATTCGCAATCCCATCGACGCCTTTGTTCTCGCCCGGCTCCGCAAAGAAGGAATCGCGCCATCGCCCGAAGCCGCGCCGGCGACACTTCGGCGCCGCGTCAGCCTCGATCTGACCGGCCTACCGCCGTCCGGCGAAGATGCCTCTTACGAGGAGGCCGTCGACAGCCTGCTCGCCTCGCCGCACTACGGCGAACGCTGGGGCCGCCACTGGCTGGACCTTGCCCGCTATGCCGACTCGAACGGCTACAACATCGACGGCGAGCGCGAGATCTGGAAGTATCGCGACTGGGTGATCGACGCCCTCAATCGCGACATGCCGTTCGACCAGTTCGTCACCGAGCAGATTGCCGGCGACCTCCTCCCTAACCCCACCGAGGCCCAGCTTGTCGCCACCGGCTTTCATCGCAACACGCTCATCAATCTCGAAGGCGGCATCGACTTCGAGCAGTACCGTGTCGACGCAGTGGCCGATCGCGTCGATACCACCGGCGCCGTGTTTCTCGGACTGACCCTTGGCTGCGCCCGCTGCCACGATCATAAATACGACCCCGTTTCGCAGCGCGAGTATTACCAGTTTTACGCCTTCTTCAACGACGTCGACGAGTTGGCCGGCAACTGGGGCGAAGCCGGCCGCCGGCGCGCTCACGAGCCGCTGCTGTTCTTCGGCACCGCGGAGGAGAAGCAGCAGAAACAGGCCGTCCGCGCCCAACTCGAAGCGCTCGACAAGGAGCTGACCGAATACAAGGCGACGCTCGACCCGGGCCTGGCCGCCTGGGAGAAGAACCTCGCCGGCGAAGAGCGCAAGAAGCTCAAACCGGAGATCCAGTACATCCTCACCGTTCCGGCGGCCGAGCGCAGCAGCATCATGCGAGACGCCTTGAACCGCGTCTACTATCAGACGGACCCCGGCTACCGCCAACGCCAGGCAACCATCCGGGCGGTGGCGAAGATGGAGCCCAAGCTCGCCAGCACGATGGTGATGCGCGAACTCCCGCAACCGCGCGAAGCCTACATCCACCTTGGCGGCGACTTCCTCCGCAAAGGCGTCACCGTGCAACCGGGCGTGCCGCGCGTGCTGCCCACCCTCCAAGCCGAGGGGCGGCCCAACCGCCTGCACCTCGCGCGCTGGCTCACGGATCCGGCCAATCCGCTGACCGCTCGCGTTACGGTCAATCGGATTTGGCAGCGCCTCTTCGGACGCGGCCTGGTGGAATCCGAGAACGATTTCGGCGCCCAAGGCGCGAAACCTTCCCACCCCGAACTCCTCGATTGGCTGGTTTCCGAGTTCGTCCGCGGCGGCTGGAGCCAGAAGAATCTGCTACGTCTTATCGTCACTTCGGCAACTTACCGGCAGTCCTCGAACTACCGTCGCGAACTGGAATCGCGCGATCCCAACAATGAACTCCTCGCCCGCCAGTCGCGCCTTCGTCTCGAAGGCGAGATCGTGCGCGACAATGCGTTGGCGGCGAGCGGTCTCCTGAATCCGGAACTCGGCGGCAAGAGCGTCTTTCCTCCTCAGCCGGCCGGCGCGAGTAAGCTGGGCCAAATCCAGCGAGAATGGGTGGCCGAGACCGGTCCGAACCGCTACCGGCGCGGGCTCTATACACACTTTTGGCGGTCGGCGCCCGACCCCAATCTGATGATCTTCGACGCCCCCGACTCCACTACCGCCTGCACGCGCCGTATGCGCTCGAATACTCCGCTGCAGTCACTCACGCTGCTCAACGACGAAGGCTTCTTCGAACTGGCGCAGGGGCTGGCGAAGCGCGTGCAAGCCGAGGCAGCGGACGGCGACGACGCACGCCTCCGCCTGGGCTTCCGGCTGTGCACCAGCCGCGATCCGAAGCCGGAGGAACTCGACCGTCTCCGGCGCTTCCTCAACCAGCAGCGCGATGGCAGTTCACCGCCAGCGGAGGAAACAGCGTGGGTCCAGGTTGCCCGCGTGCTCATGAACCTCGATGAGTTCATCACCCGGGAGTAACGATGCCGAACGACGACCGCCTCTTGCAGCGAACCCGGCGCCACTTCTTCCAGGACTGCGGCGCCGGTATCGGTAAAGCCGCTTTGGCGACTTTGTTCGGAACGGCGGCCGCGCCCGCCGCACCCCGCGGTCCCCACTACGCGCCGAAAGCGAAGAACGTCATCTTCCTGTTCATGGCCGGCGCGCCGTCGCAGTTCGAGCTTTTCGAGTTCAAGCCGAAGCTCCAGCAGTACGACGGCAAGGTTTGTCCGAAGGAGTTCATGGAAGGCAAGCGGTTCGCGTTCATGGAAACGTTTGCCGAGGAGCCGCCCAAGCTGCTGGGCAGCAACCGGAAGTTTCATCGATCGGGCGAGAGCGGCGTATACGTTTCCGAACTGCTGCCGCACTTCTCGAAGGTTGTCGACGATGTCGCGTTCGTCCGAACCGTTCATACCGACAATTTCAACCACGCCCCGGCCAAGATCTTCCTCAATACCGGCGCGATCCGCTTCGGGCGGCCGAGCATGGGATCGTGGGTTACTTACGGTCTCGGCAGCGAGTCGAAAGACTTGCCCGGTTTCGTCGTGCTGCAGTCGGGGCCGCGGGGGCCGCGCGCGGGCGCCCTGAATTGGGGCAGCGGCTTTCTTCCCACCTCGCACCAGGGCGTTCCGTTCCGCTCCGGCGGAGATCCGATCCTCAACCTGTCGAATCCGGGCAAACTCACTGCCGTCCAGCAGCGCCAGGTGCTCGACGCGGTGAACGACCTCAACAGAACCAGGCTGACCGATACCGGGGATCCGGAAATCGCCACGCGCATCGCCTCCTACGAGATGGCCTACCGGATGCAAACGGCGGGTCCGGAGCTGATCGACTTCGGCGCGGAATCGCCCGCGACGATGGAGATGTACGGGGCGAAACCGGGCGAGGCTTCGTTCGCGAACAACTGTCTGCTCGCCCGCCGGCTGGTGGAGCGCGGCGTCCGGTTCGTTCAGCTTTATCACACCGACTGGGACCACCACGGCGGGCCGGTGACCAATTTGCAGGAAGGTCTCGAGGAGTGCTGCCTACAGGTGGACCGGCCGATGATGGCACTCATTCAGGATCTAAAGCAGCGCGGTCTGCTCGACTCGACCCTCATCGTCTGGGGCGGCGAATTCGGGCGCACGCCGATGGGCGAACGCCGGGAGACAGTTGGCCGGAACCACCATATCGATGCCTACACAATGTGGTTCGCGGGCGCGGGGATCAAGGCTGGCGCCTCGATCGGCGAGACCGATGAGTTCGGTTTCTTTCCGGTGGAGCGGAAGGTCCACATCCACGATATCCAGGCGACGATACTCCACCTGTTGGGTCTGGATCACACGAAACTCACGTACCGTTTTCAGGGCCGCGACTTCCGGTTGACGGATATCGCCGGCGAATTGATTCCCGGCTTACTGGCCTGACGAGGCGGGGCATTTCGGTGGCCGGCTAACTGACCCGGACGTAGGCTCTCACGCCGCGCCGTTCGCGGAACTTGCCAAAGCGGAGCGACTCGGGCTTAAAGGGCAGTGCGGCTGGGTGCGGGCTCCCGGCCGGGCGATCCGCCGCCGGCTCGAAGCCTTTCCAACCGGCCTCCTTCCACGAAGCGACGCTTTCTTCGATATTGACGAGTCTATGCTCGCCCAGAATCTCCTCGACTTTAAGCGCCGGTTCGCCGGGCACC
>CAYPUQ010000329.1:0-7320 GCA_964413655.1 uncultured Solibacteraceae bacterium | reverse complement strand
TTTCGCTGCTGTCCTCAAGACCCCTCCTGTGTGTCCGCTTGGTGTGTGTGTGTGTGACTTGAAGCATAAAGTGGCAGTGACTGCCACTTTATGCTTCCAACAACCCTCCTGCTGCTGCTGCCGGATTGTTGTTGTCGTGGGTAAACCGTGATTACAGGCCGATCTCTTGTCTGGCGGCCTTCACCGCGGCAGGCAGGGCCTTCCATTCTCTCAGCGCGTTCGACGGCAGCAAGGACGCGACGCGCGTAACGCTGGGGCACTTTCCCTGGCGGTGGAGCTGCAGAACCACTTCACGGACGTCTTCCAGCAGTCGCGCCTGGCGCAACTGGGAGGCCTCGTGCCGCCATCGAATATATCGCGCCCCGAGCGCGGCGCACTCCTCCGGACACAGCTCTTTTAGGTAGGAGACGGACCGACCAAGGCGTTCACCCACGCCCCGGAGCGAAACAGCAGGAGCCTCCAACAGCAAGCCTTGAAGCATTCTCTTCAAATCCGCTTTGACTTGCTCCCGTGCCGCTTGGCGGCGTGCCAGAAACTGCTCACACAATTCTGGGAAATGGAGTTGAAGGCATTCAGAGCTTGAGTATCCTAACCGCTTCCGAAGATCACCGAGGGTCGGGACCGGTTCCTCCTTCAGGGCTTCTGTGAGTACCCTTTCCATCTCGGCAAGCCGCGCAACCTTCCGCGCAGCGATCTTCTGCCGGATCGCCCGGCACAGGTCAGGGAATTTCATTTCCAGGTATCCCTCGTTGGCATATCCAAGCCGCGCGGCAAGGTGATGCGGCGAAACCGGTTGCTCCAGAGCGAGGGACTCCTGAAGGAGCTTTTGAATGTCCACTTTCTCGGAGATTCTTTCTGCTCCGCGTTTCCGCCAGCGGTGGCTCTGTCCTGACCGCCGATATTTGGCCGACAGCCGTTTACAAAGGTCCCGATCCACTTGATAGAGGCGTTCTGTTCCCTTGTATCCCAGTCGTCTCGCGATCTCCGTCAGGCTCGGAACTGGCTCCTCGTGGTCCGCTTGCAAGAGCGCAAGGCGAACTTTCTCGACAGATCTGTAAGCAGAGACCGTTTGAGCAGGGTAAATGGACTGCCGCGCCCGCTCCCAGTATGCAGCTGCCCGGCCCGAGTCGCTCTCGAGGAAAGCTATGATCGGGATGGTCAACCGCCGGCATATCCGCAACAGAATGTCGATCGTTGGCACGTTCTTGCCGCTGAGATGAAACTCCAATGGGGATCGCGACACGTGACATACGTGCGCGAACGCATCCAGATTACCTTCAGCGACGGCATCGACGCAGGCCTTCAGGTTGCAGACGAGTATGCTGTGCAGCGATGGATGCTCCAATCGTGGGGCATTCGCGAGCAGTTCGCCGATTCTCTCTGCGCGCCACCGCGCGTTGTCAATATCCGCTATCTGGCCGTCAACTCCAATTTCTGAGGCCGACGCGGGGGAGACGCCGAGCCATTCCTGGCAATGGGAACAGAGGCCAGGGCGGGAGAACACGGCGAGGGGCTTGGACCGGCTACAGCAGTGTGGACACTCTTCGACGAGAGGTATGAGATGGCGGGGGCACAGCGTCACGATGCCGATACTCCATAGGAGGGGCTCATATATGACGGCATCGTCGTTGCGCCAATCGACAAAGCACCTTGGGCACCAGACACGCTTATCACGTGACACGCCGCCCTGCCGTGAGAAGGCGCCATCGAACGGCGACAACGTCAGGAAGCGCAGCGTTGTACGGAGCGTCGCCCTTTCGAGCGCCTCAATCCACCTCTCGGAGCTCTTTCCGAAGCCGCTTATCGAGCACGTTCGGGCGTAAAAGCCATGAGAGTTCGCTCTGTTCTGCTTCATAAACTGGCCGAACGATGTCAACGGCTTCGGTGCCTCGCGCGAAAGTTCGCGACCCACGAGATCTCCCACCGAGACCGCATGGGCGTCGGCCAGCCTGACGACATAACTGGAGAGGCTTTCCACAAGAGGCGTTCCCACTCCAATTGGCTCGAGCGCGTATAGCCGGCTCCGAGGCGGCAAGACCGCCGGTGCGCAGTCCCAGGACTCAAAGACTCCCTGCGTTCGCATGAGCAAAGTTGGCCGTGCCTACAGCATCGCGGACGGGCCTGCGTTGTCCCGGCTTCCGCTGCTGGCTTCGCCGAGCCGCAATTTCCGCAGGTGGGGGCACACTGCCGGCATTCAAATCCTCCCGACCGTCTTCCATCGGGCCTAAGCCAAGTCGAGTGCGCAGGCGTCGCCGCGCTTCCGTGCTCTCCAGCAGACTGACTTCGCCTTCGATCGCCTCCGACAGCATCTTGTCGCAGTGTGCCACGCCGGGCGCATGCTTCTCCAAGTCTTTGCGCGTCAGGGATTCGGAGTTGCGCCTGGAGAGCGAAACCAGCACCCTCACGAGCCAATCCTTCAGGATTCCGACGCAGCCGATGCTCCGCTCATAGAGGTATTCCCACTCGTTCAATAAGTCCGGCGGCTGCGACAACGGAAGCTGCTGCTCGAATGACTTCACGATGGTTCGGAATGCCTTTAAGTCGTTGAGATTATCGGCCCGGTAGCGCGGGAAGTGGATATCAATACTCCGACGACTCAGTTGCGCGCTCAGATTTCGAAACGCCAGGAGCTCATACGTGCCAATCAGAACGTGTACCGTCTTGGTGCGATTGGCCAAGGACTTAATGACGTCCAACTGGTCTGAAAGCCGCCGCCCGGACCCCATTCTCGCAAGATGCTGGGCCTCGTCAATCAGAATGGCCACAGGTCGCCGGAATGCCAGCGCCCGCTCTACGGCATGATGATACTCGGCGCCAATGGCTCTCGCACCGGGCATGAATCGCACGACCCGGTCCCCGATTCGGACCGGCGCCTCTGGGTTGATCTTATAGTCGACTAGCGGTTCTTCCATTTGAAGCAGGAGCCGTCGGAAATGATCGCGCCAACTGAAGCTTCCGGACTCCGGCGCGACGCATTCCACGCTGACTACCGGAAGACGCCCGCGGTCGACTTCGAGCACAGGAAGCAGTTCAGCAGTGAGGAGTTGCTCGACCTTCGCGCGCAGTGTTGTTTTACCGACACCCGTTGGCCCGAGAACCAGGATCAGAGAATTCGACGGCACCTCGTGAATCGCATTTAGCAGAGCGTCGCGAACTGTGACCAGCCGCGGATGCGCCATTGTGTACGTCTGAAAATGATGGATGCGCACACTCCAAGGCTGGTTCAGCAGTTCACGTGGGAAACCAGCCACCGTGCTTCCCATCAAAACTCCCCGTACAGTTCGCCGATCATTTCTTCGTTGGCTGCGGCTGCAACGTGCTCCGTTGCCTGGCCCGGCGACTGCTGTTCGCGCAGGGCATCGGTAACCTGGGCTCCGGCCACGATCCCCAATCGGATGCTCCGGCCCTCCGTATCACGCAGTCGCTGGGTCAGTAGAAGTTCCTCCGCCTCGACGGACTCGAGGAATTCAGCCAGCCGCCGCGCCGTGACGTTAAAGCTGGCAGCATGATTCCGGTTCCGCCGGAGCAGTTCGGTCGTGGCCAGCATCATTTCGCGTTCCGAACGACCCTTCAGCGTCGCAAAGCATTCCGAGTGGCACTGTAGCCATTGCTTTCGCACAAATGCGTACGCGGTGCCGGCGTCGAACGGGTCGTAACGGACAGGCACTGTGTCACGCTCCATTTGCCGGAAGGCTTCGCACCAGTAGTGAACGTGGTTGATCTTCACTCCTCTTGAAGGCATCACCTTAGCCGTGCCCCTGGCGGTTGTGGGCAGCGTCAGCATCAGGAATTCTTCGTTGTAGGCAACCATTCGATGAAGCCGCGCGCCGCCACTGGCCAGACCTATTTGAAAGGCCTCACGCGGGCACCGTCCAAGTGCCAGATGGGAGAGAGTGTCATGAATTTCGTAGAGGTATTCCGTTAATCTCTTGTGTAACTCTGCCAGCGGCCAGGTCGCTTGCCCCTTTGGATCCACGGCCTTGGTGACCTGACGGACATTCCGGGTAATCTGCGTATTGCCTTTCAGGTTGTGAATGAATTGTGTGTTCGCCGCGCCGAACAGCCTCTCACAAGTAGAGCCGAACCGCGGTTCCGCCGAAGGCCTGGTTTTCTTCGTGCATTCGTAGCGAGCCAGCAGTGTCTCGAAATATGTGCTCTCAAACTCGCGGCCTCCGTCCACGACCAGAATCTGTGGAAACCGGCCAAGCCGACGGATGCATTCCCGCAGCACCATCATGCAGGATCGATAGCTCGGCGGATCAAACGTGAGATAGAAGGCGAGGGTTCTCCGGGAGAACGCGTCCGTTAGCAGTGTCATCCATGGTCGGCCAAGCAGGTGACCCGCTCCTCCGATACATTCCACGTCCAACTCGGTGTGGTCGATGTGAGCGATCTCAAAGGGCCGATCGCCATGTCGTGGTGTTTTCAGGTCCAGGTTCCAATAGAACGTCGCGACTTGGTAACTGGCGCGATGGCCCTTCCGCTTTAGCGTTTGATCGAACGTTGGTCGATCCCGTACCGCGAGGCAGAAGGTCTTGTAGCTGGGAGCCGATGCTCCCTGGGCTTCGCACGCCAGCTTCAGCCGGATCCATGACGCATACCGCGTCTTCTGCTTCAACGTCTCGTAATCACCCTCAATGTATTCCTGCAGCAGCCGCCGGGATGATTCCGGCAGCTTTGCACTGCAATTTCCGCGGCTGCCGGACTGCGGCAGCAGCCCCAGAAATCCGCTGCCGCACGTAGCCTCTGCGTTCCGATAGCGTCTGAGCCAGCGAAAGAAGGTCCGCGCCGGAACGACTTCGCTCGTGGGCAGGACGCCGGTGGAAAGATACTCGCCGATTAACCTGGAGCGATCTGTGGCGGTCCGCAGGTCCGCTTCGCTCGCTCGCGATAGCCGATCACGGACCGTTAAGTCGGCAGCAGCAGCTTCGGGCTCAGAGCCAACCACCTTCAGTCGATTCTCGCGGATTAGCGTCTCGAAGGCTGCGATTGGCAACTCGGTCAGCCCCTGATCGCCGGAGAGCAGGCTGACTGTCGTCTCACCCAGGTTCACTACATCCCAGATGCGGCTGTCCCAGGTGATCCGACTTCCGCACCGGAGACCGACGGCTGAGAAAGGAGAGTTTTGGCCGCCCGATCTCACCCTGGAAGCTGCTTCGCGCGAGGGGAAGACCTTCACTATCGCGGGTTCCGCGAGAGGCGCGGCACACAAGTCGACGTACAGGACATCGGCGGCGATCAAGGCGAAGATGTCGTCCGCCGGGATCGCGTCCTCGGTCAGGTGCAGCAGATCTTCCAGCATTAAGCCGGGTACTGCTGCAACATGCGCTACGGCGGCCTCACGGCGCGCCGGAACGATCTCGTGCGAGCCTCGAAAGTAATCTTCAAGAAACTGGATATTCCGTTGAAAAATCCTGTCGATCTCCGCCGATGACCGAACGCGGTAATAGAGGCCAAGCGGCTCCGCGTATGCGGCGCCAGGAGGACACCACCAGCGACCGCCCTCGCCGGCGCAGTAACGATTGGGATTCCGCTCGCCCAGGCGTCGCAGATCCTCCTCTGTTTTCCACTCTTCCCACCCGGCTTCCGTTTCTCGGATGACGAAGAAGTCCGGCGTGTGAAGCACGCCCATCCGCTTTCCTGTGGGGCTCTCGTATTCGAGCTTGATCGGCGGCGGCTGATCGAGGAATTCCAGCACCGCGGCATCATGCTCCATTTCATAAATGCCCGCGAGTTCGACCCAGTGGCTCTCGAACTGGATCGTCACGCCCATCTTCTTGCTGGGGTAGCGTCCGCTGACATTCGATCTGCCGCCCTCCACCCGTCGCGATGGGCCGGATGACCTAACGTGATTGATCGTTGTACGCGTCGGCTCCGGAGTGCTCAGCCGCTGAAACCACGACAGCAGCCCATCAGGAGTGAGCATCCAGGTCACCTCCGTGCCTGTTGTGTGCAACGGCATGACTTGCCGGTTGCACGGTTGAAGCACATGCGGCCTTAAACCACGTCGGCAGATTTCACCGGCGCGATTTGGGTCGCCTCTCGCCTTTCCGGGCGCGCACGTATCGGAGTCCGGCCTCCTTCATCAACTCCTGAAGCTGTCGGCCATTCTCGACTGCTTTCTGAATCTCGGGCGCCAACTCCTCCGGCACGTAGATGGAGAAGCGCTCGTCTCCCCGGTAGCCGGCCAGGGCGTAGCTGCTATGGCCAATACCTGCTTGACATGCTGAGCAGTTTTCCCGAATGCAAGGACTCTTCCGCAGCGAAATGGAACCGAGCGCGACCGGCCACAGTCCATGAATGGCACGTGAGAACCATCGCCGGACCTCTTCGGGCGTCTCGTTTCTTGGCATCGTATAGGCGTTATATTACACCTATACAAACCATTTTGCAAGCATTTTGTTTGTGCCCCCGATAAGCGCTTGCAGAGGCCCTCGCTGCCGAAGATCGGTTACACTGAAGGGGTATGGAGAGGCGACTTCAAGCCGTATATAAGGATGGCGTTCTCCAGCCTCTGGAGGCCTTGCCGCTTGAAGATAAGCAGCAGGTGACCGTGACCATCACCGACCCAACCACCGTGGGCCAAGACGTCGCCGGATACTTCTCGCCTGAGGAATGGGAGGAAGCAGCGCATGATGACGTCAGCCTGGATGAGGTGCGGCGAGCGCTGTCGACGATCTCCGGTTCCCTTTCCGACGCCGTGATCGCTCTCCGGCAAGAGCGCTGATTGCCAAACTACTTCCTCGATACCAGCGCGCTGGCGAAACGCTACCACCAGGAGAGCGGATCCGAATACATGGACCGCATACTCGAGCAGTCGGGGTCTCGATCCCTGATCTCTCACCTCTCCATTGTGGAGCTGGAGTCCGTACTCGCGATCAAGACTAGGACCGGGGAGATCGATGAGCAGGCTCTGCAAATCGCCCGGCGTCGATTCCGCGCCGATATTGCACGACAGCGCCTCCTTGTTGCCCCGCCTGTCCACGAACGCCACTTTCACAGCGCAAGGAGACTCCTGATTCGGTACGGAGTGCCGGAAGGCCTTCGCACCCTCGATGCGCTGCAACTGGCCATTGCGCTCGATCTACGCCAGCTCGGGCACGTTGAAGTGCTCGTTGCCGCCGACCAAAGGCTCTGCCGCGTGGCCTCAATGGCCGGCTGTTCGGCTGTGAATCCCGAGAAACCGGGCCCGGTAATCGCCTGATCGCGTACCGAGAGCGGCGGAAGACGCAGTAGTAGACTGGCCGCAACGATCGTCAATCTTTGCACCCACTGCCACGTTTTGCTTCCGTTTTGCGCCTGCTGCCACTTTATGCTTCC
>CAYPUQ010000328.1:1493-7336 GCA_964413655.1 uncultured Solibacteraceae bacterium | reverse complement strand
ATCGATCGCGGCGGCAAGGCATTCCTGATTCCGGCCGACGCTCAGATCAGCGACGACATCATGTTTCTCGAGGAGACGGCGATCAGCGTCGAGCGCGTCCGCGAATGGATACACGGAATCGGGGTGAGCCAGGTGGTTGTCCTGCTGGATGCCTGCCGCAACGATCCGATGGGCCGCGCCGACGCCGGCAACCCGCTGAGCGAATCGTTCGTGCGCGGCTTCAACTTCGACATCCGCAACCGCGACGTGCAGGCCTTCGCGACACTGTATGCGACCACGGTCGGCCAACGGGCGTTCGAGTCGACCGAGAAGCGGCTCGGCTACTTCACCTGGGCGGTGGTGGAGGGACTGCAGGGCGCGGCGGCCGGCGAGAGCGGCGAGGTTGTTCTTTCGCGGCTGGTCAACTACGTCGAGGAGACGGTTCCGAAGCGCGTCCTGCTCGACTTCGGGGCCGGCAAGATCCAGAAGCCCTACGCGCACATCGAGGGGTACCGCGCGCACGACCTGGTCGTAGCGGCGGCGCCGCGGGCGGTCCAGGAGCCGATCGAACCCCGCACCGACATCGCGACCCTCGCCGTGGCGGCCGAACTGGCCGCGTTCAACGCCATCCAAGGCAGCCGGAACCCGGAGTTACACGAGGAGTTTCTTCTCCGGTTCCCCAACAGCCAGTTCGCCGGCCTGGTGCGCGGCTTGCTTATCGAGGTGCGCAAAGACCCGAAGGGGAATCCTCCGCCGATCGAACCGCCCGCAGAGCCACGCGTCCCCGCGCCGCGGCCGAGAGAGGTGCGGACCAACGAACGGGACGGGCTGAACTACGTGTGGATTCCGCCGGGCTCGTTCAAGATGGGCTGCGTGGAGAATGACGCCGCATGCCTGCCGAACGAAAGGCCGCTTCATGAGGTGGAGATCGGGGAGGGCTTCTGGATTGGGCGCACCGAAGTCATTGTGGCGGCTTACAAGCGCTTCGCGGCGGCGACGGGCCGCATGCTGCCACCGGAGCCGGGTTATCGCGGCAGGGGAGCCGCCGTTCCGAATTTCAACCGCGACTGGAGCCTGGACGACCACCCGATCGTCAACGTCAACTGGAACGAGGCGGCGGCCTACTGCCGGTGGGCCGGCGGTCGGTTGCCCTCGGAGGCCGAGTGGGAATACGCAGCGCGCGGCGCCGAGGCCGGTCGCGTCTTTCACAGCGGTGCGCGGGTGACGCCCGACGACGCCAACTTCGCGTCGGGCAGCGGCGATCCCTGGCCACACACGGCCCCAGCCGGCAGTTTCACGCCGAACGGTTTTGGCCTGTTCGACATGGCCGGCAACGTGTACGAATGGGTGAACGACTGGTTTCACCCGGGGTACTACGGGAGTTCGCCGCCGCGCGATCCGGCCGGGCCGGAGACTGGCGAGTTGAAAATCCTGCGCGGCGGGTCGTGGAGCAACGCGGCGGAGAATCTGCGGCAGTCGGTGCGGTATCCGGTCTCGCCGCGGACGCGGAATCACTACATTGGGTTCCGGTGCGTGGCGAGTCCCTGAGCCACTGCCCACTATTGAGAGGTCCGATGAAGGCTTCTCGCCACCGAAGGACTCTGCCACGGCTTGGTTCGGCCGCACGAACAAATAGCGCACACCTTTTCTGGTGATGGTTTGGCAAAGATTTCGCGGTGTGAAATTATCCCAAAGCGGATTGCCGCTTCTTGGGAAGGTGAGTCTTCAATCCGGAACGGCCGCCGCCGGCAGATGATTGAACGCTTGTAGCACCTGGCGGCGCTGATCGGCGGTGGCGCCGAGGTGATCGAGGATGAGCTTGGCTTGGCCGAAGGTGGATTCGTGGGAGCCGATGTCCTCGGGGGCGGCGATCACGGCCGCTTCGTAGAGCCGGCCGGCTTCCTCGTAGTTCCCTTGCAGCAGTTGGACCTCGGCGATAGTGGCAGTGCGCCAGTAGTCGGAGGGAACCGGCGCCGATCCGGTGACCTCCTCGACCCGCTTGGCGAGTTGGCTGGCGGTCTCACGCTCGCCGAGGAACAAGCTCTTGGCGGCGGCGTTGATGCCGGTGTAGTAATCTTTGGGCGCACGCTCGAAGGCGTGGCGATAGAGGTCGCGCGACTTCAACAGGTGGAGCCGATCTTTGGTCACTTTGTAGCGATCCATCCAGGTGCGGGCGTAGATGCCGAGAGTCTCCGGATCCGCCTCGCCCGCCGCATACAACTCACCGAGAATCACCTGAGCGTTCCGCCAGTCGCCCTGGCGAGCCAGCGCCAGTCCTTCGAGCTGGCGCGGGCGCAGAGTCTTCGGGAAGGATTCCGCCAGGCGCTTCAGGATCTCTAGCGCTTCGCCGTAGCGCTTCAACCCGATGAGGGCTTCCGCGGTTTCACAGCCAAGCATCGGACTGTTGAGCCAGGCAAGGTGTTCCGAGCGCGCGAGGTCGCACAAACGCTCGGCGTTGCCGGTCTGACGCGCGGCCTGAATCGCGGCGCGAGCGCGCCGGATTCCCTCATCCACTTGCGTCGCCAGCCGGACCGCCTCCGGCGGGAGGGGTTTGCCGGCCAGTCCATGAACCATCCGCAGCAGGTCACTACCGCCCGGCCCTTCACGACGTTCCGAGAAGTCGACGAAGATCTTTGCGGCGGCGAAGCCTGGCAGTTCGCTCTGGTCGAGCTTCGCGATGACGTAACGGAAGCCTTTCCTGCCATTTTCCCTACCTTCCAGATAGCTGAATTCCTTCTTACACCATTCCGAGTCCTCGTTGTACTTGGACCACACCAAGATCGCCGCGGCACTGGCGTCCAGTTCCTCGCCAAGGGTCAGCGCCAGCGGAGCCGCCGCGCTGAGAACGTATTGGTCCAGGAAGACTGAATAACCGAGATGGCGCAACATGTCGTACAGTTCGAGCACCCAGTGGCGATTCACCGAGCGGTAACTGATAAAGATGTGCCATCGTTGGTCCGGGTTCAAGGGGGCTGGCGCGGGGGCGTACTTCAGCCATTGTTCGAGAGCCTGATTCATGGCTCCCTCCTCTCTGTGATCGTGAAGTCAGTTTACAGGAGCCAACTGCTTATTGCGACGCCTCCTCCAGGGCGGCGATGAGTTTGTTGAGCCACGGCTGTTTGACGCCGCGGCTTCGGCGCGCTTCGCGGATCGGGCGGAGACTGTTCGCCGTTGTCTCCGGCTCTCAGCGTTCGCGCACCTTGGCCAGTGCCTCGTCGAGGTGAAGGCGGGCATCCTCGGGCTTGTTCTCCAGCACACTCAGTTCGAGCAGCGTGGCGTGGTCCCAATAGTCCGGCGCGGCGGACTTCATGCGCCGAACGACAGCAAAGCGAACGACAGGCAGCAACGCGGCTTTCATTTCGACCGAAGCGGCGCCGCCGCGGATATCCAACAGCGTGACCGCGTTGATGCCGGGACAGGCATCCCGCGAGTCCGCTTCGAATCCACGAGTGTAAGTCTTGATGGCCAGGTTCGAATAAACCGCCGCCTCGCGAATCCGGCCGGCCTTGCGCGCTTCAGCCCAAAGATCCTTGTAGATCCGGCCGAGCAAGCCGAGCGTTTCCGAACTCGGTCCGTTCCCGGCGAGGACCTGCTTCAGCACGCGGATCGCCTCGTTCCGCCGCTTGAGGCGGTTAAGGGCGAAAGCATACTGCTCGCGCACCATGACGGAATGCTGCAATTCGCCGGGCAGCCGCCGATAGAGGCTGCACATCGCCTCGTAATCCTCCGTTTTGCCGAGCGCCCTGTAGGAGAGGAACAGGTCGACCAACACGCCGTACTCCGCCGCGTCCAAGGGCTCCAGCGACTCCTCGATCGCCTGAAGCGACGCGCGGTCCCGGGTTGCGCGTGCCTGTGCGAGTTGGCCTCGATGAGTTGAAAGACCGGGCTGTCGGGAGAAGGCTTCTTACGGTTTTCGGCGCGAAGCTCGCTTAGCCGGGCGGCAAGCCCTTCACGGAGTTTCCGGGCTTGCGGTTTGCCGAAGCGGTTGGCGCTGCCCAGCGCGTATGGCAAAGAGCGGAGGAAGTTGACGTCGAAGGGAAGCATTTGCCCTTTCGAGAACAGCGTGACCGTGGCCGCCGGCCGCACGGCATGCCGCACGCCGAGTTCGTAGAGGACGTTCGGGTTGGCCGTGGTGAGGTCGGCGACGGCGTAGTCGCAGAGAATCAGCCGCTCGAACATTGGCTTATGGATGATGCCGCCAATCCGCTCCTCGTCGGCGCGAACCGGTGTCATGCCGGCATCGTCGAACGCGGGGCGGATGGCGAGTTCGTAGATGCATCGAAGTCGATATCCGGACCGCCAGAGGGGTCTCTCTTTTTGCCGAACGGCATCACGACGAAGCAGAAAGAGGCGGTTGGGCATAATGGGAGGTTACCATCCGCAAGATGCGCTCTCCGGAGTCGGCCTGCGGGTTGCGGAAAAGCGCACAATGGCGTCGATGGGCAAACGAGCCAGCAACCAACCTCTTCAGGCTTGCTGGAGAAACAGTTCCCGTTTTTCCGGGGGCAATTCTTGGTACATTTCGAGAATTTCCCGAGGGATTTCAGTTCGGTCGAGATACTCGTGCATGAGGGCCATCACCTGTGCCCGAACCTCTCCAACAAGAGCAACCGGGTTTAGAGCTCTGTTCGCGGCGTCGATCGCTCTCCCCCCGCAGTAAGTCTTGTCAATCGCCACGAGAGCGCTTCCGAGCACTGCGCCAACGTAGTAGGCAAGGGAGAGCGCGGGC
This sequence comes from uncultured Solibacteraceae bacterium, assembly GCA_964413655.1. Taxonomy (GTDB): domain Bacteria; phylum Acidobacteriota; class Terriglobia; order Bryobacterales; family Bryobacteraceae; genus CAYPUQ01. Next base: position 2,628 of record CAYPUQ010000328.1, on the reverse strand, counting down.
AGCACCTTCAGCGCAGTGCGAAGCAGCACTTGCAGCCGTTTTGGGGCCCATCCGCGAGTGATCAATACGGCTACGGAGACTTTCCCGTACTTCTTGAGGACATCGATCAGGTCGGAAATCGTTTCGAGTGTCTGCTTGAGGCTGCCAAACTTCTCCAGGGGACATGGAAGACGAAGAGCGTCCATATTCTCCTTGAAGTGTCGATAAAAGTCGTTCTCTTTGGGCTGGGAATTGCCGTTCGCTTCCGTTGGCGACATTGCTCCTCCTCTCAGTGAGTCGCTTGTATATGTCACCGGAAGGGTTTTTGTTTCGCGGAACGAGCCTTCACTCAAGGTATAATCACCGCCTGAACCATGCGGACTCCGGTGGTGTTTATCTCGTCGACTTCGGAAGATCTGAAGGATTGCCGGGCCAAGGTCCGGGACGTGGCGAGCCGGGCGGGCTTTCGGGTCGAGATGATGGAGTACTTCCCGGCCAGCGGTGCGCGCCCGACGGTCGAGGAGTGCCTGGCTCATGTGTCGAAGTCGGATGTCGTGGTCGCCATTGTGGCCAAGCGTTGCGGGTGGATTCCCGACGGCCGGGACAAGAGCATCACCAGGATCGAGTGCGAACGCACGATCGGCGAGGGCAAGGAGTTGTTGCCGTTCTTGCTGGACAATTCCGAGCAGTGGCACGACAAAGTTGGGGAAGCGCTGGAGGACATCGATTCGGCCACGCCCGAACAACTCGCCGAGGTTCAGCGCAAGCGCAAACTCCTGAGCGAGTTCAAGTCGTGGCTCGACAGTCTTGGCATTCGGGATAAGTTCCAGAACTGCGACGACCTCGGCATGAGGGCGCTGGACGCGCTAGTCAAATGGCGGCATCGCCACCCCGAATTCGGAGAGCCGCCCGACCCCAGTTCCCTCGCCGATCCACGCCGTTACCTGGAGCTTCTCCAGATCGAAACCGCCTCCATCGACATCCGCGGGTTGCAGGTGGGAACCGGCAAAGTCTACAAGTTCCCGATCCACGAGCTGTATATCCCGCTCAAGACATCCGGCGTCTCCGGCGTGCATGCAAACCCACGTGAGATCGAGCGCATGGAGCGCCGCTCCATTCCACTCGAAGAAGCGGTCGAGTACCCACGCCTGGTAAT
>CAYPUQ010000328.1:0-1393 GCA_964413655.1 uncultured Solibacteraceae bacterium | reverse complement strand
CCGGCGGACGCGCAGTCTCCCGCCTGGCTGGTGCACTACCTGAACACCCGGAGCCAGGAACAGGGCTGGCAACTGACCGGCGAATTCTTCGAGCGCCAACTCCGGGATGGCTCCGCGATCCTGCTGCTGGACGGCCTGGACGAAGCGCCAAGCCACCAGGAGCGTACCGCGATCGCGCATCTATTCGAGGCGGCCACCAGAACCTTTCCGGCCTGCCGGTTCGTGGTCACCACGCGCCCTCAGGCGTACAAGGACACCGCGCTGCTCGACGGATTTCCGGAAGCCACCATCGAAGCGCTCGAGCCGGAGGCCATCGAGAACTTTCTGCGCCATTGGTGCAACGCCGTCCAGACACCCCAGCATTTCGAGGAGCTGAAGGACGCCCTGCGCAACCGCACCGAGTTGCGGCGGCTGGCCGGCAACCCGGTGATGCTGACGGCGCTGGCGGTGGTGCACTGGCATGAGAAGCGCCTGCCGGAGCAGCGGGCGGACTTGTACGAATCCATTCTCATCTGGCTGGCGCGGGCGCGGGAGGCCAAGCCAGAGCGGGTGAAGGCGGACCGCTGCCTGACCCTACTGCAAACGCTGGCGCTGGCGATGCAGGACGACCCGCGAGGGAGGCAGGTTCAGACCGGCAAAAGCGCCGCGGCGGCGATCCTGGCCCCGGAGTTCGGCGGGAGCAGTGCGGCGGCGCAGTCCTTCCTTGAAGAGGAGGAACTCGACAGCGGCATCGTCGTGAGCCGGGGAAATCAGATCGGTTACTGGCACCTGACGTTTCAGGAGTACCTGGCGGCACGGGCGATTGCCGGGCTTCCCGATGCCGCGCAGCACAGCCTGCTGCTCGATGGCGGAAAGATCTATCGCCCGGAGTGGCGCGAGGTAGCGCTGTTGTACGTGGGAGTGCTTCACGGCCGGCAGGGGAAAGCGAAGGTGGACGGCCTGGTGGCGGCGATGCTGGACCGCCTGGGGCCGGGGGCTTCGCTGGCGGACCAGGCGCGCTGCGTGGGCCTGGTGGGCGCAATGGTGAGGGACCTGCGGACGCTGAACTACCAACCGGCCGATCCGCGGTACGCGGAAGCCCGCGAGGCGGTGCTTGGTGTCTTCGACGCCACGCGGGCCCACTCGGTGGAATTTTCGGTGCGACTGGAGGCGGCGGAAGCACTGGGGCAGGCGGGCGACCCGCGGCTGCGGACGCCGCGCGATGAGGACTACTGGGTGACTATTCCGGGGGAGAGATTTCAGATCGGGCGGTTTCCGGTGACGGTGGAGGAGTACCGGCGGTTCGTGGAAGCAGGAGGCTATCAGGATGAGGGGTGGTGGAAAGCGGGCCGATACGGGAAGTGGAGTGAGCCTGGCAAATGGGACGAGCAGATTCTGCACCCGAACTGGCCGG
>CAYPUQ010000327.1:0-7345 GCA_964413655.1 uncultured Solibacteraceae bacterium | reverse complement strand
AGACGGAGTGTTCAACGTCGAGTATGCCGACGTGCTCGGGATACCGTTCGACTTCACGGCGAAACCCGTCGTGGCGCCGCCGCAGCCGCCGCGACAGACGGTACACATCAGGGCAATCCGGCCTGACAGAGACGAGCGGGAGATCCGATTCCCGCGCGTGCAGGGATACCGCGTTGAACTGCCGGAGGAACGGCTCGAGGCGACGTCGCCGGCCGAACTCGTCTGATTTTTCAGTACCCGTGCCGTTTTCTTTGCCACGCCTCAATATTACCACAGCGGCGGGCGCCACTGCCGTTCGCCGCCTTGGCGATCTCCGTCCGGCTGCACGCGCAGGGATAAACCCACCCCTCCCGCCGGAGACGCTCCAGGGCCTCGCGGTAGGGGCCAATCCGCCAGCTTTGATACTCGACCTCTCCGTCCCACTCGAAACCGTAACTGTCGAGGGTCCCGAGAATGTCGTCCGCCGCGCCGGACATCTCCCGCGGCTTGTCGATGTCCTCCATGCGAACCAGCCACTCGCCGCCGGCTGCGCGCGCATCGAGGTAACTCCCGGCCGCTGCCACCAGCGAGCCGAAGTGCAGCGGTCCCGTGGGCGAGGGGGCGAACCGGCCAGTGTACTTTGCAGACACGACGTACCTTCTAATATCTAATCGTACCGGCAAGATCCGCGAAAATGACGGTGTGCTGACAAGCCTGGCGCCCGGAGCGAGAATAGTCGAAGCGTGACCTTCGAACTCCGGGCGTTCCGTTTTCGTTTCCGGGCGGACGCGGAGGTCGTGTTCCCGCCCGGCAAGGCCGGAAACACGATTCGCGGCGCGCTGGGATTGACCCGGCTGAAGGGCAGCGACTTATTCGCGCCCGCCGCAGTTGGCACGGGTCCTAGCGGTTTTGCCGATCCGCCACGCCCATTTGTGGTGCGGGCCGCGCATTTGGACGGAGCCCAGATCGCCGCGGGCAGCGAATTCCACCTGGATCTCCACCTGTTCGATTTGTCTCCGGCGACGTTCGAGACGTTCCGGAGAGCCATGCGGGAGATGACGAAATCCGGCCTCGGCGTCTCCAGGGCGAAGGCTCGACTCGTGTCCGAGGAACCGCTGGGTGGTGAGGATGGCGTCCTAATCGTGCCGCTCGATCCTCTCGACCGGCCGATCCGCCGCATCGTCTTGAAGTTCCCGACGCCCACCGAGATCAAGGCGGGCGGACGGCTCGTGGATGCACGCGACTTCGGCGCGCTGCTGGCTCGTGTTCGCGACCGTATCGGCACGCTGCGGCGCTTGTTCGGGCGTGGCCCCCTAGCGGTCGATTTCCGTGCCATGGGCCAAAGGGCGGAAAGCATGATCTGCGTGCGCCAGAACATCCGGTGGCAGGCGGTCCGGCGCACGTCGTCCCGCACCGGGCAGAGCCATCCGATTGGCGGATTCACCGGCGAGGCCGAGTATACGGGCGAGCTGGGGGAGTTCGTCCCGTGGCTGCAAGCGGCCTACTGGACCGGTGTTGGGCGGCACACGGTGTGGGGGAACGGAGCGATTGTGACGGAGGTGCATGGGGGTGGGTAATAACTTCATGAAGGTACGAAGCGTGGCGGAGAAGTTTTTGACCTTTGCCAGTGAGCATCAAGCCCTCGGCCACAAACGGGGAGGAGCCCGAGAACGGCGAGAATGGCGAGGTGGAGCCGGAGACGGAGGGCGGAGTAGAGGCGGTGACCGGGGCCGCCGATCTCCGCACGGACGGCGTCGCACCGGGTCAGATTACATCGATCTTCGGGCGCGAGCTTGGACCGGCGAAGCTTGCCTCTCTCACCGTGGGCGCCAACCGGCGCGTCACCGGCTATCTGGGCGACACGAAGGTTCTGGTCAACCAGCCGCGGTTCTTTGCACGTTTTTGCCCAAGGGATGGCAGGAGATGGCACGCAGTACTGGAGCACTGCGGCGGGCGCGCGACCGGGCAGTCGGTTGTAGTGTGTGAAACGGGTTCAGGCGATTATGCCTGTAACCGGTGGGACTGTTCGAAAGCACCGAGCTACGGAGCATCCTGCTATCAGCATGGGGACGGTATTCAGGAGTCATGCAGCAGTGCGATGTATCACTGCACCGTCCCACTCTGCCCGCTGATGGCGCCTGTATTCGTGCAATCTAATCTCTAACTACACCCGCTAGTCCCGCCGCAGTTCTCGCACTTGAAGCAGGAGCCGTTGCGCGTCATCAGGCCACCGCAGGTAGCGCAGACGGGGGCGTCAGCGATGACGGGCTGAATCGGAAGCTTGAGTTGCGCGTCGTCCTCTGTGGGACGCAATTCCGCCGTTTCGCCCGCCTCGCCGATGGCGTACTCGGGTCCGAGGAACTTCAGGCCGAGCCAGCGGAAGATGTAGTCCATGATCGACTTGGCATAGGGGATCTGCTTGTTGCCGGTCCAGCCGCTCGGTTCGAAGCGGACGTGGCTGAACTTATCCACTAGGAACTTCAGCGGTACGCCGTATTGCAGCGCGAAGCTGATCGAAGTGGCGAAGCTGTCCATCAACCCGGAGATGGTCGAGCCCTCCTTGGCCATGCTGATAAACACTTCGCCCGGCAGGCCGTCCTCGTAGAGACCCACCGTGATGTAACCCTCGTGGCCGGCGATGGAGAACTTGTGCGTTACCGATTGGCGCTCGTCGGGCAGTTTGCGGCGGATCGGACGGTACACAATCTTCTCGGCCGGCGCGGCCACGGCGCCCGCGCCCTTCTTCTCGCCCTTACCGGTGCCGGAACTGAGCGGTTGCACGCGCTTCGACCCGTCGCGGTAAATCGCCACCGCCTTCAACCCAAGCCGCCAGCTCTCGATGTAGGCATCCATAGTGTCCTCCACCGACGACTCCTCCGGCATATTGATGGTCTTCGAAATGGCGCCCGAGATGAAGGGCTGGACCGCAGCCATCATGCGGACGTGGCCCATGTGATGGATAAAGCGTGTCCCGTTGGCGGTACGGAAACTGCAATCGAAGACCGGCAGGTGTTCGTTCTTCAAGCCCGGCGCGCCTTCGATGGTGCCCGTGGAGTCGATGTGCGAAACGATCGCCTCGACCTGCTCCGGCCGGTAGCCGAGCTTGATGAGCGCCTGCGGAACGATGTTGTTGACGATCTTGATGACGCCGCCGCCCACCAGCTTCTTGTACTTGATGAGCGCCAGTTCCGGCTCGATACCCGTGGTGTCGCAGTCCATCATGAAGCCAATGGTGCCGGTGGGCGCGATGACCGTCGCTTGCGCGTTGCGGTAGCCATGGATGCGGCCCTTCTCGAATGCGTCATGCCAGCACTGCCGCGCGCCGTCGAGAATCGCCGGCGGAACCAGCTTGCCGTCGATGCTCTGCACCGCCGCGCGGTGCATGCGGATTACGTCCAGAAAACTGCTCTCGTTACCGTGGTACTCCGGGAACGGACCGGTCGCCTCGGCGATGCGGGCGCTGGTCAGATAGGCCTGGCCGCACAATATCGCCGTGATGCCGGCGGCGCAGGCGCGGCCGCGGTCGCTGTCGTAGGCGACGCCCTGCGCCATCAGCAGCGCGCCGAGGTTGGCGTAGCCCAAACCGAGCGGACGGAAGTTGCGCGAGTTCCGCGCGATGGATTCGGTCGGGTAGCTGGCGTTCTCGACGATGATCTCCATTGCCACGATCAACGTGTCGACGGCGTGCCGGAACGCGTCCACATCGAACTGGCCGTCCGGCCCGGCGAATTTCAGCAGGTTGAACGATGCGAGGTTGCACGCCGAGTCGTCGAGGAACATGTATTCCGAGCACGGGTTCGAAGCGTTGATCCGTCCGCTGGACTTCGAAGTGTGCCAGCGGTTGACCGTCGTGTCGAACTGCATGCCCGGATCGCCGCACTGGTGCGTGGCTTCGGCGATCTGCCGCATGATCTCCCGCGCGCGGCGGCGGTTGACGGGCTGGCCGCTCACCACCGACCTGGTCCACCAGTCGGCATCCTCCACCACGGCGCGCATGAACTCGTCCGTCGCCCGCACCGAGTTGTTCGCGTTCTGGAAGAAGATCGAACTGTAGGCTTCGCCGTCGAGCGACGAATCGTAGCCGGCGTCGATGAGCGTGTGCGCCTTCTTTTCTTCCTTCGCCTTGCACCAGATGAAGTGTTCGATGTCGGGGTGATCCACGTTCAGGATCACCATCTTCGCCGCCCGCCGCGTCTTGCCGCCGGACTTGATGACGCCGGCGAAGGCGTCGAAGCCCTTCATGAAGCTGAGCGGTCCGCTGGCGCGGCCGCCGCCCGCGAGCGGCGCGTCCTGCTCGCGAATGGCCGACAGGTTGGTGCCGGTTCCCGATCCCCACTTGAAGAGCATGCCCTCGGTCTTGGCGAGCGTCAGAATGGACTCCAGCGTGTCGTCCACCGAGTTGATGAAACAGGCCGAGCACTGCGGACGGTGGATGCCGGCCTCAAGCAGCTTCACCGTTTGGGCTTCTTCGTCGTAATACCAGCCATAGCCGCGCGACTCGTTATGCACGCCGGCGTTGAACCAAACCGGCGAATTGAAGGCGGCCTTCTGGGTGAGCATCAGGTGGGCCAGTTCGCCGCGAAAATTCTCGGCGTCGGCGACGGTTTGGAAGTACCCTCCGTCCTTGCCCCAATCCGCGATCGTATCCACGACACGATGCACCAACTGCGCGACGCTGTGCTCGCGATCGGGCGAGCCCATGCGGCCATGAAGATACTTGCTAGCGACGATATTCGTGGCCGTCTGCGACCAGTCGGCCGGCACCTCCACGTCGCGCTGCTCGAAGATGATGTGTCCCTTATCGTTGGCGATGCTCGCCGTGCGCAGCTCCCAGCGCACATCGTCGTACGGAGTACGGCCCTCCGGTAGACGAGCGGTAAAATAACGGGGAAAATGAACGCCGGTCCGCTGCTCGCGCGGAAGCGACAGTTTCGGTTCGCGCGATTGCGTGCTGAGATCGACGCTGAGTTGGCCCATAACGGTATACTCTTCCTTCCTATTGTACAGCCGACGCCATCCATGATGGCTCTATATGTAGTGGCACGTCAAGAACTTTATCTATAGGTGGTGCTTCTGTTTACGGGTGCCCGCGAAACCCGACTGAAACAAATTCCCACCAGTTTTCGCATTTGAGGAGGGGGCCTATGCGACTCGGATGGATTCCGCTGATCGTTCTGCTGGCGGCGGCTGCGATTTACCTGTTGCAGTCGCGCCTGTCGAGCGGTGGCGCGGACATGGAAGGGCCGATCATCGTCCTGGCGTCCGTCAATTTCTATTTCTACTTGGCACTGGGCGTCACCACGTTGTTTGGCCTTTCCGCCGCGAAGCGCCTCACCTGGTCGTGTGCCACGCCGTTCGTGCTGTTCGGTGCGATGGCGCTCGTCGACCTGGTGACACCCAGTTCGTCGGGCGGCTTTATCCGGCTCGACATCGGCTTCCGCCACCTCTTGGGCATTCCGGGCATCCCGGTCTGGAATGCGCTGCGCAGCGCCGGGGGCGGCCTCGTACGCGGCGTGCCATTGGCCGATGCCGCGAAGCGGAACGTCTCCGTTCGTTTTCTCGCGGCGATCCCACACCGCGACGGCGGTCTGCTCACCGTCGCGATTCTGGACGCAGTGGACCGGCATCAAACTTTCGCGCGGCTGGCGCGGCTGTCGGCGAAGGGCGATACCATCGAGGCGGAATCCGTTCCGGTGCCTTATCCGCGAGTGGCGGCGCCGCAGCCGGATGGATCGCTGGTGCTGCTTCGGCACGGATCATACTCGATTGACATCCTCGCCGTGGAGCCGGATGGATCGCGCCGTGAACACCGGATCGACACTGTGAAAACGGAGTTGTTCATTCCCGCCGGAGTCGTGGACGTATTGCGCGACCGCGAGGGCCGCTTCCTCCTCCTCGGGGATTGCCAGATCGGTTACGGCGAGGTCCCACGGGCAAACGTAGTGCGCGTTCTGCCCGGCGGGGCTTTGGATGACGGCTACCGCCTGCCGGTGGAGGCCTTCCGCGAGTCGCCGCGGGCGTTCCATCCGCTGCCGGACGGCGGGTTCGGCATTACCTTCGCCGAAGGCGAGAGCCTCCGGTACGACCCGGAGGCCGCGCCGATCGGGCCGTTCGAACAACCCGTCCGCCACTCGGAGGTCTTTTCGACGTTTCTCGAGCGGGACGGCGCGCTACTCATCGTGACAGATACGCGGCCGCCGCGGATTATCCGGTACGGCGGGGGCGGAGAGCCCGACAACGCGTTCAACGAAGCGGTGCGGAACCTTGGCCAGGAGATGGACGGCCTGACGGTGCTCGCCCGGACCGCCGCCGGGGAATTGGTGGTGTCGCCGTATAAAGCAAAAGGCAGATCGAAACTCGTCTGGCTGTCGCCCAACGGGAGCGTCGTGCGTCAGAGAGAGTTCTGATCGCGGTCGCGGACGCCGAGCAGGTAAAGGATACCGTCGAGCCCGAGCGTCGAAATCGCCTGGCGGGCGCTTTGCCGCACCACCGGCTTGGCCCGGAATGCGATGCCGAGGCCGGCGATGCTGAGCATCGGCAGGTCGTTCGCTCCGTCTCCGACGGCGATGGTCTGTTCCATGCTGAGGTTTTCCGCGCGTGCGATCTCTTCGAGCAAAGCGGCTTTTCGGGGGCCGTCGATGATCTCGCCGGTGACTTCGCCCGTTACTGCTCCATCGCGAAGCTGCAGTTCGTTCGCGTGCAGGTAGTCGATTCCCAGGCGGCGCTGCAAGTCCCGTCCGACGAACGTGAAGCCGCCCGAGAGGATGGCCGTCTTGTACCCGAGGCGCCGCAGGGTGGCCGCGAGCCGCTCGGCGCCGTCCATGAGCGGGATGCGCGCCCGCACACGTTCGAGCGCCGCCTCGGGCAGGCCTTGCAACAGCGCGACCCGCTGCCGGAAGCTGGTCTGGAAATCGAGTTCGCCGCGCATGGCAGCGTCGGTGACGGCGCGAACCCGCTCGCCCACACCGGCCTCCAGGGCCAACTCGTCGATGACTTCGGTCCGGATCAACGTCGAATCCATGTCGAAGGCCACCAGACGGCGGTTGCGGCGGTAGACGTTGTCGTGCTGAACGGCGACGTCGATGTCGTACTGGCCAGTCAGTTCCATCAGCGCCGCCCGCATCGCGTCTTCGCCGGCGAGATCGCCGGACGCAGACAGTTCGACGCAAACCTGGCTCGGGGCGCTGGACGGGTCGAGCGGCGTGCGGCCGGAGAGCCGGTCTATGCGATCGATGTTCAGGCCGGCGCGGGCGATGATGCCGCCGACCGCCGCCAGGTGCGCCGCCGCGATCGTGGGGCCGAGCAGGGTGATTAGTACCTCTACATTCAGATCCTGCGCGAAGCAGGCAGGAAAAGTAAATTAGGC
>CAYPUQ010000326.1:0-7359 GCA_964413655.1 uncultured Solibacteraceae bacterium | reverse complement strand
GAGGGATTCGCGGAGTCCGGCGGCGGCGTTTGCCTGCGCATAGTAAATGCCGTAACCGGAGCGGAGAACGGTGCGGCCAGTGATCTGGTACGCCAGGCCCAGCCGGGGGCCGAAGGCGCGATAGTCGGTGTCGGCGAACGACCGGCGGCCATTGCGGTTCGGCCCGTCGCCAAGAAACGCGAGCGCGCCCAGCCGGTTGCCGGCACCTGGGTTGGCCAGTCCCGGATCGAAACTCGACAGGTTGTCGAGCTTTTCGTAGCGCGGGAAGAACACGTCGTAGCGCAGACCGTAATTGACCGTCAGTTTGCGCGTCGCTTTCCAGTCGTCCTGCGCGTAGCCGGCGAAGTATTGATAACGGTTCCGCGGGAAGTACCCGAAAACGCGCAGCGTTCCGCGGTTGACCGTTCCGAGCAGGAAACTGGCGATTGCGTTACCGGTGCCGGGTTGCCCGGGCAGACCGGTTTCGAGCGCGTTGAACTGGAACAGGCCGGGCGCCTGGAAATTGTCGATGCCGTTGGTCTCCATGAAACGGTAATCGAAGCCGAATTTCAGGAAGTGCGTGCCGCGCACAACGCTCAGGCTTTCGTTCACCTGGAACGCGTTGTTCGTTTGCAGCGCGCGGGCGTTGCAGTTCGGGTCGCCGAGGCGCAAATAGCCGCTCGCGACGAACTCGACGCACGGGAACGAATTGTTCGCGCCCGTGTTCACGCCGGTGAGACCCAGCCGGTTCGGCCAGTCCTCGTTCAGCGTGAAGTGATCGATGGTGACCTTGAAGCGCGTGAAGCCCAGCGTAAGGTGATTCAGCGCGGTGGGCGAGAGAACCAGATCGTGCGCGACCCTGCCCCAGACGTTGCGATTGCCGATGACGCGGCCCGGCGTGGTGGGCCCGGGAATGTTCTCGGGATCGCGCTGGTCGAGGGCGTCCTGGTAAAAGTAGCCGCTCATGCGGTTGGTGTCGGTGAACGCGTGGTCGAGTTTGACGTTCACCTGGTTGGAGTCGGTGGACCCTCGCCCGACGGAGATGAAGTTGTTGAACAGGCCGCTGTTGATCGGCGTGGCGAGCGCGGGCAGAATATTGCCGGCGACGCTGCTGAAGCGGTTCCGCGGGATGCGGTTGCCGGCGAAGGGTGTGCGAGTGATGCCGGCCGGAGTGCTGACGTTAGTCGCCGGATCGTAGATCGTCGCGTTGAGCCGCGAGAAGTCACCCTCGCGATAGTCGAGCGGAATCAAGCTCTGCACGGCGTTCGGCGGGCCCTGGCGGAAACGGAAGCCCGTGTAGACCACGAAGAAGAACGTGCGGTTGCGTCCGTCGTAGAGGCCCGGCAAGTAAACAGGGCCGCCGGCCGATGCGCCGAATTCGTTCTGCCGGTTGACGGGCCGGGTCCGCTGGAAGAAGCCGCGCGCGTCCAATTTGTCGTTGCGCAGGTAGTTGAACAGCGATCCATGCAATTCGTTCGTTCCGGAGCGGGTCGTGAAGATCTGCACGCCCCCGCCGGTGCGGCCATACTCGGCATTGAAGTTGGCGCGGAGCAGCTTGAACTCGCCGATTGTCTCGACCGAGGGCCGCGTGCTGCCGGGAATGATGCCGCCGCTCTCGATGCCCGTCGAACCGATGCCGTCGATCAGAACCTCTTTGGCGCGGCTTGGCGACCCGCTGATTTGCGTGTTGTTGGTGTCGCCGGTCACGCCTGGAACGAGGAAAATGAACTGCTCCAGGTTGCGGACGTTGCCGCCGACAAACAGCGGCAGGTCCATCAGCTTATTGCGCTGGATGGTGGTGCCGAGGTCCGACGTGGACGTCTGCAAGAGGCCCACGCCGGCGGTGACTTCGAGCGTTTGCTCCACCTGCCCGACTTCGAGCGTGGCATCGAGAGTGACCGTTTGCGCGACGTTCACCTCGACGTTGCGGTGCAGATAGCGCCGGAAGCCCGCCACTTCGATGGCGACTTCATATACGCCCACCGGCAGGCTTTGGAGAACGTAGTTTCCCGGTTCGTTGGTGGCCGTTTTGTATGCCAGTTGCGTCCCCGTGTTGGTGGCGGTTACGGACGCGGCCGCCACGCGGGCGCCCGTTGGATCGAAGACCCGGCCAGTGATAGTGCCCAGGGTCGTCTGCGCCCGCACGGGCGCAACCAGGAACAAGAGGAGGGTAGCTCCGATAAAGCTGCCAGTTTTCATGAAAAGACTCCGGAAGCGGCGCGTTAAAAGCGAGGTTACGACAGAAAACACCCGCTGCGCAACGGGGTGCGCCGAACGTGCGAAACTGGTCTTAATCGCCGCCGCCCGGAAGGAGAGCACGGCTCCAGAGGAGTTCATTCTGTTCGCCATCTAACGGCAGATTCGCGAACAGTACTAACCGAAGCACCTCCTGTGAGAAAGTGTGGCGGACCCCTGGTCCGCAGCGGACGCCCCGTCCGCCCACCTTTCACCGCAGAGAAGCTTCCAACTCCAGCGCTCGGGGAAACAAAATATTGTTTTCCAAGTGAATATGAACGTGCAAATCCGCCTCCAGTTCCCGCAAACCATCGAGCAGCGACTTGTAAGTGATGCAAGCGTGATCCGGCACATGGTAGCCGCAGGTGGACTCGCGGATAGCGCGTAGAGCGTCCCCTGCGCCGTCGTGCTCCACCTCCATTACGCGGATAGGGGCGGCGATGGAGCCGAACGGCGGTAGCGGCGTGGCGCCGTTCGAGCGGGCCGCCGCCTCGTATTGCTCGATCACCGGGAACAGGATCGCCTCCTCTTTGTGCATGTGCTGATCCAGTTCCTGCCATAGGGCGGTGAAATGGCCGGGAACTGGGCCCAGGGTGTCGCGGTCCTGTTCCCCATACTTCGCCATCACCTTCGCGAGGCGCTGGTTGATCCGCGGCAGCTCGATCCTCAAATACTCATGGTGCTTGGTCACGATATGGCGGATGAGATCGGACAGCGGGGCCGTTCGCCAATCGGTCTCCGCACCCGAGTTCCCGGCAGTGGCGCGTTCCAGGTAGGCAAGCACTGCGTCCGGCTGGAGGCCCTGAGCGCGGCAGGCGTCCTCGAGCGGCTTCTTGCCGCCACAACAATAATCGATTCCATACTCCTCGAACACGCGCACGGCGGCCAGCGACTGCGTGGCGATATCGGCGACGGTCTGATTCAAACTCAATTGCATTCCTATCCGGGCTCCTTTGTGTCTATCTGCCCTTTCAGTGTCGGCATTTCCGGCCCGAATGTCGGTGACGGAAGTCACGCTGCGCCGCGTCGTATACTGGCGCAATGCGCCCCTGTCTGGTTTTACTGGTTGCGGTGTCTCTGGCCGCGGCACAGCCGGTGGACTGGCCGGCGGTGGAGCGGGAAACGGTCGAACACTTCGTAAACCTGCTGCGGATCGACACCAGTAATCCGCCGGGCAACGAAGCAAAGGCGGCCGCCTACTTGCGCGGTGTGCTCGAACGCGAAGGGATTCCGGCGGTAGAGCGGGAACTCGCGCCTGGCCGCACCAACCTCGTTGCGCGCATCCGCGGAAATGGGTCGAAGAAGCCGCTGCTGATCATGGGTCACACCGATGTGGTGGGCGTCCAGAAGGAGAAATGGACCGTCGATCCGTTCGCCGGGCTGCGCAAGGACGGCTACATTTACGGCCGCGGCGCGCTTGACGACAAGGACAACGTCGCCACCGGACTCATGACGATGTTGCTGCTGAAGCGGCACAACATCGCGCTTGATCGCGACGTCATCTTTCTCGCCGAGGCTGACGAAGAGAGTGCCGGCAGCGGCGTGCGGCTGATGGCGGATAGGTATTTCTCCGACATCGAGGCTGAGTTCTGCATCGCCGAGGGCGGCGGTGGGACGTCGCGCGATGGCGTGGAACACATTGTCACTGTGGCGACGACCGAGAAACTCCCGCGCGGTGTGCGGCTGATCTCGCGCGGGACAGCCGGTCACGGCTCGACGCCGCGGCTCGATAACGCGGTCGTGAAACTGGCGGCGGCGGTGCAGCGCGTGGCCGAATGGCAGCCGCCGATGCGGCTGAACGACACGACGCGAACCTATTTTGAGAAACTCGCCAATATCAGCAACCCGGCGGAGGCGGCGCGGTACAAGGGCATCTTCGATCCGGACAAGCGGCCCGCCATCGAGGAATACTTCCGTCAGTTCGAACTGGGACACAACTCGATTCTGCGCACGTCGGTCTCGCCCAACATGATCAAAGCCGGGTTCCGGCAAAACGTCATTCCATCGGAGGCCGAAGCCTACCTCGACATTCGCGCGCTGCCCGACGAGGACATTCGGGCGTTCTACGCGAAGCTCAAAGAGGTGATCGGCGACCCGGATGTCGAACTCGTCCCCAATGAATTCAACGACCGGCCGCCGGCGCCGCCGTCCGGGCTGGATACCGAAATGTACCGAATCATCGGCGCGGCGGCAGCGAAGGTATACCCGAAAGCGACGGTGATTCCTGCGATGCTGACCGGCGCGACGGACATGGCGTTTCTGCGCGCCAAGGGAATCCAGAGCTACGGCATCGGGCCGTTGATCGAGGAGAAGGACCGGCTGCGCGGCCTGGCGCACGGCGACGACGAGAAGATTCGCGAAAAAGCCCTCCAGGAGCTCCTGCGCTTCCTGTGGACGATGGTGTTGGACGCGGCAAAGTCATGACGAGAACCGCGGCGCTGGCGGCGCTTTCACTTTGGGTGGCTCCGGCGGCCTTGCCACAGGACCGGTTCGAATTCTGGCCGGGCGCAGTCTACGATCCGGCGATTCCGACGCACGAGAAGGTTTTGGGCTACGCGGCAGGCGAGCGCATCAGCTCGCACGCAAACCTCGTTCGGTATCTCGAAGCGCTGGCGGCGGCCGCGCCACGGCGGACGAAGGTCTTCGATTACGGGAAAACCTGGGAGGGACGGCGCCTGGTTTACGCTGCGGTGGCCAGCGAATCGAATATCGCTCGCCTGGACGCGCTGAAGTCCACGATGCAAAGGCTGGCCGATCCGCGAAAGACGCCGGCGGTCGAGGCCAAGAAACTCATGGCCGGTTTGCCAGCAGTGATCTGGCTCGGCTACGGCGTGCACGGCAACGAAATCTCGTCGCCGGACGCGGCGCTGCTGATGTCCTATCACCTGCTCGCCGCACGGAATGACGCGGTGGTGAAGAATATTCTCGACAACGTCGTGGTGCTGATCGACCCGCTGCAGAACCCCGACGGCCGCGACCGCTTCGTGCGGCACTTCGAGCAAAGCGAGGGGATCGAACCCGACCCCTTTCCCCAGGCGCTCGAACACACGGAACCGTGGCCGGGTGGACGCACAAACCACTACCACTTCGACATGAACCGCGACTGGCTCGCGCTCACCCAGCCGGAGACGCGCGGCCGGGTGAATGCGCTGCTGGAATGGTATCCGCTGGTGTTCGTGGATCTGCACGAGATGGGATCGGAGTCGACCTATTACTTCGCGCCGGAGGCCGTGCCCTACAATCCGCACCTGACGGCGGAACAGCGCTCGTCGCTCGACTGGTTCGGGAAGAATAACGCGAAATGGTTCGACCAATACGGCTTCAGCTACTTCACGCGGGAAGTCTATGATGCGTTCTATCCGGGGTACGGGGCGAGCTGGCCGGCCTACTATGGCGCCATCGCGATGACTTACGAACAGGCGTCGGCGCGGGGACTCCTGATGCGGCGGAGCGACGAGACCGTGTTTCACTTTCGCGACACCGTGCGGCAGCATTTCGTGGCAAGCGTGGCGACCGCGGAGACGGCGGCGCGACAGCGAACGCTGTTGCTGGAAAACTTCTACCGCTACCGCCAAACGGCGATCGAGGAGGGCGGCCGCGAGCCGGTGCGCGAGTACATTCTGCCGCGGCGGGGCGACGTGGCGGCGGTGGACAAATTGGCCGATCTGCTCGCCGCGCAGGGCGTCGAGGTGAAGCGCGCCACGGCGCCGTTCCGGAGCGGCGCGACGGAGTATCCGGCGGGGTCGTACGTCATACCGCTCGCACAGCCGGCGAAGCGCCTGATCCGCACGCTCATGGACGAGCAAGTGTCGATGGAGAAGGAGTTCCTTGAGGAGCAGGAGCGCCGGCGCCGGAAGAAACTGGGCGACGAAATCTACGACGTGACAGCGTGGGCGCTGCCGATGCTGTACAACGTCGAGGCAGTGACGGCCGGGTCGGCGTCAGAGGGACAATTTGAAGCGGTGCGCGCGGGCGTGATTCCGCCGGGGCGCGTGGCGGGTGGGAAAGCCGAAGTCGCTTACCTGGCGCCGTGGAGCACGGCGGCGGGGCGTATGCTCGCGGCCGCGTTGCGGCAGGGCCATCGCGTTCATGCGGCGAACAAGGGCTTCAAGCAGAACGGCCGGGAGTTCCCCCGAGGGACGCTGATCTTCCGCGTGAAGGAGAACCCCGCATCGCTGCACGCGGCGATGGAGAAGCTGGCGGCATCGAGTGGCGCCGAGGTCGTGGCGACGAATACCGGCTGGGTCGAGGAAGGGATTAACTTTGGCAGCCGCCACGTGGTTCACGTGAAGAAACCGGCAATGGCCATCGCATGGGACCAGGGCGTGGCGGCATACTCGGCCGGGCATACCCGATTCGTCCTGGAGCGGCAGTATCATTTTCCAACGACGCCCATCCGGACGCAGTTGCTGGGTGCGGCGGACCTGAGCCGGTTCGACGTGCTGATACTGCCAGAAGGGAACTACGGAACGGCGCTCGGCGGGAGCGTGCCGGAGAAGATCAAGGCGTGGGTGAACGCCGGAGGAACCTTGATCGGCATCGGCGGCGGGGCGATCGGCTGGTTGGCCGATGCGAAGGTCGAATTATTGGCCGTGACGCGCGAGAACCTGCCGCGCGGCGCTGAGCCGCCGAAGCCCGCCGAGCCGAAGGACGGCCGCGTGCCAGGGAAGGTGTTGGAGAAACCGGAGGATTACGAGAAGGCGATTCAGGCCGACGACGCGCCGCCGGATTCGGTGGCCGGCGTGATCCTGCGCGCGCGCACGGACCCGGACCATTGGCTGACGGCGGGCGTACCAGACACAGTCCACGCGGTGGTGACCGGCACAGCGGTGTGGACGCCCATCAAGTTGGACAAAGGCGTGAACGCAGCGGTGTTCGAGACACCCGAGAAGCTGCCGGCCAGCGGCTATCTGTGGGAGGAGAACCGCAGACTGCTCGGGCAGAAGCCACTCGCGATCGTGCAGCGGCATGGGCGCGGCCACGTGATCGGGTTCACTGCCGATCCGAACTTCCGCGCCTATCTCGACGGAATGAACACGCTGTTCCTGAACGCGGTCTTCCGCGGTCCGGCGAACGCAAGGTAGGCTTAGCGCCGGCGCAAGATTAACTTCACAGATTGGGCGCAATCGTATAGTTCCATCGGGG
>CAYPUQ010000325.1:0-7387 GCA_964413655.1 uncultured Solibacteraceae bacterium | reverse complement strand
TACCACGCTTACCAATGACAAGGCCTACCGGATTCAGGGCATCGTTTCGGTGCTGAACGACGCCACCCTGACGATCCAGCCCGGCACCATAATCATCGGACTGCCCGGCTCGCAGCCGCCGTCGGTGCTCCTGATCACCACTCGGGGCCGGATCGACGCCCAGGGAACGCGCTCCCGCCCGATCATCATGACTTCCTCGCTGCCGATCGGCCAGCGCCAGCGCGGCGACTGGGGTGGATTGCTCCTCCTCGGCGACGCTCCGCTGAACGATCCCGGCGGGGAGTTGACGATTGAGGGGCTCCCCGAAATCCAGGAAACCCGTTATGGCGGGCCGAACCCGGCGCATGACTGCGGAACAATGCGGTACGTTCGCGTCGAGTTCGCCGGCGCCTTGCTCCGCCCGAACGAGGAGACGAACTCGATTACCTGGGGAGGCTGCGGCACGGACTCGGTTGGCGAATATCTGCAGGCTCACTACGGTCTCGACGATTCGTTCGAATGGTTCGGCGGCTTGAACTCGGCGAAATATCTGGTAGCCACCTACGGAGCGGACGACTTCCTGGACACTCAAATCGGCTACCGCGGCAAGGTCCAGCACTTCCTCGGCGTCTCCAACGAGGACCTCGGCAACCGCGGCATCGAGAGCGACAACTACGAGCGCGATTTCGGCGCCCTTCCCCGGGGCGTCGTCGATGTCTGGAACGCTACCTTCGTCGGTGGCGGCAACCGCGGATTCGATGAAGCCGACGCGCCCTGTCTTTACTTCCGCCGCGGCGCCGGCGGCAGGGTCTACAACACGGTCTGCTACAACTGGGTCAGCCGGACCCTGGGCGGCGCCAACTTCGATACAATCACGCCGCTGTTCGCTACCGGAGAGTTCGCCGTCAACGGATTGCTGTCTTGGAACAACGGCCGCGAGGCCGGACGCGCCAACACTCTGGAAGACCAGGTAGTAGAAGCCTTCCGCCCGCTGGCCACCGGCGTCGGCGGCCGTTCCGGCAACTTCGTCTTCGCCGATCCGATGATGCGGCGGCCGCTGGAGCGGAGCGATCCGGACTTCCGTCCGCTGACCGGCTCGCCGGCCTTCAGCCCGCGCTGGCTCCAGCCGCCCGACGACGGCTTCCTGGACCAGTGGGCCACCTGGGCGGGTGCCTTTGGCGACGTCGACTGGACCGAGGAGTGGACCACCTTCATCCAGGAGCAGGACCTGGCTCCGTAACCTCCCGGCTCTTCGACCGTGCGTGCGCGGCCGGGTCTTGGGACCCGGCCATCCGCCTTTTTGCGTCCCACCCCTCTGCTATCTTGAATAGAAGTGTCGTCTTCCCCCCTGAACTTCCAATTGGAGATCTACGAAGGCCCGTTGGACTTGTTGTTGGACCTCATTCGGAAGCACAAAATCAACATCTACGACATACCGATCGCCCGGATCACGGCGCAGTACCTCGACTACATGCAGAAGGCGCTGGAACTGAATATTGAGCTCTCGGCTGAGTTCGTTTACATCGCTGCCACGCTGATCCACATTAAATCGAAAATGCTCCTGCCGCGCGATCCGGAACTGGAGGCGATGGACCCGGAGGGCGACCCGCGCGAGGACTTGGTGAACCGTCTGTTGGAGCACGAGCGCTTCAAGCAGGCCGCCGAAATGCTTCAGACCAAGCGCGACCTCGAAGAAGCGATGTGGTCGAATCCGCGGATCGCGGAGTTTGCCAACGACGCCGAGGAAGGCGACTTGGCGGTTACCCTATACGACTTGGTAAAGACCCTCCAGCAGGTGCTTGACCGCATCAAGACCCGGCCCACTTACGAGGTGGGCGGGGACGACGTCACGGTGCCCGACATGATCCGGTATCTGCGGGCCACGTTCCGCGATCTGGGGCGTGCGGACGGGATCTCGGCGCGCGAGATCTTTGAGCGCCAGCGATCGCGGCGGGCGATGGTCTGCCTTTTTCTGGCGATTCTCGAAATGGTGCGTATGCAGGCCGTCACGCTCGGACAAAGTGAAGCCTTCGGCGAGATTGTCCTGAAGAAACACAAAAACTTCGACGGGGCCTTTGCCTCTGAAGAGGTGATGGCTACGTTGCAGGAGGAGTACGAGAAGTAGGAATGGAAGTCCGCGACAAGGAAGAACAGCAGCGGGAAGCCGTCGAAGAGGCGGCTGGCGGCGAGCAGACGCTCGCGGAGGTTTCGGCCGACGAACTTGGCCTGCCTGAACCCCCACCGGCGGTGGATTGGGACAAAACCCGGCTTCGCGCGCTGGTGGAAGCCGTGATCTACATGACCGAAGAGCCGTTGTCCGCTCAGCAGATCGCGCAGGGGCTCCAGTTGCCGGTTGAGGAGATCGAGCCGGTGCTGGCGGATCTCGTGGAGTTCTACAACAGGCCGGAGTCGGGCCTGGCAATCAGGGAACTGGCCGGCGGCTACAAGATGAGTACGCGGGCCGAGCACCACGAGGCCCTTCGCACATTTGTCAAGAAGCTGAAGCCGCCGCTGAAGCTGTCGCTACCGGCTTTGGAGACGCTGGCCGTAATCGCCTATAAGCAGCCGATTACGACGCCTGAGATCATGGAGATCCGCGGCGTGCAGGGCGCCGGGGTGCTAAAGACCCTGCTTGATCGCAAGCTGATCACCACCGCCGGCCGGAAACAGGTGGTGGGCAAGCCAGTGCTCTACAAGACAACCAGGGAATTCCTGATCCAGTTTGGCCTGAAGGACGTCAGCGAACTGCCGACCCTCAAGGAGTTCGAGGAACTCAGCCGAATCGCCCTCGGCGACGGCGAAGAGGATGCCGCCGAATCCTCCGCGGAGCACGAAGCGGCGCCATCCGAAGAGCAGGGGCAGCCCACGACGGAGGCCGCCGCCGATTCTCCCTCCCAACCCTGATGCCCGCCGAGCGTCTTCAGAAGATTCTCGCTCACTGGGGCGTGTCGAGCCGGCGCAAGGCCGAGGAACTCATTCTGGCCGGAAGGGTGCAGGTGAACGGGAAGACCATCACCGAACTCGGTACGAAGGCCGATCCGGACGCCGACGAGATTCGCGTGACCGGCATGCACATCGAGCGCCGGCCCGAGCGAAAAATCTACATCGCGCTGCACAAGCCGAAGAACTGTGTCACCACCACGTGGGACCCCGAGCATCGCCAGACGGTGATGGACTTCGTGAAGAAGATCCGCGAACGGATCTATCCGGTGGGCCGTCTGGACTACCACAGCGAGGGCCTGCTATTGATGACCAACGACGGTGACTTCGCCAACGCGATTATGTCGGCGAAGAGCAGGGTGCCGAAGATCTACCACGCCAAGCTGAACGGCTACCTGACCGCCGAACAGGAGGAGCAGTTCCGCAGGGGCTTCGTCATTCACGGGCGGCGAACGGCGCCGGCGTCCATCAAGCTGATCCGGCGCGCGACCAATCCGTGGTATGAGGTGGAGATCATCGAGGGCCGCCAGCACCAGGTCCGGCTGATGTTCCAGACGTGCGGCCGGATGGTGGAGAAACTGAAGCGGGTCCGCATCGGTTTCCTGGAGTTGGGCGATCTGAAGCCGACTGCCTGGCGTCCGCTGACGCTGGCTGAGTTGCGGCGGTTCCGGCAGTTGCTAAAGTTGGGGTGAAGCGCATCGATGCTGGCTCATCTCGCATCTAGTCGGCCATGACGGACGTCAAGAAACTCCTCCGCGAATCCCGCACGATCGCCGTCGTCGGTCTCTCGGCGAATCCGATGCGGCCTAGCCACGGCGTGGCCGAGTACATGCAGTCGCAGGGCTACCGTATCATCCCGGTGAATCCGAAGTGCGACGAAGTGTTGGGGGAGAAGTCGTATCCCGATCTGGGGTCGGTCCCGGAGAAGATCGACATCGTGAATATCTTCCGCCGTTCGGAGCACGTTCCCGGCATCGTCGAGGCCGCCATCCGGGCCGGCGCCCGCGCGATTTGGATGCAGGAGGGCGTGATGCACGAAGTTGCCGCCGCTCGCGCCCGTGAGGCCGGCCTCGGCGTCGTGATGGACTCCTGCATCCTTCAGGCTCACCGGACGATTCGAAACTAAGCAGGCACCAACACGCGGTGGTGTGGCGGCTTTGCTACGCTGGCTATCAGCGGAAGGAGTTGATTCCATGAAACGAGTTCTCGTACCGCTTCTCGCGGTCATCGGCGCCATAACCGTCTGTTTCGTTCTGATGGGAATGATCGGCGGCTTGTGGGGCTGGTTCACTAAGAAGTCGGTCGCATCGAACACCATCCTGGAAGTGAACCTGGAGACGGCGATGGCCGAGGACGTGCCGGACGATCCATTCGCTCAGATCACCATGAAGCAGCCGAAACTGCGCGATGTCGTCGACGCACTAGATAAGGCGGCCGGCGATTCGAAGGTCGTGGGCGTGCTGGCCCGGCTTGGCGCCGCGCCAATATCGATGGCACAGGCGCAGGAGGTCCGCGACGCCCTGCGGCGCTTTCGCGAGAAGAAGAAATTCGCCGTCGCATGGTCGGAGAC
The DNA here is from genome assembly GCA_964413655.1 of uncultured Solibacteraceae bacterium. Classification (GTDB taxonomy): domain Bacteria; phylum Acidobacteriota; class Terriglobia; order Bryobacterales; family Bryobacteraceae; genus CAYPUQ01. The sequence goes on along the minus strand of CAYPUQ010000325.1, from coordinate 2,898 downwards.
CTTCGGCGAGTTCGGACCGGGCAACACAGCCTATTACCTCGCCACGGCGTTCGACGAGATTTGGCTGCAGCCCTCCGGTGATATCGGTTTAACAGGCTATCTGCTCGAGTCCCAGTTTCTCCGCGGCACGTTCGACAAACTCGGGCTGGTGCCGCGCATGGACCACCGCTACGAGTATAAGAACGCGATGAACACGCTGACCGAGAAGAAGTTCACGCCGGCACATCGCGAGGCGATGGATGCCATCGCCCAGTCCTGGTACCGCCAACTCATCGGCGCGATCGCGGATGGACGCGGAATGTCCGAAGACAAAGTACGCGAATTGGTGGACCGTGCGCCTTTCCTGGGCCAGGAAGCGCTCGACGCGAAACTGGTGGACCACCTCGGCTACCGCGATGAAGTCTACGAGAAGACCAAGGAAAAGGCAGGCAAAGACGCCAAGCTGTTGTTCTTGTCGAAGTACCTCGAACGGGCCGGCCGGCCCAATCAGAAAGGCAAGGTCATCGCGCTGGTTTATGGTGTGGGCGGCGTGCAGCGCGGGACGTCGGAATTCGATCCGCTGAGCGGACAGTCGATGGGATCCGATACGGTGGCGGCGGCGTTCCGGTCGGCGGTCGAGGACAAGGACGTGCGGGCGATTCTGTTTCGCGTCGATTCCCCGGGCGGCTCCTACGTAGCCTCCGATACGATTTGGCGGGAAACCCTGCGGGCGAAGAACGCTGGCAAGCCAGTGATCGTCTCGATGTCTTCGGTGGCCGGTTCGGGCGGATACTTCGTCGCGATGCATGCCGACAAGATTGTTGCCCAGCCGGGCACCATTACCGGCTCGATCGGTGTGCTGGCCGGCAAGATGCTCACTACGGGCTTTTGGGACAAGATCGGCATCTCCTGGGACGAAGTTCACTACGGTCAAAACGCGACCATCTTCACCGGCATCCGCGACTACTCGCCGGCCGAATACGCCCGGCTCCAGGCCGCGCTCGACCGCATTTACGAGGACTTCACTTCGAAGGTGGCGGAAGGGCGCAACTTGCCCAGGGAGAGAGTGGCCGAGATCGCCAAGGGCCGCATCTGGTCCGGCGAGGACGCCAAGAAGTTGGGCTTGGTGGATGAAGTCGGGGGCCTCGACGTGGCGCTGAAACTGGCTCGCGAGGCGGCGAAGATCCCGGCGGACGAAGAGATTCACCTCAAGCAATACCCGCCGAAGAGAAAGCCGATCGAGGCCATTGTGGCGATGCTGCAGGGCGAGGAGCGGGAGTCGAGCGAATCCAAAGCGGCGGCCTCGCTGCTGCGCATGGCGGAAACACTTCGCCCTTACATCCGGCAACTCCGTCTGGCCGGTGTCGCCGGCGGTCCCGAGCCGCTGGAGATGCCGATTCAGCCCTGATCGCGGCTCAGCGTTCCTGTAACCGGTCGAGCAGGCGGGTGACGAGTTCGAGCCGCCGTTTCAGTTCGTCGCGGAACTGCGGCGTGCTGGTGTGATGGATCTCCACGCGGAGATCGGCGCGCTCCCGCTCCAGGAGTCCGGTGACCAATTGCAATTCTTCCGCGCTCAACTGCGGCTGAGTAGGACTCTTAACGGCCATGACGATCCTCCCATGGCGTTGATGCCACTCTTACTGTAGGCCCGTTTCTTCGCGCTGTAAAGGCTCCACCCCAGGCGTGTCCGCGGCGGCAAATCCGACCTACCGGGAGCGGTGGTCCACCATCGCGCGGGTGCGGCGCGAATGCATGTGGAGCTGCCGCCACATCAACTGCAGTTTCCTGCCAGGGAACGCAGAATCTCGCGTGGTTTTGCGCCGGTTCCGATCGCTCGGAACTCCGCGGCGAACTGCCCCATCCGCGCGATCCAACGTAAGTACGTGCTCGGTCGAAGGTAGTAGCGGATAGCGGCCGAAGTTGAGGCCAGCAGGGGGTTGGGCGACCGGCTTGGGCTTTCCGGGTGGCCTGTGGGGTTCTTGCGAAACAGCGCGAAGATGTTCCGCTCATATTCATCAAGAGCGGATTGGACCTCTTCGTATCCGCTCCGCGTGGCGGCGTGGATCACGCTCTCAGTCGTGAAGCCAATGACATGAGCGTAATGGAAGCGTTTAGCCGGATTCTGGTGGACCGAGTTCATGTTGGGAACCTCGATGACCAGCACGCCGTCGTCCTTCAGCCAACGGTGAATCCGGCTGAGAACGGCAACCGGATTCGGGAGGTGCTCCAGCACGTGAAACATCGTGATGCAGTCGAAGGTATGGTCCGGGACATCGAGGTCAAAGACTGATCCGATCCGGACCTCGACTCCATACTCTTGGCGGCCAAACTCCGCGTAAGCGGGGTCGGCCTCGATGCCGGCCACTGAATGGCCTTTGAGCTTGAGCAGGTAGAGCCACTCCCCCGATGCGCATCCAATATCGAGCACCTTCGATACCTGGCCCAGACGGCTGGCAAGACGCCGGAAGCGTTCCACCGCAAGGACTCCGGATCGATAGGTGTGCTTCAGTTTCGGACGGCGCACACCTTTGTAACTCTGGCGGTAGTCTACTTCATGGAACCGGCAGATCTCAGCGGCGGAAGGCAACGGATCGATCCGGAACAGTCCGCATCGCACGCACGATACGGTCTTAAGCGGTCGGCCCCGGCGATCCTTGAGGGCTACGACTAATCCGATCTCTTCGGCGCACACCGGACATGGAACTTCGGCAAGAACGGAGCCGCCGATGTCGTGTTTTCCAGCTTGCGCGGCGCTACTGATTTGGGTAGCGCGCGCCGCGAATCTTGACATTCGTTCTCTGGGTCCCGATGCCCTTTATGAATTGTACCTGGGTGGTTCGAACCACCTGGCTTCGACCCGCTCCGCAACCCCGATCCAGCCATCGAAAAGCGCCACAAGCGCCTCATGTCCTACCGCCG
>CAYPUQ010000324.1:0-7394 GCA_964413655.1 uncultured Solibacteraceae bacterium | reverse complement strand
GCCAATAGCGTCCAGCCAAATTCGCTCGATGACGTGAAGAACTTCTTCGCGTATCACGGGGGCGCCGTCATTTGCGCCAATCCGACGGCGTGACACCACTGCGGCTCCCTCATGGAGCCTGGGTATCGAATTCTACGGCGGCAAAGGCAAGCGCGGCCTGACGGGCTGGTGGAATCCCCTCAACGACAGAGTCTATGCCAAGAGTGATTCCGAGTTTTCGAATAAGAACGTCCCCGGATTCTGACGTTTGTCTACGCCGGCGGCCGCCGCCGGCGCTCGCGGACCACCGGCTTGGCGCTGGCAATCTCAGTTAGCGTCGCCACGATACGGCCCTTCCGACCGGGATCGAAAATCAGATGACGATGCCGCCCCTCGGACGACGGCAAAAAACGGGTCCGGCCGTCGTTCAGCACTCCGATCGTGCCCGGCTCGGACAACGGAAAGTAGTCCTGATCCGGCCGCACCGCGTAGAGCACGGCCGCCATGTCCCAAGCCGGCGCGTCGTAGGGCATCTCCCGGTAGGCTCGGTAGGCGTCCACTACCGGGTGGTGCGGCGTCCAGGCGAAGTCCTTCTCGATGCTCGACGCCGGATAACTGATGTTCCCGCCGATCTCGTGCCCGCAAGCCACGATCTCCGTCGGCCACTCGGCGAAGAGTTTCTGCGCGGCGGGAATATCGGCCGTAATGTTGCTCTCCGGCTCGCCGTCCGGATACGCGCCGCCCGACACCACCAGGTAGCGCACCTTGCTCGATATCAACTCCTTCGCGCCGGGCAGATCGAGGACTTTGACTAGATTCGTGGCCGGCCCGGCGAGCAGGACGATACAGTTCTTGTCGTGCTGCGCCGTGAACGCGTTGCGGATCAGCGCTGTCGTCTCGGCCGTGTCGTTGATGTGTTCGATACCGTGGCCGTAGGCCGGTTCGCCGGCCTCGTTCTTCTTCGCCAATGGGACGGTGAGCATCGGCGAGTCTTCGGCGGGTTGGCTTCCGGCGGCGAGCCCGATCGGCAGCGAACGCCGGAATGAGCCGAACGCCCCGCTCACGGCGCCGGCGTAGAAGCGTCCGATAGCTTCGGAGTAGGCTGCCGCCTTCAGGCTCGGCGTGCTGACACTCACCGCGACCACGCGCGCCTCTTCCTTGCCGTCGAAGCCGTAGAGCAACGCCAGCGCGAGCGCCGTGTCGATACGCCGGCCCATGTTCGAATCGAAGACGACTCCGGGCGGAGGGATGGTTTGCTGTCGCAACTGCATGGGTTGGACCTTTCTGGTCAGCGTAACATTCCACGGCGGGTTTTCGTTAAAGTTGTAGTAACCCTCAATGCGATTGACTGTCTGCCTCCTCCCGCTAGTCGTATACACGGCCGGATCGCTCCCAGCGGCCGACTTCGAAACGGCGGTCAAACCGCTATTCGCCAAGTCGTGCGCGCCCTGCCACAACGACCGGAATCCTGCGGGCGGACTGAACCTCCGCGCCTTTTCGACGCCCGAATCGATCCAGGAGCACCGCGAGGATTGGGAGCGCATCGTCCTCCGCGTGCGAACAGGCGAGATGCCGCCGAAGGGTCTTCCCCGCCCACCCGCCGGCGAAATCGATGCCATGATCCAGTTCCTTCAAGGGGAGTTCGAGCGCGCCGACAGCAGTCTGAAACCGGATCCGGGCCGGGTCACGGCCCGGCGGCTGAACCGGGTCGAATATTCGAACACGGTCCGCGATCTGCTCGGTGTCGACTTCCGTGCCGAGAAAGATTTCCCAACCGACGACTCGGGTTATGGCTTCGACAACATCGGCGACGTTCTGACCATCTCGCCGGTTCTGATGGAAAAGTACATCCAGGCCGCCGAGCGGATCGCGGCACGGGCAATCGGCGCCGATCCCCTGCCGAGGAAGCCGCTCGAATACGAATACCACTCGAAGGACAAACAGATTCGCCGGCCCGATGCCAGCACCGTCGAGGCCACCCACCGCGTCGAATGGGAGGCAGAATACCTCATCCGCATCGGGCTCCCCGGCGAACGCGCCCCAGACGGCAAGCCGGTCGCGATGGGCTTCTGGATGGACGGCAAGCTCCTCCACACGATGCCCGTCGAAACGAAGCCTTCGGGCTTGGTGTACTTCAACCCGTACTCGGAAGAGGAATTCCGCCTTGTCCTGCCCGAGGGCGATCACACGTTCCGTGCGGGCTTCATCGACGACAATTTCGTGCAGGGCCTGGACGAGAAGCAACTCTACGACAGCAAGAAGAACAAGTTCCTGAACATGATCAAGTTCATCGGCCCGTTTGCCACCGATCGCGAGCGGCCGAGCCGGAAGAAGATCCTCATCTGCGACCCGAACTCGGGCGCGGCGTGCGTCGAGAAAATCGTTTCGACGCTGGCGCGCCGGGCTTACCGGCGCCCGGTCCACAAAGCGGATGTGGCCTCGCTCCTACGGTTCGTCGGCATGGCGAAGCGCGAGGGTCAGAACGTCGAGCAAGGTATCCAGCTAGCGATCCAGGCCATGCTGGTCTCGCCGCACTTCCTCTTCCGTATCGAACGCGATCCCGAGTCCGGCGCGGTCCATCCGGTTTCGGACCTTGATCTCGCCTCCCGGCTCAGCTATTTCCTGTGGAGTTCCATGCCCGACGAAGAACTGCTGAACTTGGCCGAACAGGGCAAACTGCGAAGCCCCGGGGTTCTCGACGCGCAGGTGAAGCGAATGCTCGCCGACGAACGGTCCGCGGCGCTGGCCGAGAACTTCGCCGGGCAGTGGCTGGAGATACGCAACCTCGACAGCGCCAATCCCGATCCCCAAAAGTTCCCCGACTGGGGACCGGAACTGCGCGACGCAATGAAAATGGAGACGCGGCTGTTCTTCGAAGCGCTGCTGCGCCAGAACCGGCCGATGGCCGAGTTCCTGGATGCCCAGTACACGTTCCTCAACGACCGGTTGGCGCGGCACTACGGCGTGGAGGGCGTCAAGGGGCCGGAGTTCCGGCGCGTCTCGCTGGCCACCGAACAGCGCGGCGGCATTCTGGGCCACGCCAGCATTCTCACGGTCTCCAGCTATCCGACGCGGACCTCGCCGGTGATCCGCGGCAAGTACGTGCTCCAGAACATTCTCGGCACGCCGCCGCCGGAGCCGCCGCCCGATGTTCCGGCGCTCGACGAAGAGGCAGTAGGCAGTGCGGGTTCGCTGCGGCAGCAGCTTGAAAAGCACCGCAGCAACGCAATCTGCGCTTCCTGCCACGACCGGATGGATGCGCTCGGCTTCGGTCTCGAGAACTACGACGCCATCGGCAAGTGGCGCGATCAGGACGGCAAGTTCCCCGTCGACTCGAGCGGAACGCTGCCCGGTGGGAAATCGTTCGCCAGCCCGGCGGAACTGCGCGCGCTTCTCAAAGAAGATCTGCCGGACTTCGCGCGTTGCGTCACCGAGAAGATGCTCACTTATGCGCTCGGGCGCGGGCTGGAGCGATATGATAGAAAGACGGTTAGCGACATAACCCGGAAACTGGCGACGGACGGCTACCCGTTTCAGGGTTTGATTTACGAGATTGTTCGCAGCCTGCCGTTTCAGATGCGGCGAGGCGAAGCGGCAAGCACGGAGCAGGAGATAGCAAGTCGATGATCACACGGAAGGCGCTTCCACGACGAACGTTTCTGCGCGGGATTGGTACGGCCATAGCCATCCCCGCTCTCGATGCGATGGCGCCGGCGCTAGCCGCGAGCAAGCTGCCGGGCAAGACGCCGGTCCGTATGGGCTTCGTGTACGTGCCCAACGGCATCGAGATGGAACACTGGAACCCGGACCACGAGGGCAAACTGGGCGAGCTGCCGCGAATCCTCAAGCCGATGGAGCCGTTCAAGAACGACATCCTGCTGACATCGAATCTGACGCACAACAACGGCCGCGCGCTGCTCGACGGAGCCGGCGACCACGGCCGCTGCAGCGGCGCCTACCTGACCGGAGTTCAGCCGCGCAAATCCGCGGTGGACATCAAAGTCGGTATCTCCTGCGATCAGATCGTCGCCAATGAAATCGGCCACCAGACCCGCTTCCCGTCCCTCGAATTGGGTATGGAAGATGCGCGCCAGGCCGGCGACTGCGACTCGGGTTACTCTTGCGCGTACACGAACAATCTGGCGTGGCGCAGCGAAACCCAGCCGCTGCCCCCCATTCTCGATCCGCGCGCGCTGTTTGAACGGCTGTTCGGCGACGGCGCGGAGTTGACTCCCGAAGCGCGGGCGCGCCGGAACCGTTTTCGTCGCGGCATTCTGGATTTCGTCACGGAAGACACGAAGAAGCTGCAAGCGAACCTCGGCCCGACGGACAACCGGAAACTCGACGAATACCTGTCCTCCATCCGCGATATCGAGCGCCAGATCGAGCGCGCCGAGAAGGACAACGCGCAAATCGATCCCGGCATGGACAAGCCCTACGGCGTTCCAGCCGATTTCGCCGAGCACTTCAAGTTGATGACCGATATGTTGACAGTCGCGCTGCAAGCCGACCTCAGCCGTGTGTTCACGTTCTTGGTGACGCGCGAGGGCACTTCGCGCCCGTATCGCGAGATCGGCATCGCCGACGGGCACCATCCGCTCACGCATCACCGCAACGATCCGGCGATGAAGGAGAAGGTGGCGCGGATCAACGAGTATCACGTGCGCCAGTTCGCCGCGTGGGTGGAGAAGCTGAAGTCGATCCGCGAGGGCGACGCGACGCTGCTCGACAACTCGATGATCGTTTACGGCGCGGGTCTGGCCGACGGCAATCGCCACACCCACGAGGATCTGCCCACGATGATCGTCGGCCGCGGCGGCAACTTCATCAAGAGCGGCCGTCGCGTCACCTACCGCAAGGAAACGCCGATGTCGAACCTCTTCCTCACAATGATGGACCGCATGGGCGTCCACGTCGAGCACTTCGGGGATTCCACCGGCCGCCTCAACGGCATCGACCTGAGCTGATCGAAGTGGGCAGGCCCTCGGCCTAGCTAAGCTAGAGTCATTAGGCTCGATTCAAGATCGTTGTAGAATGACCAACCGGAGATCGGGTCGATTTTGCGCCCTTCTGAGCTTCGAACGCACGACGGCCTCGAGTCGCGAGGAATTCGCGCGCTCTTGCTCGACGAATGTTTGCCGCTATGCCCATGATCGTTCAGTTTCCCGGCAAGGAGCGGACGACACGCACTGAAGTGGGCGGCAAGGCCACCTCGTTGATCCGAATGAGCGAGGCCGGCTTGCCGGTGCCGCCCGGCGCCGTCCTCACGAGCACGTTCTTTGCGCCGTGGATCGAGGAGACCAAAGCGTCCGCAGCATGGGCCGAACTGATCGAGGCCGCGCCGGATCACTGGGCGCCTTTTTGTAGCGAACTCCAGAGGGGCGCCAAAGCTCTTTCGCTGACGGTAGAACAGCGCGATGCGTTGCACGTTATGGTCCGACAACTGGTGGCTGCGAGTGACGAGGCTCGCCTCGCAGTGCGCTCGTCATCGCCGGAGGAAGACTTGGCCTCGGCCTCCTTCGCCGGGCTTTACGCGACCCGTCTCGGTGTGGGTCCGGACGATATGGAGGACGCCGTGCGCGATTGTTTTGCGTCGAGCCTCAACCTCCGCGTGCTTACCTACAAGAAAGAACACGGCTTCGACCTGTGGGCGCCGCGGTTCGCTGTCATCGTGCAGCGGCAGATCGACAGCGAAGTCGCGGGAGTCGGATTTTCGCTGAATCCGGTGACGAACGATTACGACGAGGCGGTCATTAGTGCAAACTGGGGTCTCGGCACATCGGTAGTCGAAGGGCTTGTCACACCGGACCACTTCGTCGTGAACAAGGTCGAGCGGCAGGTGGTGGAAGAGACGCGCGGCGCCAAACACCTTTCGATTTGGCTTGAGCCTGATGGCGGCACCGTCGAACGGAGGAGCTACCGCTCGGCGGAACGTGCGCTGACCGACAGCCAGCTTCACGAGTTGTCCGGCATGATCGGTCGGATCGAGGCGCTGTTCAATGCGCCGGTAGACGTCGAGTGGGCATACGCCGGTACAAAACTCCACGTCCTGCAGGCGCGCCCAATCACCGCGTACGTGCCGCTTCCACCCGGGATGATTACGCCGCCGGGAGAACGTAGGCGGATCTATATGGACGCGTCGCTATCGAAAGGTCTGACAATGAACAGGCCGGCCTCTTCGCTCGGGCTCGACCTCGTGGAACGTATGTTCTCTGCGATCATCGGGTCATGGGTCGGCCCCTTGGAGCATGACGTTCCGGCAGGGGAGGCGTTGCACATCTTCTCGGGAGGCCGGATGTACATGAATCTCTCGATCCTGATGTGGTTCGTGACTCCGAAGATGATGTCGAAGGGCGCCGCCCCCACCGACACCTTGATGGCGGAGATCTTGGCTGGAATCGACGCGAAGCGGTACCGCGCCGTCAGCAGACCATCCTGGGTGAGCTTCCGCCTTCTCCGGCTGATCCCCCGGGTCGTCTGGAGTCTGTGTGGCTTCTTCTGGAACGTGCTTCAAGCCATTATGTTTCCGGAGAGCATGACCGGGCGTACCAGCGAAGGGTCGCCGCCCTCGAATCGGAGCTGCGCGAGAGTTTCAAGGAAGATCTTCCGCTCGACAGCTTGCGGCGAGCGTCCGAGGTCCGGCTGGCGAGAGAGTTCAATACCATGATGTCCGTGCTGACCGTCGGCATGGTGTCGCCAGACCTCGTCCTCCGCCGCAAGGCCGCCGGCGTGAGAGCGCTCGCGGACAAGCTCAAGCGGGGCGTCACGGGTAACCTCGTCATCGAGATGGGGATCGCGCTGCATCGTCTGGCCAAGCTCTTGGACGGTTCCGAGTTTCAAGATCTGCCGCGGTTGACCGAAGCGATCAACCACCGCCGTCTGCCGCCGGACTTCCTGAGTGCGTGGGACGATTTCCTCGCGAGATTCGGCTGCCGCGGGCCGCTGGAAATGGACGTGGCGAGCCCGCGCTACTCGGACGACCCGCGACTCGCGTTACGACAGATGTCCTTCATGGCTGTCGACGACGGCTTCGATCCGGAGGCGGCACACCGGCGCCACGTTGAAGAGCGGCAGGGAGCGTACGAAGAGCTGATGCGCGGATCGGGTCCGGTGCGGCGGGTCCTGTTGCGCCGGATCTGCCGGCTTAATAACCTGTTCGCCGGGAGCCGGGATACGCCCAAGCACCTGATCGTCCTGTTCAACTGCGCCATCCGCAAACGCGCGCTGATCGAAGGCTGGCGCCTGGCCTGGGAAGGGCGTCTTGATGGAACCGAACACGTCTTCGACCTGACGTTTGATGACCTGCGGGTAGCGGCCGAAGAGAGGACCCTGGACCTTCGGAAGGTCCGCGAGGAGCGAATCCGCTTCCGGGAGAAACTGCTGGACGCGCACGTGATGTCCTTCCCGCCGGTGAT
>CAYPUQ010000323.1:0-7414 GCA_964413655.1 uncultured Solibacteraceae bacterium | reverse complement strand
AGCCGGGTAGGCGTCAGAACTGAATCATCAGCGTCAGATTCATCAGCGGCTGGCCGCCGAGTGAAGCGGTCCGCGGATCGTCGGTCAGTTTGCCGAACGTGCGCGGGTTGCGGAAATCCACCGCCGTCGTAGGGCCGGTGAAATTGAAGTTTTTCAGCGCGTTCTGGAAGTCCCAGCGGAGTTGTGCGTTCCAGCGTTCGTTGAACCGGAAGTTCTTCTGTGCTGAAACCTGGCTCCAGACGAGCCCTGGGCCCGTGATGATGTTCCGGCCGGAGTTGCCAATCTGGAAGTCGCAGAGCGCGCGGTTGCTGCCGGCTGGAATTGCCGTCACGTTGCCGCATCCGCCCGGCCAGGCGAACGCGTTGATGTCGATGACCGCCGGGCGGTTCTGCAGGGTGAAGCGGTCCGGTCCGCCGTTGTCCCACTGGCCGAAGTCGTAAACCGGTGTGGAAACCACGTCCGGCCGCCGATTCCCGGCGAACGTCTGGTAGTAGTTGTACGGGCTGTTGGCGAAGCTGAACGTCAACGGATTGCCGGATTCCACGGTCTGAATCCACGAGATCTCCAACCCGCCAAAGACGAACTTCTTCCACCCGGAGTTCGCGAAAGATTTCCCCGCGCCGAATGGCAGTTCGTACTTCAGGACGCCGATCCAGCGGTGATTCCGGTCGTATCCGGCGCGGCCCTTTTCGAGCGACCGGTTCTGGATCGGTGCGATGCCGGAACCCGCATTGTCCGTGTCCTGGCTGTTGAGCGACTTCGAGAACGTATAGAACGTCGAGAAGTAAGTGCCACGCGAGAGGCGCTTCTCCAGTTTCACCGTCCCCGAGTGGAACGACGAGTGGCCGAAGTTGGACCGCATCGGAATCGACCCGAACTGCGGGAACGGGCGGAAGTCCTGGGCGCGCGCCAGAACCTGGTTCTGGAATGTTGGATTTCCCGCGCCAAAGTCGATCGGGAACGTGTTGAACTGCCAGTTCTCCACCAGCCCCACGCCCGACGATCCCTGGTAGCTGAAGTCCAGCAGGTAGTTCGGCATGAACTCGTACTGAATCCCGGTGTTCCAGTTCATCACGTACGGGTTGCGCAGGTTCGGATCCCAGAACTGCACGTTCCGCGACCCGAAGTTGCTTCCCTGGAACGGGCTTGTCTGGTCGGGCCGGATGTTGAAGGCCGGCGGTTGTGGTGTGCGGCTTACCTGAAATACCGGCGTCGGGTTGCCGGGCGCCGGTTCGGCATTGGCGATCGCCAGATACTCATCGAACTGGCCGCGGGTCTGCGGGAACTTCACGTCGACAGTGTAGAAGCCGAGGCCGCCGCGGAACACCCACTTCTCTAGCGGATGCCAAGCCAGACCAAACCGCGGATTGAAGTTGTTGTTGTCGCGCTTGTTCAGTCCGGACGTCGGGTGAATGATCGCACCCGCTCCGCCCGTGACCGGGTCGCGCCCGGTCGGATCGAAGTTGCTCATCAAGCCGTACTTGGTATTGAACGGGCTCTCGTTGGAGTACCGCAGCCCGAGGTTCATGGTGAGGTTGGGCGTCAGCTTCCAGTCATCCTGGATGTAGAAGCTATGGATCGAGGAACGCGGCAGCCAACTGGTGAGGTCTGTTTGGAACAGCGCCTGCCGGACATAACCGGTCAGGAAACCGGCAAAGGTGTTGCCGGTGTTCGGAACCGCGACGCCGTTCGGTTGAAGCCCGGCGGTGACGCCGTTGAAGAAGAACTGCGCCGGCCGCGACGGGATGGCGTTGTTCAGGCGGAAGCGCAGCACTTCATAGCCGAACTTGAACGCATGCCGGCCCCGGATATAGGTGGTGTCGCTGCGGAGCGACAGTGTCTCGTTCACCTGCCGTAGCGGGTTGATTCCGAAGATCCCGTAAATTCCTTCCGCCGTGTAGCGAGCGCCGTTGTCGCCAAATCCGGGCATAAGGTCTTGGGAGATGTTGGGGATCCCTAGTTGCTCCGGCCAGTTCCCGCCCTGGCTGAATGGCGTGGTGGAATTGGCCCGCCGGTAGTACCCCGCGCGTGCGTCGGTGACGATGGAGGGAGAGAGTATCCATGTGCCACCGGCCGAAATGTTGCGGGCGTAGAACGGCGCCAAGCGGCCCTGCGAATGGTCGAACTCCAGCCGTTCGTCGCGGATATTGATCGGGCGGCCGTATCCACTCTGGCGGTTCTCCGTGTAGGAACCGTACAGTTTGAAGTTCGAGTTGAACTGGTGATCGAGCCGGAGGTTGTAATCGTCGAAGAACACAAGCGCAAACTCGTTGGCCAGCAGGTTCCCGTTCGGTCCCAGCGCGTTGTAGGTGCCCTCGCGGTTCGGGGCCACCCACGGGTCGAGTTGCAGCACACGTTGTGCCACCGGGTCGAATCGGCCCACCGGAATGCGGTTGCCGGGGAAGGGGTCGCGGGCCCAAGTGCCGTCCGCCAACTGGCGCGTCGACGCCGGGTCGAAGATCGGATTCGCCGACACGCCCGGGAAATTGAAGTCGCCTTGCTTCATCAGAAGCGTCGGTGTCGTCGCGTCCACCTGGGCGATCTTCTTCTCGTGCAAGCGCTGATAGCCGAAGAAGAAAAACGTCTTGTTCCGGCCGTTGTAAAGTTTGGGGATGACAACCGGCCCGCCCAGGTTCGCGTCCGGTTGCATGAAGAAGTTCGGATAGCCGTTGGGGCGTCCCGGCGCCGGATCCGAAGGGCGTATCTTGTCGAAGAACAGCCGGTGCTGCATCATACGCGTCCGGCCATACCACGACGCCATTCCGTGCAGTTCGTTGGTGCCGCTCTTCTTCACCACGCTGATCACGCCGCCGGCGGAGTGGCCATACTCAGCAGGGGGGACCGTCGTCAACACCTTCACCTCCGCCACGGAGTTCTGCAACGGCTTGATCGTCTCCGTTCCGCCGGCTTGGTCGTTGCCGTTCACGCCGTCCTCGAAGATGCCGATCGCGCCCGCCCGCTGGCCGGCCAGGTGGTACGCGCCGAGGCTTCCGCCATAAGCGTAGCCGCCGGTTGTCATGCCGGGCACCAGGTTCATCGTTGAGTTGATGTAGCGCTGGTACAACGGCATGTCATAGAGAACGTTGCCGTCCACCACCGTGCCGGTGGCCGACGTTTCCGTCTCCAGCAGCGGCGTCGCGCCGCTCACCTCCACCGATTCGCTCACGTTGCCGACCTGCATCGACATGTCGACCGCCAGTGTGTCACCGGTGCGCAGTTCCACATCTTCGCGGACGGACCGCTTGAACCCGGGCGCCTCGAAGGAGACCCGGTACATGCCCGGATTCAGCGAAGGAACACGGTAAATCCCTTCGTTATTCGTCGTCGCGTTAAACGTGAAATTCGTTGCGGCGTGAACGATGGTGACCGCTGCGCCGGGCACAACGGCTCCCGTCGCATCGGTGACGCGCCCGGTAATCGTGGACGTTCCAATTTGGGCGTCCACTGGCACGATGAAAAAGAAGGCAGCCGCGAAAGCGGCCAATCGACGTAGTTGCATTCCATACCCCCAGCGAGTCGGACCCCCTCTCAAAAAGGCCCGTGACTTTCGCTTGAAAAACTTTATTGAAAGACTGTCCGAATGTCAATAGGGATATTGAATAATGATTAAACTTTCATGATTGCCACTCCTGTCAGATCAACTTTGCGCGCACTTTGTCGCTCAAAGCCTTGCCATCCATGCGCTTGCCCGCCAGTTTCGCCTGGGCTGCCTTCATCGCCACCCCCATTTGTTTCAAAGAGGTGACGCCGGTCTCCGCGATTGCCGCCGCGATGGCTTCGTCCATCTCGGCCTCGGTGGCAACGGCCGGCATATAGCCTTCGATGAGCCTGAGCTCGGCCTCCTCCTTCTCGGCGAGTTCGGGGCGGTTGCCCTTGCGAAACTGCTCGGCCGCCTCGCGCCGCTGCTTGATCAGGGTGTTCAAGACCTGCAACTCCGTCGCGTCGTCGAGCGGTTTCATCGAATCCACTTCGTGTTTCTTCAACGCCGCCTTCACCATGCGCAACGCGCCGAGACGGGCCTCGTCGCGAGCCTTCATCGCCGCGATCATGTCTTTCTGAATCGTGTCTAAAAGGGCCATGCGTCTGCTATTCTAGTAGTTCACCCGCTGAATATGCACATTCGCAAGACTCGTCTGTTGACTCCCGGTCCCACCCCTCTCTATCCTCCGGCGCTACATGCAATGATGGCGTCGGACCTGCACCATCGAACCGAAGATTTCCGCAACGTGTACAAAGCTGTCATCGGTGGTCTGAAGGAAGTGATGGACACATCCTACGATGTGATTCCGTTCGTCGCATCCGGCACCGGGGCGATGGAAGCCTCGGTTTCCAACCTGTTTTCGGCCGGGGACAAGGTTGTGGTCTGCTCGGCTGGCAAGTTCGGCGAGCGGTGGGTGGACATCACGACGTCCTTCGGTCTCGATGTCACACTACTGAAGGCCGAATATGGCGACGTCGTGCGGCCCGGAGCTGTGTCGGAGGCCCTGCACGCGACCCCCGGAGTGAAAGGCGTATTTGTGCAGGCGTCGGAAACCTCGACGGGCGCCGCGCATGACGTGAAATCGATGGGCGAGGCCATCGCGAAGACGGATGCGATCTTCGTTGTGGATGCTATCACCGGTCTCGGCACGATGCCGCTCGAAATCGAAAACTGGGGCCTGGACGTGGTAATCGGCGGCTCGCAGAAAGCGTTCATGATACCGCCGGGACTGGCGTTCCTGTCGGTGAGTCCGAAGGCATGGAAGCACGCCGGGACCTCGACGCTGCCGCACTACTATTTCAATCTCAAGAAGGAAGCCAAGAACGCCGCCGCCGGGGAATCGAGTTGGACGCCTAACACTTCGCTGATTCTCGCACTGGGCGAGGCGCTGAAGTATATCCAATCCACTGGCATGGCGAGGCTGGTGGAGAACGCGCAACTGTTGGCACGCGCCACGCGGGTGGCGGTTCAGGAGTTGGGACTGGAGTTGTTTGCTCCTAACTCGCCAGGGTCCTCCGTGACGGCGGTGAAAGCCCCCGCCGGGATGGACTCAGGCAAGATTGTGAAAGGTTTCCGCGAGCGGTTTGGCGCCATCATCGCCAACGGTCAAGGAACCATGAAGGGCCAGATTTTCCGTATTGCGCACCTCGGCTATTTCGATTTTGCCGATCTGTTCGCCGTCATCGCGGAACTCGAGATCATACTCGCCGCCAACGGGCATCCGGTACGCTTCGGCGCCGGTGTAGCGGCCGTTCAAGAAGTCTATGCGGAGGCGGCCGGCATCCACGAAGCGGTCACCGCATAATCGCGGCGCTCCGACGAACGACATTAGATGAAGATTCTCGTTGCGGAACCTCTTGCCGAGGGCGCTCTCGCCCTCCTTCGTGCCCAGCAGGGCTGGGACGTCGTGGTGTCGAACCCAAAGGAATATCAGAACCACTTGGCGGACGCCGATGCCCTGGTGGTGCGCAGCGCGGTCAAGGTGAACGCGGACGTATTGTCGAAAGCGCCGAACCTGCGTGTAATTGGACGCGCTGGCGTCGGCGTCGACAACGTCGACATGGACGCGGCCACCGCGGCCGGCGTCCTGGTGATGAATACCCCTGGCGGCAACGCCATCGCCGTCGCCGAGCACACGATCGGGCTGATGCTTTCGCTGGCGCGCCTCATACCGCAGGCCAGCTACTCCACCAAGAGCGGCAAGTGGGAAAAGAAGAAATTTCTTGGCAGCGAACTGCGCGGCAAGACGCTTGGCGTGCTCGGCCTTGGCAACATCGGGCGCGAAGTGGTGCATCGCGCGCGCGGTTTTGAGATGCGCATTCTCGGACATGACCCTTACATCAACCCCGCCCTCGCCCGGGAACTGGGGGTCGAGTTGGTGGATCTCGCAACGCTGTATGCCGAGAGCGACTATCTCACGCTTCACCTCGCCGTCACCGCGGAGACCCGCGGCATCATCGGCGCCGATGCCATTGCGAAGATGAAAGACGGCGTCCGAATCGTCAACTGCGCGCGCGGAGAGTTAATAGCCGGCGCCGACCTGGCCGCGGCGCTGCGTTCCGGCAAAGTGGCCGGCGCGGCGCTGGACGTTTTCGATGTGGAACCGCCCGCCGCCGGGTCGGAATTGCTCCAGGAAGAAAATCTCATCGCGACACCGCACATCGGCGGCTCCACCGGGGAGGCGCAGGAGACGGTGGGTATCCGCATCGTCGAGCAGATGGTCGACTACCTCGTCAATGGCATCGCGGTGAACGCCGTCAACATGCCGGCATTGTCGCCGGAACAGTATAAGTCGCTTGGCCCGTGGGTGGATGTGGCACGGCGGCTGGGAGCCTTCGCCGTTCATGTTGCCGAGGGTCACCCGCAGTCGGTGCGGCTCTCTTACTATGGCCGCATCGCGGAAGCGAATACACATCTACTGCGAAATGCCGGTCTGGCCGGCATTCTCAACCGGTACTTATCGCAAAAGGCGAACGTAGTAAACGCTTTTCAAATTGCCAGCCAGCGCGGACTCACCGTCGCTGAACAGCATGAACCCCATGGCAGCCATCTCGAGGGCATCCGTCTCGAACTCGGCACCGATGCCGGCGTGCTGGCCGTGGAGGGAACTCTGCTGTTTGGCAAACCGCGGCTGATCAACGTGGACGGTATCCCGCTGGAAGCGGCCCTCGACGGCCACCTGACCTTTACGAAGAACCGGGACGTTCCGGGTGTCATCGGACATGTCGGAACGATCCTCGGCCGCAATGAAATTAACATCGCCAATTTTGCCCTTGGCCGCCAGACCGAAGTGCCCACGTCGGGTGGTTCGCTGGGCGCCGTGGCCGTAGTAGAAACCGATTGCGCCGTCTCGGAAGACGTGTTGGCGCAGTTGCGTGAACACCCGGCCGTGATCATGGCCCGGTCGGTGCCGCTGGCCGGCCTGTAACGTGCGCGGATTCCGGCGATGCTACCGGTGAGTGGGGAGGGACCCCGGTGAAGCGTCCTTCCGATGTGTTTGGGCGTTGATGTTTCAGCGTCCTGAAGGAGGTCTCAAAATTGCCCCTGTGGTGTGTGTGTGCTAGTATGGAGTCGCTCTCATGGATCTTGTCCTGCGAGTCCCCCCAACACCCCACGGAGCGCTGAAAGCGTAGAGAGAACGAATGAGTTTTACTGTCTTCCTTGGAAATTTACCGGCCTGGGTCACCGCGGACGATATCAAGTCCTGGTTGTTGGCCGACAATCTGGTTGCCGATAACGTGAAGGTTATCCGGAGCCCGGAAACCCAGGAGTCGAAAGGCTTTGCCTTCATCGACGCGCCGAACAACGACGAGATGCAGGCCATCATCCGCCGCTTCGACCGTGCTCCTCTCGAGGACCGGTTGCTGCGCGCCAACCCGGCCCAACCGCCGCGTGCAACGCGGACTGGCGGACCGGCCCCGGCGCCATCCGGCG
>CAYPUQ010000322.1:0-7417 GCA_964413655.1 uncultured Solibacteraceae bacterium | reverse complement strand
AGGCGGCGGTGGCCCTTGCGGATTTTGGGGCGGCGGCTGTGGGTCTTGGGGATTCATGCCTTTCCGCATGGATTCCATCATCACCTGCCCCATTCCGACGCCCGCGCCGAGACCAACGCCAATCCCCACTCCGCCGCCGCCTTCATTGGCTGCGGCGATCGGCATCGACTGCGCCACCTGGAACTGCGTATAGCGGCCCATGTCGCCGATCATGTTCATGCTGATGCGCTCGTCAAGACGCTTCTGTAACTCGTCGGGCAGCGAGAGATTCTCGACGACGAAATGATCGAGCGTCAAACCCATGTCCTGAAAAACCGGGACGAGATGTTGGGCGATCAGTTGTCCCAACTCGATCTGGTTGGCCGCCATGTCGAGAAACGGCACTTGGCTCTCGGCAAAGGTGTCGGCCATCCGCCCGGCGATAGTCGACCGGAGCTGGCCCTCGATATCGGCCACCCGATAGATATCGCGCGTGCCGGAAACCTTCGTATGGAACTGGCGTGGATCGGAGACGTGCCACGAGTAGATGCCGAACGCCCGCAGCCGCACGGCCCCGAATTCCTTGTCGCGGATGGTGATGGGCTGGGCCGTTCCCCACTTCTGGTTCACCTGCATCCGCGTCGAGAAGAAGTAGACGTCGCTCTTGAACGGCGACTGGAACAGCTTGTCCCAGTTCATCAGGTTGGTCAAGAGCGGCAGCGTCTGGGTGTTCAGAGTGTACAGGCCCGGCCCAAACGCGTCTGCCGCCCGCCCCTCGTTCACGAACACCGCCATCTGCGACTCGCGCACGGTGAGCTTGGCGCCGTTCTGAATCTCCATGTCCTGCATAGGGAATCGCCAGCCGAGGATGCCATCCTCGGGCTCCGTCCAATGAACGACGTCAATGAACTGCTTCTTGAGGAAATCTTTGAGTGCCATGTATCCTTCACCCCGGCCAGCCGGCCGACCCTTCCGATTGTAGTACGCAACGGTAACCGGAGAGGTTCCGCGAATCGGCGATCGTTCGGCCGGTTGGCTGGGGGTGCTTGCTACACTAGGGTAGATGGGAGCGCGCGACGGCCGCGAAAAGTTGCGGGAAGGTCAAAAAGCCCCGGCGTTCGCCCTGCGCGGGGCCGCCGCAGAGCATCGAACTCTCGAAAGCATCTTGTCGCAGGGGCCGGCGCTGGTGGCGTTTTTCAAGGTCTCGTGTCCGACTTGCCAGTTGACCCTTCCGTTTCTTGAGCGGTTTCACCGGCAGGCGGACGGCCGGTTTCAGGTTGTCGGCATTAGCCAGGACAGCGAGCAGCACACGAAGGCGTTCGCCGGCGAATACGGCATCGGCTTTCCGCTGTTATTGGACGAGGCCGAGCAGGGATACCCGGTGAGCAATGGGTACGGCATCACCCACGTACCGAGCATTTATTGGATCGACTCGTCGGGAACGATTCAGGAGTTCCAGGAAGGTTTCGGAAAGCAGGACATCGAGAATCTGGGCAAGCGGGCGGCCGTCGAGGTGTTCCACCCCGGCGAGGACGTTCCGGTTTGGAAGGCCGGTTGAGGGTCGAAGAATTAGGGGCCCAGTTGGGGTCCCGCGGGATGAACAGCACAGAGAGGACGAATGGCTTCAAAGGATACGATTCTGGGCACGGCCGCGGCAATTGCGAAGGGGCTGGGTATCACGTTCAAGGAGATGCTCAAGCCGACGATTACCGACGATTACCCCGACGCACCGCCGCAGTTTCAGGAGCGCTTCCGCGGCAAGCACGTGCTTCAGCGTGACGAATACGGTCTGGAGAAGTGCGTGGCCTGTTTCCTGTGCGCCGCCGCCTGCCCGGCCAACTGCATCTATATCGAAGCCGAGGAAAACACGGACAAACTCCGCATCAGCGGCGGCGAGCGGTACGCGAGCGTTTATAACATCGACTACAATCGCTGCATTTTCTGCGGCTACTGCGTCGAGGCTTGTCCCACCGACGCCATCACCCATGGCCACGGCTTCGAACTGGCCAGCTACAACACTTGCATGCTGATCGTGCGCAAGGAAGGCATGCTTGTGCCCGTGCCGGAAGGCGTGAAGCCGCCGGAGTCCGCGCCGAACCCGGCAGTCGGCGGGCATTGATTCCTACTTCCCGTTCGCGGTGGTTTCGGCGGACTTCTCCACGATCACCGGCTTCATAGGCGCCAGCAGCCCCATCAACTGCGACTTTTCGCGCTCCGGCACTTTGAGCGCGTCGAGCGTGTCCACCAGGTGCCCCGCCACGACGTCGAACGCTTGCGGTGTTACGCCCTTACCTTCGTGCGCGGCCTCCATGTCGAGTCCTTTGTACTTGCACGGACCGCCCGTGGCCTGACAGACGAAATCGGTCAGCTTGGCCTTATAGGCGGCGAAATGTTTGGCGTCGCTGGCCGCGTGCGCAAACCAGCGGTTCACCCGGTCGTCGGCGAGAATCCGCTGTAGGAACTGATCGACCACTGCGTCAACGGCAGGCTGGCCGCCGAGGCGGTCATATAGCTTCGCGGCCGGCTCATTCCGGACGGGTTCGGCCGCGGTCAGGACGGCCGGACCCATGCAGATGGCCGCCAGCAGCGCCGCGCGCAGGTGGAAATTGGACGGAAACATGATTGCTTTCTCCCTCGGTTTTGGACTTCGTCTCATCCTGAAGGGCGCAAGACGCGCAGGAAATCGATCAGCGCGAAGGGGAAAAAAGGAGCCGCCGGCCAATCCGGGAATCCCGAACCGGCCGGCAGCGGCAGGAGTTGAACTCAATATCTCAGCACTTGGGTAAGCGCTAAAGCGTGGTGGGAGGGATCATGACACGTCAGTGCGTCATGGAGTAAATGATGTAGTTGATGGCCACACGGTAGGCCAACGAAGCGTAACGCTCGGGGTAGTGAGGGAGATCGGCCCATTCCCAGGCGTCGCCGAGGTCCATGTTGAAGCAGATCGCCACCACCAGGCGGCCCTTCTCGTCGTAAATTCCGCGCCAGCGCGCCTCCACGCCGTCCCGCTCCCACGTCCTGCCGCTGCGGACGTACTGCACGCCCGGCACCTGGAACCGCTCCCGCAGGTCGTAGAGGACGTGAAGCGCCGGGTCGTCGTCGCCGATGTCAACGATCGGCTGGTCGGGAAAGACCCTGCGGATGCTGGCGAGGAAAACCTCCCATTCGTAAGTGCCGTGGAAGTCGTCCACCATCAGGAAGCCACCGCGGTCGGCATAATCGCGCAGCCGTTTCGCCTGGCTGTCGGAGATCTCCCAGCGCCCCACCTCAACGGCATAAATCCACGGGTAGTCGAAAATGTCGTCGGAGTCGATGTCCACTACCTGCTCCATCGAGCGGGTGTGGACCCGCGTCAGACGGCGTACGCCTTGGAGGAACTGGCGGTCGGCTTTCGGGTAGTCGGTCGCCCAGCTTCCGCGCCCCCAGCGCCCGCCGCGGAACGAGTCGTAGCGCAAGCGGCCAAAGACGAACTCCGTTTTCTCATGAGCATCGACCGGAACAGCGGCTGGGTTGTCTTCCCAGAACTCCGGGCGAAACCCGCGCTGTGCATACAGCAGGCCGGCCAGCAGCACAGCGCACCAAACCACGGTTTGGCGCGGCGACAACACGCACTCACTATACAACAGATGGCGGGCGCGGATCAGTTCGATCACACTCGCGCCGCCGGCTCCGGCCCGGCGTTGTCCGCTTCCGCCCGCGGGAGATCGACAATCCCCGTGATGGGACGAGATCAGCGGGAATCGTGGGTTGACGCGAGGAGCCTACGACAGGAACACGACGTACGTGCCGCTTGATGCCGGTTTCCGCTTCAACGGCCTGGACGGGCGCTTGCCGGACCCGCCCTCGATCTCGGTGAGGCTTCGCAGCACGATCACCGGCTTCTCGCTCAGAGTGTCTTGCAGCTTGCTCTCGACCTGTCGAACAATCGCGCCCCGGTCCCGCGCGGGCGACTCGAAGATGAGGTTGCGGTTTTGGATGTAGGTCCTGACCTTCCGGCAGCCAGCGGTAGCGAATGCCTTGCGGACATCGCTCATTGTCACGCGAGCGTGGCCAGCCATGTTGATCGCGCGCATGAAGGCTATGTATTCTCCTATGACTATTCTCGTGCCGAAAGGCCAACCGTCGCCGGGCTGCCGCGGACTGCCGCGACGACACGACAGGATCTGAAGGCGGCGATTCGGATCGGGCATCGTACCTGGAGAGTTCCGAGCAAACGCGCTCAAAACACGAAATTGAAACGCCCATTTCATATATTCTTGTCCTATACTTGCTGCGGAACTGGCCTATGCGGACGTGCAAACGTACGCCAAGGTGTGGGACTGGCTTTCCACGAAACAATGACGGGCGTCGTCGGAGGTCGGCCGCTGAGCCTCGACGCAACAATCCGAATTGCGGATCTGAAGCAGGGGCATTGGGTCAGTTTTGCCTGGCCGACAAGGCGCGACTCACCCAGCCTCCTCGGACCGATCACTCCCACTGCGCGGGTCGCTGCCGCGCTACTGTTGGTTGTCGTCAGCGCCCTGAGAGCCAGGTCGTTCCTCGAAAAAGCGATAACTGGCATGGCTGTTGCTTGTCGTTGGCGCTTTCCGCGTCGACTTCGTGGCACGAGCCGGAATCGATTCAGATGCACAGGGGACGGACCGGGCGGAGTCCGTCCGGAGGGGATCGCCCGCCGGAGCTCAACGTCATTCCAACCGTAATGCTGCGATGGGCTCGACCTTCATTGCCCGCCGAGCCGGGAGATAGCAGGCCGCTGCGGCCACCGCGGTCAGCAGCAGCGAAACGGTGATGAATGTCAGCGGATCGGTAGCGGTCACTCCGAAGAGCAGACTGGACGCACCGCGGCCGAGCCACAGGGCTCCGACGAGCCCGAGCGCAAGACCCGTCAAGCTGAGATTCAACCCCTCGCGAATCACCATGCGGAAGATGTCAGCGGCCTGCGCGCCCACGGCCATGCGAATACCAATCTCTTTCGTGCGCGTCGCGATCGAGTACTGGATGAGCCCGTAGATTCCTATGGCGGCCATCAGGAGCGCAACCACGGAGAAGCCGATCAGAAGCGAGGTCTGGAATCGCCGCTCCGCAAGAAAAGTGCCGAGCCGGTACTCCAGGGTTGCGACGCCGTAAAGCGGCGCGTGCTTGTCGACTCGACGCACCGCTGCTTGAACAGGCCCCACCATTTGAAGCGGGTCATTCAGCGAGGTTCGCACGAGGAGGGTCGCCAGCCGTGAAGGATTCTGGGCCAGCGGCTCGAACATCTGCGGGATGGGCGCGTTCTCCGGTCCCTGGCGGCGCATGTCGCCTACCACTCCGACGACCGTAATCCACGGGCCGGCGGAGTCTCCGGGGCCGAGCTTGATTCGCTTGCCTACCGGATCGCCTCCGGGCCACAAGCGGCGAGCCATTGCATCGTTGACGATCGCTACTCTCGGGGAATCAGCGCGGTCCGCGGGCGAAAAGAAGCGTCCCCTGAGCAACGGGACCCCGAGAGCTTTGAAGAGCCCGGCGCTGACCTCGTCGCTGCGAAATCGCAAGCGCCAGGAAGTGGTTCGGGCGTCCCCTTCGGCGGTAGCGATCCGTTCTGGATTACCGCCGATGAAAAGATCGCCGATGATGCCCGCGCTCGCGACGCCGGGTAGCGATTCGATCCGTTCGAGAACGCGCTCGTAGAAACTGGTTCGCTGCCCGGCGGCCATAAGGACCGGAGTCGAAAGCTGGACCGACAGCACCCGCTCCGGCCTGAAGCCCAGGTGGACGTTCTGCACGGACCAAAGGCTTCGGACCAGGAGACCCGCCCCCAGCAGGAGAATGATCGCCAGCGCGAACTCCGTCACGACGAGAGCGCGCCGGATTCCTCGCGCGGCGACTCCGCCGGCGATTCCCCTGCCGGCTTCTTGGACAGAAGGCCGCAAGTTCCGCCGCGCCATTGTGATCGCTGGTGCCAGTCCAACCAGGATTCCGGTGAGGAGGCAAAAGGCCGAGGCCCAGCCGAGTACGTGCGGATCGAGGCTGATCTCGTTTAGCCGAG
Source organism: uncultured Solibacteraceae bacterium (assembly GCA_964413655.1). Classification (GTDB taxonomy): domain Bacteria; phylum Acidobacteriota; class Terriglobia; order Bryobacterales; family Bryobacteraceae; genus CAYPUQ01. The sequence continues at coordinate 1,410 of CAYPUQ010000322.1, read as the reverse complement.
CCAAGTTCCCAGGCTTCACGGCCAGGATAACGCGGATGCCGGCCCAGGCGACCAGTAGCCCCAACAGTCCGGAGAACACGGCTAGAGTCAAGCTCTCGACGAACAACTGCCGGACGATCCGGCCGCGGCTCGCCCCGAGCGCCGCTCGAACGGCGATCTCCCGTTCGCGGCTGGCGCTGCGAGCCAGCGAGAGGCTCGCGACGTTGGTCGCGGCGATGAGGAGCACGAAGAAAACCGCGCCCGCCAGCATCCACAATGCGAGCCGCGGCCGCGGTCCGATGACCTGGAGGCTCAGCGGCACCACGGTGATGCCGCGGTTCCGGTCGGCCAGCGACGACTCATCATCGAGACGGCGCGCGATCGCGTTCATTTCCGCCTGCGCCTGCTCTACTGTCACATTTGCCTTGACTCTCCCGACGACGAACCAGGAACCTGCGCCGCGCGCACGGCGAAGCCCCTCCCAATCCGGAAACATCGTGTGCGGCTCCCACACATCCGCGCCGGCCCCCGGAAAGTGGAAACTTGCAGGGATCACGCCGATGACGCGGGACGGCCGTCCGTCTAGCTCGATGGAGGCGCCGATCGCGTCTGGCGAGCCGCCGAAGCGCGTTTGCCAGAAGGAATGGCTAATCAGAGCCAGGCGCTGCCGCTGCTCGGCCTCCTCTTCCGAGAAGGTTCGCCCCCGCAACGGTTGGACACCGAGCAATCCGAAAAAGTTCGGCGAGACCCTGGCGACGCTAATGTGTTCCGCCTCCGTCGCGCCGGTGAGTGTCACGGAAACCGGGTCGAAGAAGGCGATGTCTGCGAAACTCTCGCTCTGGCTCCGCCACTGCTCAATGCTCCGGTATGCCGATCTGCCTTCGCGCACGCCCTGGCTCGGAATCTCGCTCCACAACATTGCCAACTGCTCTGGTGACGGATACGGTAGCGGCCGGAGCAGCACCGCGTTCAACACGCTGAACATGGCTGTGTTGGCGCCAATCGCCAGCGCCAAAACGGCGACGGCGGTCGTCGCGAAACCGGCGCTCTTGCGGAGAGTCCGCACTGCGTAGCGTACGTCTTGCGCGGTTGTGTCGAGGAAGGCGAAGGCCCGCCGGTCGCGATAGGTTTCCTTCATCGGCTCGATCGCTCCAAAGCTGCGCCGCGCCGCATACCGCGCCTCTGCGGGATTCATCCCGGCCTTGAGATTGTCCTCGATCTGCATCTCGAGGTGAAAGCGAACCTCCTCGTCCAACTCGCGCTCCAGTCGCTTGTGCCCGATCAATCCGCGCAGCCGGGAGACAAAGACGCGGGCCCAACTCATCCTTCCTCCGGCAGGCTCTTTGGATCGAAGACGAGGAAGCGTTCGATAGTGGACGACATGCGCCGCCAATTCTCGGTTTCTTTCGCGAGCCGTCTCCGCCCGGCTGC
>CAYPUQ010000321.1:0-7433 GCA_964413655.1 uncultured Solibacteraceae bacterium | reverse complement strand
TCCTCGCTGGTGAACTCGCGCAGTTGGAGGATCAACGGAGCGAAGAACGCATGCCTCTCCGTCGCGGCCCACCGTGCTGCGTCCTCGAACTCCAGGAAGCGTTTTCGCGAGGTGCCCGCCAGCGCGTCCGCCAGGGCCTGGAACGTCAGCACCGGCGTCACGAAGCCCAGCTTCGTCGCGAGTCTCCCCGCGGCAGCCTCCCGCTCTGCCGCGCGCTCCTGGTGCGGCCGCGAGGCCTCCGCCGAGTCGAGGTATGGCACATACACCCGGCGGCTGTCGCGCAAAGCCGGACCCCCGGGAACCGGCCTCCTCGCCGCTTCCACCGTCTCCGGCGACGGCCGCCAATCCGGATGGCGCTCGTACACCGCATCGAGCATCGCGGGGAGTTTCACCTCGATGTCGCGGCGCACCTCCCGTGCCGCCAGGTGCGACTGTGAGCGGTCCACCGGCGGAACCAGCGCCGCGACCATCGCGTCGATGCTCGCCGGGATCAGCCACACCGACGCCAGCCACACGATGCCGAGCGCGCGCACCGACGCCGCCGCGCTGGATGCCCGCGAATTCACCCAGGCCGACAACAGCACCCAGAATCCCGTGTACCCCGCCAGCCCCACCGCCCATAGCGCAAAGCGCGTCCAACCGGCTGCGCTGGTTCCGCCGGAGACCGCGACACAGATGGCGGCTGCGCCCGCGGTGATCGCCCACAGCGCCGCCGACGGCAACAGGATTCGCAGCAGCGCCGTGCGCGCCGGGCTCGCCGAGTGCAGCGCCACCATCGGCCACGTTCCGTTGTCGCGGCTGCCGGAAACCGCCCCGTGCGTTATCGCGATGAGCGCCAGCGGAAGCAGCCAGAGCGCGACAAAGGCGATATCGAATGGACCCGCAGCCGTGATGAGCGGGTTCTCGATCGGCGGTTCCGGTTCGGACGGATAGATCGAGATCGTGCGGACACGCGACCGCCGCTGCGACTCGCCGGGACTCACCGCAGCCAGCCCGTCCACCGGCAGCCTCAGGATCGCGTAACCGGTCGAGCCGCCAACCAGCGAAGGGCTCCGCGCGTCGGCCCATTTCCGTTCCCCTCGAGCGGTGAGCGAATGGCGGATCCGGTCCCAACGCTGTTCGTAGTCAAGGGCGGCGTTCTCCACCTGCGCACGCTGCGCACCGACAACACCGTGGCTCTGCCAGCAGCCGTAGCCGAGCAGCATGCAGTACACAGACATCGTCAGCCACCAGGGCGATTCACGGCTCAACAGGCGGAACTCCCGGCGCATGGCCCGCGTCATCCCGGCCTCGCCACCCGCGTCACCGCCGCCGCAAAGCAGACCGCCGACAGCATCAGCCACGAGCCCAGTACCCAGAGTCCCGCGCTGTGCTGCCGCAGCGACCACCCGGCGTCCGGTGTCTCGTAGCGAAACGCCGGGATAGCCTCCCAGTCGTCCTGGCCCAGACGCACTTCCCACCCGGTTCCGCGGCCAAGCTTTTCGGTAGCGTCGTTGGTCGCCTCGACAAACATGCGGCGGTACCGCTCGGCCGCGTGCGAGAAATCAGCCGCGTGCGACAGGTCGCAGCCCGCCAGCCCCTGGCTGACCGACCGCGCCGCGATCATCGGCCCCAGCCACGAAACGGCCAGATGCCACGTCTCCTGCGTCTTGTGCAGTCGTTGCAGATTCGCGAAATGCTTCTCGAAGACCTCCTCGTAGTGTGCGTCGGAGCCCTTCAGCATGATCCCCGCATAGCCCACCGGCAAGTCCTCGATGCTTCCGACGCCATACTGCTCCAGCACGCGCTCCTGCAATTCGCGCGACCAGTCCTCCACCCACGGCTTGCCGTCAGGCCGCGTCGTGATGTCGCGCTGCATCGCCGCACGGAATTCTTCCACCGACGGCTCGCGAACGATCAGCCGCGCCGCCGATCCCGCCACTCGCGGCAGCAGCAGCGTGTTCGCCGTCCACAGGGCGAGTAAGACAGCGAGCGCCGTCCGCGACGAGCGCGACACCGCCGAAACCGTCAGAATGGCGAGGACCCAGATGCAGCAGTACACCCAATGCAGCCCTTGCATCCCGGCGAACCGCACCCAGTCCGGCGGGACACCCACCGCCAGCGTCGCCGGAACCTCGATCGCCATCTTGCCGGCCACGAGCAGCGCGCACAGCGCCAGCAGTGCGCCCAGTTTTCCCAACATCACATCTGACGGAGCCACGCCGGAAGCCAGCAACTGGAACAGCGTCCCCGCCTCGCGCTCTCGTGCCAGCGCCCCGTATCCGAACAGAATCAGGACCAGCGGAATGAGCGCCAGCGCCACCATCGACGGCGACAGTCCCGCCATGCGCGCCGCGGGCGTCGCGTTGTCAACTGGCGCGTGGATCGGGAAACTCCTCTTGTGCGTTTCCAGCGGCTGCGTTTGGCCGATGAACTCGGACACGCCCGGTTCCAGCAACGCTTCCGCCGGCAGCGGCCGGAACGCGTACAGTCCATAGTGCGCGGCCGAGTGTGGATGACGCACTCCCTGTTCCACCCACTGCCTCCGCACCTCCTCGGCGGCGCCGCGCTTCCAGGCTTCGGTCGCCCGGAACGCAGGCAGCCGCGCGTAGACGGCCAGACTCAGCAGCACCACCGTCGCCAGTACCGCGGCCGCCGTTCCCGGCTCGCGCGCCAGCGTCTTCAGCTCGCACCGCGCGATGCGAATCGCTGCCCGCATTAGAAGAGGTACGCCACCGAAACCAGCGCATGCCTGGTGGCCTGCGGAACCACCAGCGAGCCCTGCGCCTCGTACCACTTCACGTTGTTCACGTTCTTGACGTTGGTTTGTAGCTTCCAGTGGCGCGTCCGGTAGCTGGCGTAAAGGTCCACCCGTCCGTACGACGGGATCCACGTGGGGATGTTCGGCAGGCGCGCCTGCCGGCGGCCGACGGAATACAAGCCGCCGCCGAACCCGAACCCGGCCAGTTTCCCGCGATCGACGTCGTAGGTGCTCCACACACCCATCGAGTGCTTCGGAACGCCGAGCAGCTTGCTCCCGACCAGCAGGCGGTTGTCCCGGCTCACGTACGCGTCGATAGCCGAGTAGTTGCCGATGACGTTCCATTGCCGCGTGATGCGCCCGGTAAGCTCCAACTCGAGCCCCTTGCTGCGCTACGCCCCGGTGAGAATGCTGAACTGCGGAGCCACCGGATCGGGCGTGGGAACGTTGGTCCGCTCCAGCCGGTAAAGCGTGAGCGTGCCGAAAAGCCGGTCGCCGAGAAAGTTCTGCTTCACGCCCACTTCCACTTGTTTCCCCTGCTGCGGATCGAACCGCTCGCCGGTCTGGCTCACGCCATACTGCGGCAGGAACGAATTGGTGTAGCTCCCGTACACCGCCGTCGACACGAACGGGTTGTACAGAAGCCCCACGCGCGGCGCGAAGTTGAACGTCGAGCGGCTGTTCGTGCGCACGCCCCGCAGCGGGTCCATCGAGCGCTGGTCGACGAAGTCCGCCCGTGCTCCCACCAGCATCTTCAGGTTCGAGCGCAGCGTGATCTGGTCCTGAACGTAGTTGCCGGAGATGTTCGAATACGTGCGGTCAGCGAACAGCGGGAAGAACGAGGTCGGGATGTTGCCGTAGACCGGCTGAATCCGGTCGATCGTGGTTCCCGCCGCCGACAGGAAGACGTAGCGGAAGTCCCAGCGCACCAGCTCCGCGCCCGCCACCAGATTGTGCCGCAGAGCGCCTGTCCTGGCGCGACCGTACACCTCGTTCTGCCACGAGTAGTTCTGCGAAACCTCGTCGGTCTGGAATGCGGACCGGTTGATCGTGCGCCGGTCGGCCTGGAGGGACACCGGGTTGATCAGGCCCGGCCTGCCATCCACCAGCAACCCGTTCAACGCGCTTCGCAGATTCCAGTTCTCCGTGAACGCGTGCGACAGTTCGACGGTCAACATCGCCTGCCGCGTTCGCGTGAAGTTGAAGCCCGGTTCGCCGTAGTACCGCTTCACGTCCTGCGCGAAGAATTCCGGCTCGGGGAAGTAACCTGTGTCGAACAGATAACGGTAGCGCTGAAACTCGGTGTGCAGCCGCAGCGTGGTTCGCGGACCCGCGCGCCACACCAGCACCGGCGACAGATACTGACTCTCGTTCCTCACAAAGTCGCGATGGCTCCTGGCGTATTCGTAAGCTCCGTTGATCCGCAACAGCAGCGATCCGGACTGGTTCAGCGGCGTATTCAAGTCGAGCGTCGGCCTTGCCAGACCGAATGCGCCGGTCTGCATCCCCAATTGCACCGCGCGGTTCGGATTCGGCCGCTTCAACACCGTGTTGACGATGCCGCCCACCTCCTGCTGCCCGTACAGAATCGACGCCGGGCCCTTCAGGAACTCGACGCGCTCCACGCCTTGCACCTCGCGCGCCGACAGGAACGTGTAGTCGCGAAACCCGTCGCGAAGGTTGCCGCCGGAGAAGCTGCCGCGAAAACCGCGGATATAGTAGTTGGCCGACGACAGGCCGCCGTAGCCGGGAGAATGCCGCACGCCGGCGACGTTCTCCGCCAGTTCCCCGAGGCGCAGCACCTGCCGGTCCTCGACGAGTTTGCGCGTCAGCACGGAGACCGCCTGCGGCGTCTCGATCAATGGCAGGTCCAGCTTCGTTCCCGTGGTGGCGGTTTCGGGCCGGTACGTCGCGCTCTCGGCGACCACCGTCACCGACTCCGAAACCGGCGCGACTTCCAGCCGCACCGTCACCTGCGCCTCGCCATCGCCGACGTCCACCGTGGCGAGCTTCCTTGTGAACCCGCCCCGCGACACGGTAACGCGCGCGCTGCCTCGCTGGAGATTCGCGAAGGTGAACCTGCCAAGCGTATCCGTGGTGGTCTCCAGCCGGATCAAACCGAGTTCGAGGAGGACGTGGGCCGCAGGGATCGCTCCGCCGGTCGCTTCCTCCACGACGCCGGTCAGCGAGCTTTGCGCCAGCGCCGCGCCGGGAATCAGAACCAGACAGACGAGAGGCAGCTTGAGGGATCGAATGAGCGTCATGTTGAGTGAACGCTCAGGTTACGCGCGGACCGCCGGATTCGGAAGGCGGACCTTGCACGCGGCCAGATTCTCACCGCGAGCGGGCGGAATCGTCTGGTCAGCGGCCTGGGATTCTGCCAAGGGACTCGCGGTTTGGTGGCCTCCCGTGCCGCCGGCGAGCGGTGCAGTCCTGATCTCAGCAGTTCCCCGCGCGGCGTTTATCGGGACTATTGGAGCGGCAAGACCCCGCGCCCTACAGCTTCGTGACGTCGACTCGAATGATCTGCCCCGCTTGGACGAAATCCACGGACGTGCCGATTCGGGCGGCGACTTGCCGCAGAGTCGGCCAATGATTCGACGACAGGATCACGACAGCCAGTGGACGGTTGGTTAGATTCTGTTGGTAGGGAACGTTCTGATCGCAGTGATCAGCAGATCGAACCCAGCTTCCTCGACCGCTTTCAGCAGCGCACCGTTGTCCAGCCCACTCCAGTTCAGTTCATCCGCTCGGAGTACTTGATGCCCCCGCAAGAACCGCGCGAGTGGCGCTGGGGTATTGGCATCGAAGAGGATTTTCACGCAGCCGCCGTTGGCTGATCGAGCGAGCGCTTCGCGAAAGCCAGGACCTCATGCACCTGATCTCGTCTGACAGATGGGAACCACTCCAGGAATTCGTCTATGGTCGAGCCTTGGTCCAGGTGCTCGAACAGCGTGGAGACCGGCAGGCGGGTATCCCGGAAGCACCATGTCCCGCCGAGCTTTCCGGGGGCACGGTCCACGGCTCTGCAAAGGCTCCAATCCATACTCCCAGTCTATCTTTGAGCGGGTTGTCTTGGAGCTTGGTTGACCATTGATTTGCATCGTTCCGGCGCGTTCGTGGGCTGTGAGCGCCTTAGTCCGCTCGCAAGGCCTGTAACGGGTCCACTCGTGCCGCCCGCAGCGCAGGCAGCCAGCACGCCAGAAGCGCGACGCCTCCGAGCAGAACGGTCACCGCGGCGTATGTCGGCAGGTCGAACGGCGCGACGCCGAACAGCAGCCGGTCCACCAGCCGGCTGAGCGCGATCGCCGCCGCCAGTCCGAGCGCCGCTCCGCCGGCCACGAGCGTCATGCCCTGGCGCACCACCAGGCCCACCACTTGGCCGCGCTGCGATCCGAGCGCGAGCCGGATTCCGATCTCGCGGGTACGCTGCGCCACGCCGAAGCTCATGACGCCGTACAACCCGACAGCCGCCAGCACAAGCGCGAGTACGGCGAAGACCGTGAAGAGCACTCCCCACAGCCGCCGCTGCCACAGCGATTCGCCGATGGTCTTCTCCAGCGTCTTCACATAGACAATCGCCGCGTTGGGGTCGGCTTGCTCGATGGCGCGCCGCACTGCCGGGGCGAACGCCTCGGAGTCGCCATGAACGCGCGCCACATAGTAGGTGGCGTTCACAGGCCACTGCGCCATCGGATAGTAGAACTCCAGCCCGTTCTCACCCTCGGCCGCCCGGTACTTCACATCGCCCACCACCCCAACCACCCGGCAATACGGATTTCCGGGGCTCAGTGCGCCCCACAGCACTTCCTGGCCGATCGGGTCCTGTCCCGGCCACAACGTCTTCGCCGCCCGCTCGCTCACGATGACGACGTAGGGAGACGTGTTCGTGTCGGAGTCGTCGAACAGCCGCCCGCGCACCAGCGGAATCCGCATCGCGCGGAAGTAGTCGGGACTCACGTCCGCTCCCGCCAGCGGCAGCAGCATCTTCGTCTCCTCCTTCGCGCGGCCCTTGATCGAAAGGTCGGCGCGAATGCGCTCCTCCTGTGTGCCCGCGTAGGGCAACAGATTGGTGACCGCCGCCGACTCGACGCCCGGTACGCGCCGCAGGCTCGCCAGTACGCGGTCGTGAAACTGCGACAGCACCGCCGCGCTTTCCTTGCGCGTTCCCTGTACGAAGCGCACCACGCGCGCCGTCACCAGTCCGTCGCCGCGGAATCCGGCGTCCACCCGCTGAAGCCGCATCAGCGTCTGCATCATCAGCCCCGCGCCAACCAGCAGCAGCAGCGACAATGCGACTTCGCCAACAACGAGCGCCGATCTCAGACGGCCGCGCGACGCGGACCCTTTCGCGCCATCCTTGAGCACCCCGCTCAACTCGACCTTCGACGCCTGCCACGCCGGAGCGAGTCCGAACAGGACGCCGGTCAGCAGCACCACCGCGAGGCTGAAAAGAAGCACCGGAGCGTCCACCTCGATCTTCATCCAGAACGGAAGCGGCACCGGAATCAGCGCCAGCAGCCCCCGCACAGCGGCGTAGGCCAGCGCCACGCCGAGCGCGCCGCCCAACAGCGAGATCGTTGCGCTTTCCGTGAGCAGGCGTCGCGCCACGCGCCATCGTCCGGCGCCGAGCGCTGTGCGAACCGCGAGGTCCCGTTCGCGCACCGCGCCGCGGGCCAGCAGCTGGTTCGCC
>CAYPUQ010000320.1:0-7443 GCA_964413655.1 uncultured Solibacteraceae bacterium | reverse complement strand
TGCGTTCCTTGAATGGAGCGCGGCCGGTTCCCCGAGACTCCTGACCAGGTGATTTGCCGTGTGGCCGCTGTGAGCCTCTCAGCATCACGCCGCAACAGCCGCCAGTGCCCGCCGGAACGCCTGCACGCACCGCTCATTCTGTTCCATGGTGCCGGTGGAGATCCGGAGGCAATGCGGCAGCCCGAATGCGCCGAGGGGGCGGACGATGATACCCTGCCGGAGCACTTCGTCATCGAGGCGGGCGGCATAACCGGTCGAGGCGAGCGGGAGCATAACGAAGTTGGCGCCGCTCGGCACGACCTCCAATCCGAGTTCCGTGAGTGCGGCGGTGAGAAAACGGACGCCACGGGCGTTCAGCGCGAGCGACTCGTGGAGGAAGGCGCGGTCGTCGAGGGCGCCGAGACCGGCCGCCAGCGAAACCGTGCTGGGCTCGAACGGCAGTTTGATCTTCAGCAGGTTCGCAATCAGGTCCTGGTGCGCGAATCCGTAGCCGATCCGGGCGCCGGCCAGACCATAAATCTTTGAAAACGTCCGCAGGGTGATGACGTTGTCGTAACGGTAGTGCATCGAATCCGGATAGCGCGGATTATCCTGCGCGTATTCGAAGTAGGCCTCGTCGAGAATGATCAGCACCCGCTCGGGGATGCGCTTGTAGAAATCGAGAAACTCCTGGCGGCTGAAAACGGTGCCGGTAGGGTTATTGGGGTTGGCGAGATAGACGATCTTAGTATGTTCGTTGATGGCTGAGGCGAGCGCGGGGAGATCGTAGCGCCAGTCCCGGTAGGGGACGGTGCGGTAGAGAATACCGCGCGACTGGGCGATGATCTGAAAGCCGATGAAAGCCGCCTCCGTGGTGAGCACTTCGTCCTCGTCGCAGAGGAAGGTTCTCATGATGTTCGACATGATGCCTTCCGAACCGGAGCCGACGACGACGTTTTCGACCCGGACCTCGTATTCGGCGGCGAGCCGTTCGCGCAACGCCAGCCCGCCGTCGGGATAGCGGTGGAGACCGCGGAGGGCGTGGCTCATGGCCTCGATGGCCCGGGGAGAGGGGCCAAGCGGGTTTTCGTTCGAGGCCAGCTTGATCGCGTCCGTGATGCCGTATTGCCGCTCGACGTCCTCAATCCGGCGTCCGGCCTCGTAAGCGGGCAGCGCTTCCACGTAGCGAGGGACAAGGGGCATCGTTCGGGCTCTTGCGCCGTTCGGGCTGACTCCATTATGACAAGCGGCAGCACCTCCCAGAGTCACCCGGTAAATTTGATGAGCCCTATCAGGTAATTTTAACGGTACAGAAGGTGATGGCAAACGAAAGAACTAGTACGCAAGGGTGATCAACGGCGGCCGGCAATCGTGAAACAGTTGTCATACACTGGGGTTTCCACGAGGGAATTCTGGTAATGACAACGGTTCCAGACGCTCTAGCCGGAAGCCAACTAGTGGGCTGGCCCGGCGGGGTAGCCGATCCGGCACGGGAGCGTGAGACCGGCGGTGGTCCGCCACGATCATCTTGTTTATTTTTAGTAATTTGTCCAGTTCCCACAATTGGATCTGAGAGGTTTGTCGGTGGACCAGCGGATTCCGCGCCTTACTGATTAGGGTACTAAGGCGGCGAAACTAGGGGATAGCCGATCCCCAGATTCAGGGGTACGCCGATTGGGTCAGGTACTAGACGGCCCATATAATTAGTTTTGGTACGGAGGAAAGAAATGGCCAACGGCGCAAATGGCTCGGTACGCAAGCTCAACGGTGCTGCAGAGGGAAAGTCTTTGCTGGCTTCAGAAAGCGTCGAAAGCGAGGGTGGGCAGGAGATGACCGGCCGGCGCATTCGTGTTGTCATTGTGGACGACCACCCGATCGTTCGCATGGCCCTGCGAGCGCTTTTCCAGCAGTCTGAGGATTTCGATTTGGTTGGCGAGGCCGAAAACGGCCAGCAGGCGCTCGAAATCATTCACGATGCGCGTCCCGACGTGGTTCTGCTCGATCTACGGATGCCGGTGATGGACGGACACGAAGTCCTCCAGGCGCTACAGAACGTTCCCAATGCGGCAAAGGTGCTAGTCCTCACCGCGTCGGAGGACAAGAACGAATGGGTGAAGGCGATGAAACTCGGTTGCGTGGGCATTGTCACCAAGCACACGCGTCCGGAGTTGATCCTGAAGAGCGTCCAGAAGGTATTCGCGGGCGAGATCTGGCTGGATTCGCACACGACGGCGGCGGTGATGCGGCAGTTTGCGTCGCCGCGGACTGCCAGTGCCGAAACGGGCAGCCCATTCGAACAGCGCGAGCGCTCGCCGCTGAGCGCGCGCGAACGCGAGATCGTTGCCTTGGTAGCCCAGGGGTACAAGAACCGTGAAATGGCGGAGAAGATGTTCATCAGCGAGCAGACGGTGAAGAATCACCTGCACAACATCTTCGACAAACTCGGGGTTACGGACCGGCTGGAACTCGCTCTGTACGCGATTCACAAAGGATTGCATGTCGCGCAGCAGCCGGAAGCGAAGCGCTAACTTGGCTTACGGATCGCGCACGCAGCGGAATCCGATCGTCGACGACCGGTAGCGCACAGGGAACAGCCGCGAGTAGCGGTTGGCATTCTTCGGCATCGGTTCGTCGAAGGCGCCGCCGCGTGTCACGCACCAGGATTCCTCGGCTGTGGGGGCGGGTGAAAGCAAAACGGCGAACGCCTTGACCTGTTCGAGCGACGGGCGGCCGAACTCCTGCACGAACTCCCGCACATTGCCCGCCATGTGCAGCACACCGTATGGGCTGGCGCCCTCGGGCATAGAGTCCACGGGCATCAGCTTGGGCTCTTTCATGGCGGGATTGTCGGAGAAGTTAGCCAGCTTGGGATCGTGCTGGTCGCCCCAGGGATAGAGGAACCCTTTCTCACCCCGGGCGGCTTTTTCCCATTCTTGCATCGTCGGCAAACGTTTCCCCGCCCACGTGGCATATTGCTGGGCTTGGTCGATGGTGATGCCGGTTACGGGCAGGTTGGGATCGCCGGACGGCGCCCGGAGTCCTTTCTCGACGGCAAACTTCGCAAACTCGCCGATCGACACCTCGGTTTTGTCCAGGTAGAACGGCGAAAGATCGACGCTGGCCGACGTTTCCCCGAACGGAAACCGGCCCTCCGGTATCACAACCATCCCCGGCGGCGGCGGCCCGACCGGCCCTGTCCGCTTCTTCCCGTCCGAACTGGGCCAGACCGCGAAGATGACGATCAGCAGGAGCACGAACAAACCACCGCCGGCGGCGGCGGGGATCAGCCATTTCGATCGCGCGGCAGGCGTCGGAGCGGCAGGAACGGCTTCGGCGCCCGCCAAGAACGCTTCGAGGCTTTGGCGCACTTCAGTCATGCTCTGCGGACGCTCGGACGGTTCCTTGGCCAGCGTCCGCCGGAGCAGGTCCACCAGCGACAGATCGACCCCCGTCCGTTCCAGGGGCGCCATGTCGATCGGTTCCTGAAGGACCTTCTGGAAGATCTCGACGATCGACTTCCCGTCGATCGGCCGGATGCCGGTGAGCAGTTCGTACAGCAGTAACCCGAAGGCGTAGACGTCCACCAGCGGGGTCGGCGTCTGGCCGCGGACCTGTTCGGGCGCCATGTAGGCCGGCGTGCCGAGCGTGAAGCCGGTTCGGGTGACGTTGAGCGCCTCGGTCTTGGCGATGCCGAAGTCCATCAGCTTGACGCGGCCGTCCGGGCCGATATTCACGTTGTCGGGCTTGATATCGCGGTGGACAATGTTAAGCGCGTGGATGTGCTCGAGGGCCCGGGCTACCAGGATGGCTATCTCGATCCGGGTCCAGAGATCGCCCACTTGGTTCTTTTCCAGGGCGTGGCGCAGGTCGCTGCCCTGGAGGAACTCCATCACCATGAACGGCCGGCCCTGTTCGATGCCGAAATCGAAGATGTTGATGATGTTGTCGTGGACTATGTTGCCGGCGGTCTTCGCCTCGCGGAGGAAGCGTGCCTTGGCGTCGGAGTCGGCGCAGGATTCCGGGGTGAGGATCTTCACCGCAACGGTCCGGCCGATGACGGTGTCGCGCGCCTTGTAAACGTGCGACATGCCTCCGCCGAGATATTCGAGGAGTTCGTATTTGCCCCACTGCGCGGGAAGCTGCATCATAGACTGTTGTCTGCCCTCAACGCACCGCCGGCATCACGCAATTGAGCTGTGACAGATAGCCCGGCCGCAGGACGGGCGGAGCGCCCATCATGTCCAGGTCGAAGCGAGCAACCACGGGATTGCCGCTGCCAGGCAAGGTCACCACGCCGCCGGCGGTCCGGAGCGTCCAGGCGAGGCTGAAATCGCTACCCGCGGCACCGGCGGGTTCGGCTTCCGAGAAGAACCGCCAGAGCGCCCAGATGCCACTATATCCCGGATAGTTCAGTTCCGAGCCGCCGGCGATCCGCACCGCCATTCTCACTTCCTGCGGTCCAGTTCCGGGCCAGGCGAACTGCTTGGCTTGGGTGCTTCCCGCGGTTTGGAGCGCCTGTCCGTGGATCTGGAGGGTAACGTTCTGGATGCCTTCGGTCCGCACCGGAGTCATCGAAAAGACAAGCTGCGGCACGGGCGACCCGCTCCGGTAAAACGCGTTGCTCACGGCTGCCGCGCGATTGAAGAAGGAAAGGAACTGCGGGTTCACCGACATGTTGCCGCCCGGCAGGGGGACGAAGGTGTTGCCTTGGCGCTGGATTACCTTGTTGAGACCGCTCTCGAAAAGCTGCCAAAGCAGGCCCGTGCCGGGCGCGAACACCGAGCCCACTTCGTCCAGCGACGCCTCGGCGGTCGCCTTCGCGTTGAACGGATACTTGGCCAGCAACGGGCGCATCTGAGCGCAGAGGTCGCGTCCCTTGGCGTTCATTGCTTCCTTGTCGACGCTGCCGAGCGCCGCCATCGCATAAACGATCGGGTCGTCGAGAACCTTCTTGACAATGGCGTGCGTGTTGCCTTCCTGGTCGAGTTTGAAGTTTTGCGCTACGAGCGAAGCCGCTAGCTGGGCGTTAGTAGCGGTAGAAATGGCGTCGGTCTTCAGCGCCTCGTTGGTAGGATTCCCGGCCGCGTTTTGCAGCGAGCCCCTCAGCCTCATGAGGCCTTCCATATAGCTGGCATTATTCGGGCCGGCGAGCTTATCGCGACAGCCCTCCGGAGTGACAAACTGCGGCGGCTGGAACTTTTCGGCGATATCCTTATCGTCCACCGCGGTGTTGAGCGAGGCGATGCACAGCACCATCAAGAGCGGAGACTGGATGTCGCTGAGCTTCTCCAGTTTTCCCGGCGCCTCCGACAGACCGAAGCGCACCACGGACGTCTCCTTCAGATAGGTGCGCCACTTGTTCAGGAAATCGTCGCGGTACATCGCCGCGAGCTCTTCCTTCAGCTTGGCCGCATCGACAGTGGCGAAGCTCTGATCGCCCATCACCCACCGCTCGCCGCTGAAGAATTTCTCGGGGCTCTTCACCGCCTCCTGCATGAAGGCGAACCCACCCTTGCTGAACGCGCCGGGCACGGGGAAGTTGTTGCGGATCACTTCGGCCGAACCCGGGAACTGGGCATTGAATTGGATTGTCGGGAATTTCTGGTTGGCTGCGGCGAGCATCGCCTGGTAGAGCGTCTCGGTGGCGGCGAACTGTGACAAATACTTTCGTGCAGTGGCCACCGCTTTGTCGTCCGGCTTGGCATACGACGGATACGGCTGCATCTCGGGCAGCACGACGCTATAGTAATCGAACTGCCGCTTAGCAACCTCCGAGTGTGCCGGATCGATCTGCCGGTTCTTGAGCCAGTGCTCCATCAGCACCGGTGGCAGGAATTCTTGCGTGCTGTGCTCGGGATTCGAGGTTGTAATGAGATACGCCTTCAGCGCGTCGTAGACCGGTTTGTAGACCCCGGTTCCGGCCGACTGCGGGTTCGCGGTAACCGACAGCAGAGAATCTTGCGTCTGCGCGAGCTGCAACCGGCGGAAGTGTCCGAAGTAAATTCGCGAGGCTGCCGGATACAGGCTCTTGCCGGTGTAAAGCCCCCAGCGGTAGCTCCAGGGCGCGCCGTCGCGATCCCAGTCGCGAAGCTTGGCTACCACGCCGCGCAATCCGTCGAGCTTCTGCAGCGCGTCCACCGGGGCGAGTTCGCCCTGCGCCGGAGTGAGGGTCGGGATGGCCCGCGCGGCCGTCATGACCTCGCTCTCAAGCGCGCGGTTGCGGAAGAAAGAGATAGTCCAGGCGACCAGCAGGAATAGGCCGAGGAAGCACGCCGTGCCGAGCAGCAGCCGCCGCCAGAAGCCGGTTTTTGTGCTGGTGACACTGGAGCCGAGCGCACCGGAATCCTTGAGAACCACCTCGCCGAAGAGCCGCCGCAGGAAGACCCACTGCGGCACTTTGCGCGCGGTGGCGTGATGCGCGACGTCCGGAGCCGAAGGGGCGTGGCGGAAGATGCCGGTCGCGTCGGCGAGCACGGGTTCGCGCTCGGTGGGGCGCTGTGCCGGCAGGGCGTCGCTCACGATGACGGGACGGACGCCGGTGAAGTAGAATCCGCGCAGAAACGGTCCGGCGTGCAACTGGCTGGGCCGGGCGAGCTGGACCATGTACTGGACCATGAGCGTCCGCAGCTTGCGCAGTTCCCGTGGAAATTGGTAAACCCCGGAGAGTTTCCCGGACTCACGCTCGCGGCCGAGGTACTCGGTGCGCTTATCGGCGCATCCGTGGACGATCTCGCTGAAGGCCTCCGTCAATCGAGCACTCTGCCGGTCGGCGTAAACGCCGCCAGTCAAATCCATCATCGGCAGGGTGCGGCCGAGGACCATGCCCGATTCGTCCTGGGTCAATGGGCCGACGTATTCCGCGAAGAATGGTACGCGATCCATGCGGGTGAACATCACGTACACGGGCAATTGGACGCCCCAGGCGACGCTGATTTCGTTCAGCACGTCGCGGAGACGGTTGGCGGCTTGGGCGGTTGCCTCGGCGCCGCCCTGGCGGAGGAAGGCTTCGGCATCCTGGCAGATGATGGCGGCTCGCGGCGCCGCTTCGCCCGAACCTACGATTGAAGTCGAAGGGGCCAGCCGCTTGATGATGGTGGCGCGCGCCTTCGGGTCCTGCAGCTGCTTGCCGCCGACGTCGACGAACAACATGGAACGGCCAAGCCAGACGTTGACGCCCTCGGTGGACGCCACCATGCTGCCCTGAATCGCCTGGCCGGCCAGGAGTTCGGCTTCCAAGCCGGACTGCATGACGGTGGTGGTTTTGGCGCCGCCGGGATCGCCGATGACGAGAATTCCGGGTAACGCGGAGATCTTGGCGTGCTTGCCAAGGTTGGACCGGACGAGCCGCGATTCGGCCTCCCGGAAGGTCTGTTCGAGCGCCTGCGATCCACCACCGCCCGCCGCGCCGCCACCACCACCAGCGCCGCCACCACCGCCCGCCCCACCGGTCGCCGCGCCCGCCGA
>CAYPUQ010000319.1:0-7450 GCA_964413655.1 uncultured Solibacteraceae bacterium | reverse complement strand
GCGCCCGCCCAATAGCGCCAGCCGTGCAGCACGCGTCGCGCCCTGGCCGGGCCGTCGTCGCGGACGGCATCGCTCGCATGCGGCAGCAGTGCGAGCACCGCCACGAGCGGCGCGAGCCAGAAGGGGCCCTGGGTGAACTCCACCCACAGGTACAAAGAGACGCAGAGCAGCAGGTCCATCGCCACGCCCCATGGCAGCAGGCGCGGCAGCCGCCGGAACGCCCGGCCGAAGGGCAGGGCGGGAGCGCCGTCGTGAAACGCGGCGAGCGCCGCGCCATGGAGCAGGATCGTCGCCAGCACGAGAAACAGCCCGAGCAACAACGACGCCGCGATCTGCGCGACGGTCGCGTCCGGCAGCGACAACCATTGGTAGAGCAGAAACAGCAGGACGATGTTGCCAGTTGCCTGCACGCCGAGGAGCACGGGCCGGCGGCGAACGGCGCGGAACGATTCGGCAAGCATCGCGAACAATCCGGGCGTCATTCGTTCGATCCTCCTTCGACCATCAGGTCGATCTGGCTGGTGGTGGCCATGTAGCTGGGCTGGTACATCGGCTGCACGCGGGCCGGGCTGACGCGGAACTGGCCCGGGTTGTTGATCTTCAGCAGATAGAAATACTGGCGCTCCCGCTCGTAGAACCAAGTCTGGAAGAAGACCGCGCGATTGTCGCGGAACTCGCGGCGCGAGAACCAGTAGCGCCACCACGGCGGCTTCTCGCGGATCTCGTAAAGATCGTCCCGCTCGACGAACTCCGCGCCGGCCGGGATGGGATCTTCGATGTGCAAGTACCGCCAGTCGCCGCCCGACAGTGTGAGCCGAACGGCGAGCACATCGCCCTGTTGTACCGGACCGCTGAGCGATTCCAGGCGATGAACGATCCGTTCGCCCACTTTTTCTGGCGCCAGCCGGAAGTATTCGCGATCCAGTCCGAGCGCGGCGTTTCCGCGGGCCACCTGGCGCGGCGACGTGGTGTAGTAGTTGGCGGTCGCCGACCAGTACACGCGGCCCTCGCCCGATTTTTTGATTCGCACCATGTTTGCGCCGGCGGCGAGATCCGCGGCTTCGACGCGCACCGACACCGGGTTCAACGCGACGGCGTCCTGCGCGGTCAGCCGTTTGCTCAGTACCTCCCGGCCGTTCACTTCGACCGTGAGGTTCAAATCGGGGTTCAACTCGCCGCTCTGCTTCAGGTAGTCGAGCAGGCCGTAAATCACCATCGCGGTCTGCTTGGTCGAGTTCCAGTAGTAGCCCTGATTGCGGCTGCGCACCAGATACAGCGCCGCCTTCGGCAGCAGTGGGCTCTCGGGCCGCACCCGGCTCAATAGCTTGAGCGCGTAAGCGGTGGCCTCGGGCGAGGTGTCGGTATCGATGTCCATCAAACCGTCGAAATCGGCAGGCCAGGACGCCACGGCGCCGTCGGACCGGACGCTCCGCTCCAGGCCGGCGGCGACTTGCGCGGCCCGCGTGTCGCCTGCCTCCTGCAACGCCAAGCCCAGCAGTGCCTGCCCATAGGAAGACATCTCGCCGCGAAGCTGCCACGCCGCGCTGAGGTAACCCGCGTCGGACTGCTTCGCCTGGACCAGCGAGTAGGCCATGTAGGCCCGCAGATCCGGCGAAAGTTTCGCGTTGGTGTTCTTCTTCAACCATCCGGCGCCACGAAGCATCGCCTGATTGTCGATTCCCTGGCCGGCCGAAGCGGCCTGCGCGAGACCGGATACCACGTAGGCGGTCATGAAAGCGGTGCTGTCGTCGGTCTTCCACCAGCCCCAGCCGCCGTCTTCGTGCTGGAAGTCGTAGAGCCGGTCGAGACCGGCGCGAATCCTGCGGTTCAGCTCGTCTTCCTTGACCGGCGACGCCAGGCCGAGGCCCTTGATGGACTGCGACACCATGACGTTCGGCAGGAAGCTCGACATGGTCTGTTCCGTGCAGCCGTACGGGAACGTGACGAGGTATTCGAGCGCGCCGAAGATGGAGCCCGCTACGGAGGGCGACACGCCGATCTCGATCGCGCGCGTGGACGGCGTGGCATCGGCCGGGAAGGTGAGTTCGGCCACGGTGTCCTCCTGCCCCGCGGTCAGCGCGCCGCTTTTCGCGTCGCTCAACGGCACGCCGAACGGGATGACCGGCAGCGTGATCTCCATCGCGTCGGACTCTTCGTCGGTCAGCCCCTTTACGAGCAGCGTCGCTTCCTTCGCGGCGGAGGCTTTTACGCGGAAGGGCACGGAGACGGTAGCGCGGCTGGCCACCTTCACGTCGCGCGTCTGGCCTTCGAGGATCTCTAAGCCTTTGGTTTCGAGCGACAGGCGCACCGTCTTTTCATTGGCCAGGTAGTTCTGCGCGATGACGGCGATTGTCACCTCGTCGCCTTCGGTGAAGAAGCGCGGCGCGCCGAGCCGGACCATGAGGTTCTTCCGCACGACGGTCCGCTCGATGGTGCTGCCAACCTTCGTATCCACCGTGACCCCGCGCGCCGTCGCGCGCCATGTGGTGAGCGCGTCCGGGAACTCAACGTCTACCTTCGCGCGACCCGTCCCGTCGGTCTTGACGTCGGCCACCCAGTACATGGTGTCGGGGAAGTCGCGCCGCACACGCGGCTGCACCAGCCGGTCCGGCTTCAACTGGGCGCGGCTGTGAAAGGGCCGGATCTTCGCCAACTGCATCCGCCGCTTGCCCGCTTCGCCGCTGAAGTAATAACTCAGTGACGAATCGGTGCTGACGCTGTTGTACTCCCGGCCGAAGAAGTAGTTCACGATGTCGGGCG
This sequence comes from uncultured Solibacteraceae bacterium, assembly GCA_964413655.1. Classification (GTDB taxonomy): domain Bacteria; phylum Acidobacteriota; class Terriglobia; order Bryobacterales; family Bryobacteraceae; genus CAYPUQ01. The sequence goes on along the minus strand of CAYPUQ010000319.1, from coordinate 4,690 downwards.
TGGTGTCGGGCCGCAACGCATAGAGCGCCTCGTCCACGACTCCGATGCTGAACTCGCCTTGAACCGGACGGCCGGCGGAGTCGCGAACCTGCAACAGATACGAGCCTGGTTCGCCCGGCTTGAACTGCTCCTTAGTCGCTCGCAGCAGCACGTCCAGCTTCTGCTCGGTCGCGGGCACTTTCACGCTGCGCGAGCCGTAGATCATCTTGCCGTCGCGCATCGTCACCACCTGCACGAAGAAGTTCGGCGTGTACTCCTTTCGCACCGGCAGATCGAGCGTCACCGTCGGCTCCTTCGTCTTGACGAACTGCGTTGTGTAGACCCCGCGGCCCTCGGTGTTCACCCACAGGTCCGAGCCGGGTTGCGCACCAATGATCAGCACGCGGGCCGTATCGCCCGGCTGATACGAGATCTTATCCGCCACGATTTGGAGACTGTCGGTGCGGCGCGAATACCAGGATGCCCCGCCCGATACCCAGACAAACGCCGTCCGTTCCACCTGGCGGCCCTCGTCCGTTCGCGATACCGCCCGCGCTATCAGCGACCCGTCCGCCACCGTCATTTCGACGCGGGCGCGTCCGTCGGGACCGGTCTTGCCGGTGGTCTGTTGCAGCAGCGGGCGCTCGCGGCTGTTCCACTGGTGCCGGCGCAGTTCCAGCACGAACGGCCGGCCGGCTACGGGCTGGTTGTCGTAGTCGCGGGTTTCGACCAGGAACACGGCCCGGTCGCCCGGCTGATAGACGTACTGCTCGGGTTGGACGCGCACGAAGTAGCTGCCCACGGTGGCGATCACCGAGTTGGCACCGGTGATCTCGCGACCGGCCTCGTCCGTCACGCGGGCTTCGATCCGGTAACGGAGGTCCTTATCGGCCGCTACCGTTGGAATGCGCACCACGACTTCGCCGCTTGGGCCGAGGTCGGTCTTTTCTTCCAGCACTTGTTCGCTTTCGTAATAGCGGTCGCCGCCGGTGTCGGGGTCGAAGCCCTCGTCTTCGTCCATGTAGTAGGGCAGGAAGTAGGGCGACCGGTGGACCACGTAGGTGACGCGCGCGTTCGTCACCGGCTCGCCGAAGAAGTAGCGCGCGCTAATCGTTACCTCCACCGCTTGCCCCTGCGCCAAGCGGCGCACCGAGGGAGTAACGCGCACCTCATACTCTGGTTTCTTGTACTCCTCCACTTCGAAACCCGCCGAGGCGTAACCTTCGCCGCTCTCCATCGAGGCGCTGTAGTAGCCGAGCGGCGCGCTCTTCGCCAAGGTGAACTCGCCGTGGATCGTGCCGTAGGAAGAGAACCGCGAAGTCGTGCGATGCACGGGGTTCCCCTCGGTGTCCTGCACTTGCACGCGGACATCGCCGGTCTCGGGCAGGCTCCAGCCGTCGAGGCCCTTGCCGCGGAAGATCGCCTTGTAGCGAACCCTGTCGCCGGGCCGGTAGATCGGGCGATCGGTGTAAACGTAGCCGCGCAGACGCCGACCAGTGCCGGTGGACAGCGTCGACCCCCACAGCGAGACGGCATTGAAATCGTCGCCGGCCCGCGCGGTCACCATGATGTTTTCCGGGTCGGTCTCATCGACGGCCGCTTCGGCGAAGCCGTTGCCGTCGGTCACCGCCTCGCCCAGAACCTTCTGCTTCGACGGGAAGTAGATTCGTAGTTGCGCGCCGCGTTGGGGCTCGCCGGTATCGCGGCGGACTACGCGCATTTGCAGTTTGCCGGAGGTGCTCTTGGTAAGCAGCGCCAGTTCGCTCACCATCACGATGGTGTAGGCCTGAAGCTTCCCGTCGGTCACTTCCAGCAGGTAGGCGCCCTTGCCGGGGACGGGCAATTCGACGTTCTGGGAGTCCCAGCGGTTGCCTTTCGCGACCGGCATCTCCCACTTGCGGACAAGTTGCTGCGGGTTGAGCAGCGGCACCGCGGCGAAGCCTGTCGCCCTCGCTTCGGGCGTCACCTTTACCTCCGGCTTGGGCGGGTCAATGGTCTCGCGAATCCGCGCACGGGCGCCCGAGTCGAACTGCTGCCGGACGACGTTTCTCATTCGCAGCCGGGTGCGCTGTTTCCAGCGGTGGATGCGTTCGAGCGGCGTCAGGTGGCGCGCGTCGCGCGGCGGGCGTCCGCCGAACCGCCGCGGGTCTTCGAGTTGCTCGAAGAATTTCACCGCGTCGTTGACCTTGTAAAGGCGGAACTCGACGCGTTCGACGCCCCAACCCCAGAACTGCACCGACGGGGTCTCGCTGGGCGCGTAGGTCCGGTTGCTCGACAACGAGAAGTACGCGCCGCTCTCGTCCTCCTGCGCCAAGGTGGGGAACAGGAAGAGTAGAGCGAGGACAATGGGCAGAAGTAGTTGGGGTCTCATTAGATCGAATCTCGCAGAATATTCCAGCGGAACACACCTAGAAAATTCCGGTTTCCGGGGACCGGATGCCAGCGCGGCTCCGGGTGGCGCCGCAGTTCTTCCACCGTGGGGCGCCGCATCTCGCCGGGATCCTGGCCATCCGGCCCGGTATGGTACACGACCGAGGGGGGGCGGCCGGGTTCCAGGTAGCTCTCCGGCAGGTAGACCATCACGTGAAACGGCATGCTCTGGGCAAGTTGCCGGTAGAACAGAAGGTCGCCGGGTTCGGCGGTCTCAAGGCGCCGTCCGGTGAAGTGCGTGTTCAGGCGCATGAGGGTCCTGGCGTCGGCGAATTCGGCGAAGTCGGCAGGAGAAGGCGGCAAGCCCGGGAACTCCACATCGGTAACGCGAAAAAGACTGGCTTTCAGTGGCGTGTAGGGGTACTGATATTGTTGAACGCCGGGCCAGGGGGGTACGGCCCGCAGTCGAAGATCGTCGGCCCAAGCGCCGTCGTGGCGGCGCAAAGCCTCGCGGTAGGCGAAGCGGACGAGGCCGGCGCAGTCGTTGACATCTTTCGGCAGGCCGGCAGTGCTCCGGTAGAACATCGACTCGGCCAGGAACGCGGACCAATGGCGAAAAGCCTGACGGTCGGACTCGGCCGTGAGCCGGGCGAAGTCGGGTATGCCGTCGCCGACGGAATCCACCCAGGCGGCCGCCTCCCTGGCGGGTTCGCCGGCGCGCACGGTTGGCCCCGTGTCGCGCCCACACCCGGCTGCCCATCCGGACAGGATCAGTACCGCCGCCACCCGCCTCCGCATGCGAACCGTTTCGAGTATAGCGTGACATGAGGTGAGATCGGCGTATCTGTGGCCTCGACCCCGCGATCGATCCGATGGGTGTGAAGCGGATCGTGGACGTTCTGCCGGAGGACGTTGGCCTGTTCGATGCCCTTGCGGTGGAAGAGCACCTGCATCTCACCGGGGCCGTCTACGGGTTCCGCGCGCCGAAGCGAAGACGCGGCCCCACTGGTTGCTCCGCCTGCTCGATCTGGAACACGGCCGGCACACCTTCGCCGAGAACTGCTCGCACGGGATGCGGAAGATGACGCCGCTGACCGGCCGGGGGCTGAGCCTTCTTACGTCGCACATCCTCCCGCTAACCGTACTTCGAATTGGTCGAATCGCCGATGTCCGGCGAACTGGATTGGCTCAACTCGGCGCTTCTCGTGGTGCAGGCAGGCGGCCGCCAGCCCAGTGCTGGCGCTCGGCGCGCTCCTGCTCTTGCCCATGTTCGGCAATCCAAGGCGGAAGATCCCTCTTCCAGAACGGGTGGCGTTGTGGCCGTTGACGGCATGGCGCCGCCTTGTTTTGCAGGCGCTGGAGCGTCTGGTTACCTCCGGCGTCCAGGGGCCCCTGGTCTGCTCCTGCTGGCGGTGGTAGTGGTTGCCGCCCAGGTTCTTGGGTTCTTCGGATCGCGGCTGGCGGAGCGGCTTCCCGCCGTCAACCCGCTCTATGACCTGCCTTCGTTTGCGGACCGCCTCGGCGAACTCGTCCGCGAGGACATCCGCCAGTTGCTCAGCCACCTTGCTCCGCGCGGCGCGGTAATTTATCTGTTTTGGGGCGGCGAACGCGGATCGGGAAGTGTCCACGGTGATGTCCGTGGTCGCGGTGGCGATCATGGGGACAGCGGCGCAGTGCCTGTTCGGGCTCGACGGTTTCGGCGGATTGGCGGGGGCCTTCGGTTCCGCGAGTTGGCCGGTCATGGCTCAGGCTCGGAGAGCGTAATGGTGAAGCTCTCCGGGCCGATGGTTACCGTGATGGTAACCTCTGGTTGCAGCATGGCTTCGAGGATTCGTTGGGCAGCGGCATAGCGGCTGAGCGGTAGGCGCTGAACGATGGCATCGAGATCCATCGCCGCGGCGGCTGGCGGTGTCTTGAGCATCTCGCCGCGGCAAAATTCGAGAGTGATTGCGCGGCCGCCGAGTGCCTCGCTGGCTCGATGCCGCTCCCGCACCAATCCCGCCAGCAAGTGGATAGGGGCAATCAGGCGGCTACGCACTCTCTCCGCTTCCTCAGCCGCGAAGGCCAGCGCACGCTTGCATTCCTCACTGAGTGGCAGGTCGACCGATGTGGATACCCGATCGCCTGTCCGCAAGCTTGCGAACTCTTCCCGGAAGCTGTCTAGCGATTCTTCCTTCAACACGAACTCCGCGATTCGCCGGCCGGCTTTCAGCAGCCCAAGTAGCAAATGGTGCGTATCGATCTGCCTTGCGCCAAACTGGCTGGCTTCGTAACGGCCGAAGAAGACCGCTTTCCGAGCGTCTTCCGTGTAGCGCTCGAACATGGTTGTGAGCCCAGTTTA